>NZ_JAYFUI010000123.1:0-10482 GCF_034961125.1 Pseudomonas machongensis | reverse complement strand
GTCAATCCAGATAGGCAGGAGATATCGGTGAATCGCCCGGGGGCGCCAGCATTTTTTGTAACGCTGTGCTTGTATCGTCAGCGCCAAGGTGCCGAACCGACCAGGCCGGCCACGGGATAAATACCGCGCGGTAGTATTCGTTAACGTTGTGGCGAATTGATATCGCTCAATGTCCGGCTGTTGCAGCTCCGCTAGGCTCGCACCTTCAGGGGGCGGCTGCAGCAGCTTCACATTCATGGAGAGAATAATAAATGCAATGGATGGGCGACATGCTGGCGGCGGTTTATGACGCGCGCGATACGCAAACGTTGTTGGAAGAGGTCAAGGCAGCCGCGCGCCGTCTGGGCTTCGATTACTGTGCTTATGGCCTGCGCACGCCGCTGCCTGTCACCAAGCCGCGGATCGTCATGCTCAGCAACTACAGCCGGTCATGGTGTGATCATTACCATGCCAATGGGTACCTGCTCCTTGACCCGACGGTCCGCCACTGTCAGCGCTCGATGCAGCCAGTGGTCTGGGGCGACGAAATATTCGCCGACGCTCCGCAGTTGTGGGATGAGGCACGGCAGGCCGGTCTTCGCCACGGTTGGGCGCAATCGTGTCTGGAGGGGAGCAAGGGCGGGGGGATGCTGACCTTGGCGCGCTCTGGCGAAGGGATCGGCGCATGTGAGTTGCGTGCCCATGAGACGCGGATGCGCTGGCTGGCGAATGTCGCCCACCAAGGCTTCTCGCGGCTGCTCTCGGACTCCTGGCAACCGCAGCCGCAGTCCCCGCTCTCCGAACGCGAGCGCGAAGTGCTGCGTTGGGCTGCCGATGGCAAGACGCTCAACGAGGTTGCCGACATCCTCACCTTGTCGATTGAAACGGTGAAATTCCACACCCGCAATGCCGGCGCCAAACTGGGCGCTGCAAATCGTACGGCAGCGGTAGCGCGGGCGGCGCTTCTGGGGTTGCTGGCCTAGCGCGAACGCCCTGCGCTTATGTGCAGAAGTACCCTGCCAAATAGTGCAGTTTTGCTATCACCCTACTTCGAGTCGAATACGCGTCCTTTCCACATTGGCCGGAGGACGCGAGATGGAAATCGTCGTTGGAACACAGCAGGAGCTGGGGCAGGCGCGCTTGCTGCAGATGGACCGTTATCGTTATCGGGTATTCGTCGACACCCTGGGGTGGGAGCTAGCGTGTGATCCAGGTCGCGAGCGTGATCAGTTCGACCATGACGAGACGCTCTATGTGCTTGCCTTCAATGATCAGGAGCAGGTCATAGGCACGGCGCGCGTGCTGCCAACCAACCAACGCTACCTGCTTGCAGAGGTATTCCCGCAGTTGATGGGCGATCAGACACTGCCATGTGATTCGCGGATCTGGGAGCTGTCGCGTTTCTCCGCCATGGATTTTGGTCTGGCCGGGCGGACCTCTGGCGGCCAATTTTCTTCCGTCGTCGCCACGCAGTTGCTGGATGCCGTGTTGCGCTGTGCGGCCGCTCGGGGCGTGCGGCAGTTGATCACCGTGTCGCCACTCGGCATCGAGCGATTGCTGCGCCGTGCAGGCTATCGCGCCCGTCGAGCCGCGGCGCCGGTGCGCGTGGGCGACCATTGGCTATTCGCTTGCTGGATCGACGTCCCGACCCAGGCCTGCACAATTGGGGAGGTTACAGATGCCGCGGACTATCGTTCAATCCACCGCGCCGCATGACCCCCCCCTGGCTGCGGCCTGGACACCATCACTTGAAAGGACTTCTCCATGGATAACATTCTGGTCGTAATCGGTCATCCTGACTTGAGCAGCTCGCGGGCCAATGCCGCCATCGTCGAAGCCCTGCAAGGTAGCAATGTCACGCTGCACCCTCTGTCGGCCGCACTGGGCAGCAATGGCTTCGACATTGCCGCCGAGCAGAAGCTGCTGTGTGCCCACGAACGCATCGTGCTGCTGTTCCCGCTGTACTGGTACTCGTGCCCGGCGTTGATGAAGCGCTGGATCGACGATGTCTTCACGCCCGGTTTTGCCTATGCGCGCGGTGGTGACAAGCTGCAGGACAAGGAGTTTCTGATCGTCACCACCGTCGGGGCGCCAGCGTCCGGCTACCGTGCGGGCGGGTTCAACCGTTTCACGCTGGATGAGCTTCTGCGACCGCTGCAGCAGACCGTCGCCTACGTGAAAGGTCATTACCTGCCGCCGATCCCGTTGTTCGAGTCGGTGTTCATCGCCGATGAGCCGCTGGACGAGTCGGCGCGTGAAATCGCGGGCTTGATCACCAGCCGCCAGGAGTCGCCCGACGAGGCCTACGAGAAGCTGCTGCTCAAGGCCGAATTGGCTGCCATCGCCCTGCTCCAGCAATGACAGGGGCATGCAGATGATGCCCGCGGCCCTGATTTGCGCCCCCAAGGATGTTCGCCTGGTCGCCGAGCTTGCGCAGCTGGATTTCCTGCACTGCGCTGCGGTGCGCATCGGCGGGCGCGTCACGGCCCTGCAGGCATACTGCGCGATGACTGCGCATATCCCGGCGTGGCTCTCTGCGGCTTTTCGCCTTCGTGACTTCGTTTCCCGCCGGTTCCGTGTGGCCGACATCCATGGTTTCACACCCCGAACGGCCGAGCGGGAACCTGCGGTGGGCGAGCGCCTCGACTTCTTCACGGTGGAGGCGATCGATGCGCATCGGCTGGTGCTCACTTCGCGCGATACGCACTTGGCGGTCATGGTCTGCCTCGATCTCACGCCCGCAGGCGAGGGCGTGCAGCGCTTGAGCGTGACGACCTCCGTCCAGCGGTACAACGCCTTCGGAAGGCTTTACATGATCCCGGTCGGCCCTGCTCACGGCCCCATCGTCAAGCGCATGCTGAAGAACGCTGTGCTCGCCTTCCCCGTCGAACCCTATTAGGTAATCAACATGGAACGTCAGTTACCCCTGACTCCACAGGTCTTGCACAAAGGGACTGTGGACGACGTACTGCTCTGCGGATTTCAGGATCTTCTGCCGGCTCGTCTGACCGTCGAAGAGACCAACTTCCTGCTCGAACATCTCGATGAGCGCGGGTGTGCTGCGTTGGGCGTCCTGTATCGCGACGACGCTCAAGGTGGCCGGGTGCTTGCCAGCATTCCCACCACACTCGGGCAGGAAGATTTCGACTCCCTCGACAGTTTCGAAATGAATGCCCAGGCCTACTATGCCTTGCACGAGGGGGGCTACCGACTGTCCGCTGCGTGGCTACCGCGTCAGGTCGAGTGCTACCTGCAGAGGCGTTTCGGGTTGCCGGCAGCAGATCCGGCGTTGGTCACTCAATTGGCCGACACGCTGCACGCGCTGCCGGGTTGGACACGTGCCAACCTGTCGTCGTACGGCCTGATGAACGACACCAACAACTACTTTTTCTACAACAAGCCCCATGAGCACGTGCCTGGCCTGATGCTGATCGAAGTGGCTCGTCAGGCGATGTACCACTATTTCTATAGCCATTCGGGTTACCGGCGCGGTGAAATCTCGATCTCGATCGAAGACTTGTCCGTCTCCTTCAATAACTACACCGAGTCCACCTATGCGGTGGAGGTTGTGGTCCAGCACAGCGCTGGCGAGAAGCGCGCCCTGCCCCGGACGGTGGACAAGACCGCGATGTTCTTCCAGAACGGTAATCTGGTCACCACGCTGCGCCTGCGTGGCAGTGCGATCAAGATGCCGCTGTTCAAGCGCATGCGCACGGTCAACTTTCCGGAGAGCCACTGGTTCGCCCCTTCCAACCGCGTGTTGCCGCAGGTTTTGTTGCACACGGCGCGCGGCACGGCAGTCGAGGGGTTGCTCGAGCATGTTTCACTGCGGGCGGTGAGGTTTCGCATGGAGGAAAACGCGCAGGCCCATGAGGTGGTGCAACTGTCCATCTATGTGCGGGACATGGGTTTTCTGAGCTTTCCGATCGTCGAGTGCCGACCTTCACAACAGGCCGCGGTGCAACTGGCCGTATTCGCCAAGCTTGATCGCGCCACGCTGTCGACGCTCAAGGAAGTCATCAAGTGCCACTGCTTCCACGAGCCCTTGCAGGAGCTGTCGGTGGCTGCCCTGGCAAGCAATGATGCCCAGGGCGCGCCTTGCAATGATCGGCAGAGCGGGTAACCGGCGTGGCCTCGGGATACCCGCTGACGCGCCAGTCCATCACCCTCGGACGACACCTGAACCTGAAGAATCGTGTGTACTTCGCACCCATGGGTATCGATCTGGGTCGTGAAGGTTGCCTGACGCCGCAGATGCTGACCTTCTACAAGGGCATCATCGATGGAGGCTGCGCCATGGTGGTATTGGCCAACTCCGCAGTCGATGCATCCACACGGCTGCACGAGGGAGGGTTGTGCCTGTACGAGCAGCGTCACGTCCACCACTTGGCGCCGCTGATCGACTACGGGCGGGAAAATGCCTGCCCCGTGGTCGTGCAATTGCAGCACTACGGCAGCCAGGGCGATCTGGCTCGCAGTGGCGGAGTTCTACTGGCGCCCAGCCGGGCAGTGGGTAGTCGAAGTCGTCGCGGCACGAGGGTCATGACTCACGAGGATGCCCGCAGCGTCTGTGCCCAGTTCGCCCATGCAGCACGTCTGGCGCAGCAAGCCGGCGCCCGCATGGTGCAATTGCAGGCCTCCAATGGCTACCTGTTGAGCAGCTTTCTCTCGCCCTACAGCAACCGGCGAACGGATCGCTACGGCGGCTCGCCATTGCGCCGGGCCCGCCTGCTGCTGGAGGTCATGGACGCGATCGTGGAGGCAACCCAGGGCGGCATCGACATTTCCGTGCGTCTGGGGATCGATGATTGCCTGGGTGACAAGGGGCAGCAACCGGCCCTGCTCGAACAGGTGGTGCCTGCGCTGGAGCGTGCAGGTGTTGCGGCCTTGATGTGTTCGGCGGCAATCAAGGAAACGTTCCATTACATGCTGCGCGCCGATCCGCGTGTGCACGCCATGCTGGTGCATGGCGTGAAGCACATCCGCGAACTCACGTCGCTCCCGGTCGGCTTTGCCGGCTTCACTGGCTCGCTGGCCCAGGCCGAAGCCTTGCTCGAGCTGGGCGTCACTGACCTGGTGGGCATGAGTCGTGCCCTGTTCGCTGACAACGACCTGGTGAACAAGTCGTTGCAGGGCAAGCCGGGAAGTGTTCATGCCTGTCGATTCGAGGGCAACTGTTTCCGTGACAAGAGCAATCCCCAGCTGGATCGCGTGTACTGCTGCGTCAATGACCGGTACAAGCGGCCAGCCTCTATTCGATATGACTAAGGAGAGTCCAGATGCAGTTTCAGGGAAAGACCATCGTTGTCACCGGTGGCAGCAGTGGTATCGGCCTGAGCATTGCCCGGCGGCTGAGCGAGGAGGGGGCGCGCGTCGTTGTGCTTGGGCGCAGCCTGGAGAAGGGGCGTTCGGCGCTTGAGCAACTGGGCGCGCAGGCCAGTTTCATTCCGTGCGATGTAGCTGAGCCTGGCGCGGTGCGCGATGCCTTCGCCGAGATCGAGGCGCGTTTCGGCGGACTCGACCATGCCGTCAATGCCGCGGGTATCACAGCACCGTATGCGCAGGTCGCCGACCTTCAGGTACAGGACTGGGAGCGGGTCGTGCGTATCAATCTGAGCGGCCCGTTGTATTGCCTGCAACATGAGTTGCGGTTGATCGCCAGGAAGGCAGGCGGCTCGATCGTCAATCTGTCCTCCTGCGCGGGGGTGATGGCCATGCCCAACCAGGCTGCTTATGTGGCGAGCAAGGCAGGGCTCAACGCCCTGACCCAAGTGGTGGCGATGGAGAATGCCTGCGACCGCGATGGGCGCCATGCAGTGCGTGTCAATGCGGTAGCGCCAGGGCCGATTCTTGGCGGGATGAACTCTCCGGAGCGGCTGGCGGCCAATCCTGCGGGCACCGAGCGCAAGATCAACGCTACGGTCATGAAGCGCTTCGGCGAGGCAGGCGAGGTGGCTGCTGCAGTGTTGTTCCTGCTTGGCGACGGCGCCAGCTACATGACTGGCAGCGTGTTGAGCGTCGATGGCGGCTATCACATCGGCAAATTCGAGTGAGGCACTGATGGCTCACATATTCATTACGGGCGTCAGTTCGGGTATCGGGCTGGCACTGGCCAGGTTACACCTGGAGCGGGGCGATGAGGTCTGGGGTATTTCGCGACGGGTACCAACGGCGCTGCTGGAGCATCCACGCATGCACTTCCGGGCGCTGGATCTTTGTGCGGGCGAGGCTGTCCAGCCTGTTCTGCAGGCCTTCATCGGTGAGACGACATTCGAAACGGCCTACCTTAATGCCGGAACATTCGGCAGCGCGCCGGAGCTTGCGAGCAATACGCCAGTGGAGTCCTTCCGCTCGGTGCTGGAGCTCAACCTGGTGGCGGTGAAATGGGTGCTTGACCTGCTGCTGTGCCGACAGGCCAAGGTTAGCCAGGTGGTGTTTTCGGCCTCGGTTTCAGGCATTCGTCAGCGCGCAGGCATGCTTTCCTACAGTGTCTCCAAGGCCGCCCTCAACGCCCTGGCCAAGGTCTACCAGCTGGAGAATCCGCAGGTGTTCTTTGCGGTGCTGGGGTTATGCAATGTCGCCACCACCGTGGCGCAAACCATCCTGCAGGCTGACGAGCGCTTTCCCGAACTGGTGGCCTTGCGAGAGCGCTCGACGCAACCGGGGTACATCGTCAGTGCGCAACAACGCGCCGCGCAAATCGTCGAACTGCTTGGTCGACGTCACGCGATCGCGCTGCAATCAGGACAATTCTACGAAGTCAGAGAGCTTCTCGAACGCATGCACATGGAGGTTTGCCAATGAATCAATCCCGTTACGCCAACATCGTCCGCATCGGCGCGATCTATGACATCGTCGCCACCCTGCCATTTGCCGTTCCACTGCTGAGTGCCTGGGCATTCCAGCTTTTTGCCGGGCTCGATGCCTGGCTTGGCCTGGGTACGTCCTTCAGTGTGCTCGACCCAACCTCGATGTTCTTCATCAATCTAGGCGCCCTGGCTTATGTCATCTGGGGTGTGGCGCGCCTGCGCGAACCTTCGGTGGCCAATGGTCGGCTCGATGCGCTGTTGCGTCTGTTGGTCGTCGGTCTGCAGATGGTGGCTCTGAGCCAGGGAGCGACGCCGATCCTTTGGGGGCTGGCGGTGGTTCTTTCGGTTTTCGCGGTATTGCAGTTGCGCAGACCGAACCATGCCGTCAGTGCCGGACCGGAAAAACGCGCGCTGGGCTATTGAATGGCTGGGCCCGGGCTGCCTGCGCCCGGGCCTCGATGCTACGCCTTGTTCAGGTACATCCGTGTCGTCAGCAGGTATACCGGCAATCCCGATACCAGGATCAGCAGCGCCGCGTAGGGTGCGGCGGCCGCGAACTCGACATTGGCAGTGTGCGCCCAGACTTCCGTGGCCAGGGTAGTCATGCCGGTCGGGCTGAGCAGCAAGGTCGCGGTCAGCTCCTTCATGGCATCCAGGAACACCAGGGCGAAGGCCGCAGCCAGGGCCGGGAAGATGATCGGTAGCGTGACCCGGCAGAATGCCGCGAAGCTGCTGGCGCCCAGGGTGCGGGCGGCTTCCTCGAGCGTTGGCGAGGCCTTGTTCAGCGCTGTGCGCACTGGCGCCTGGGCCAGCGGCAGGAAGAGCAGGGCGTAGGCCAGGATCAGCAGCGCAGTGGTCTGGTAGAGTGCTGGCACGTAGTGCAGGGCGAAGAACACCAGGGTCAGAGCGATCACCAGGCCGGGAAGCGCATGCAGCAGGTAGGGCAGGCGTTCGGCCCAGATCGCCAGGCGGCCCTTATAGCGCACCACCAGGAAGCTGATCGGCAATGCCAGCACTACGCAGAAGCCAGCACCGCCCAGCGATACCGACAGGGAGGTCAGCAAGGCCTTGCCGATCGCCGCCGCCGGGAAGGCTGCCGACGAGCCGACACTCAGCCAATAGCCAAGCATGGCCAGCGGAATGCCGCTGCCCAGCACCGCCAGCCCGAGACAGAACAGCTGTGCTGGCAGGCTCCAGCCTTTGAGCCGCAAGGGCTGTGCCCGACGCGCCACGCCCTGGCCGATGCGCACGTGGCGGGCCTTGCCGCGCACGCGCAGTTCCAGCCAGAGCATCACCAGGCACAGTGCGAGCAGCACAGCCGAGAGCATTGCGGCGTTGGCGTTGCTGAACTCCAGTTCGAACTGCTGGTAGATCGCGGTGGTGAAGGTCTGCAGGCCGAGGATCGACAGTGCGCCGAACTCCACCAGCATGTGCAGGGCGATCAGCAGCGCGCCGCCGAGCATGGCGGGCCACAGCAGTGGCAGGGTGACCTTGAGGAACACGCCCCAGCGGCTGCAACCGAGGGTGCGCGCCGACTCCTCCAGCGAGGTGTCGAGGTTGCGCAAGGTTGCCGCCACCGGCAGGAACACCAGCGGATACTTCGACAGCGCCATGACCAGGATCGCCCCGCCGAGCCCTTCGAAGTCCGAGCTCAGCGACACCCAGGTAAAGCTGCTGACGAACGAAGGTACGGCAAACGGCAGGCACAGCACCACGCCCCACAGGCGGCGCCCGCGCAGGTCGCTGCGTTCGAGCAGCCAGGCCAGCGCCAGGCCGACCACCATGCACACCAGGGTGACCCCCACCATCAGCAGCAAGGTGTTGCGCAGCAACCCCCACACGAACGGGCGCCAGAGCAGGCGCAGGGCTTCATGCAAGCCGGCTTCCCAGGCCTTGATGGCGACATACAGCAGTGGCAGCAGGCTCATCGCCACCAGGAACAGCACAGGCAGCACCACCCACACGGAGGGGCGCTTGCGGCGTGGCACGAAGCGTACCAGGGCCGGATCGGGCGCGGCGGCAGTCATCAGAGCAGACCGACCTCACGTTCGAGCTCGATGGCTTCTTCGGCATTGCCAAGGTCGGCCGGGCTGATCTTCGGTGGACGCAGCTCTTCGAACGGCTTCAGGCCGCGGTCGGAGACCATGCCTTTGTGCAGGGGATATTCGGCGGTGGTCTGGGTGATCACGCGCTGGCCTTCTTCGCTGGCCATCCAGTTGAGCAGTGCCTGGGCTTCCTTGGGATGCTTGCTGGCCTTGACGGCCGCAGCGCCGGAGATCGTCACCAGGTTGCCGGCGTCACCGTCGGCCAGGTAGTAGAGCTTGGAGTCGAGCTTGCCGCGCTCGCGCTCCAGGGCGTACCAGTAATAGTTGTTCACCAGCACGGCAGCGACTTCGCCTTTTTCCACTGCTTTCAGTGCAACCATGTTGTTGGTGTAGGTCTTGCCGAACGCTTTCAGGCCGGTCAGCCATTCTTCAGTGGCTTCGCGGCCGTGCATCTTGAGGATGGCGACGGCCTGCTCCTGGAAGGCGCCACTGGTCGGCACGTAACCGACGCGGCCATCCCACTCGGGATCGGCAAAGTCCATCACGGTGGTGGGGAGGTCTTTCTCGTCGATCTTCTTCGGGTTGTAGACCACCACGCGGGTGCGCGCGGTCACGCCCATCCAGGTGCCGTTGGCGCCCACGTATTCCTTGGGCAGCATGTCCAGCGTGGCGTCGTCGATCTTCGCCAGCAGGCCCAGTTCGCCCAGGTTGTTCAGTGGCGGGGATTCTTCGGTGTAGATGATGTCGGCGGGCGAGCGCGCGCCTTCCTCGATGATCTGGCTGGCCAGCTGATTGCTGCTGCCCTTGCGGATATTGATGTGGATACCGGTCTTGGCCTCGTAGGCCTTGGCGATGGCTTCGCCGATTTCCTTGTGCTGGCCGTTGTACATGGTCAGCGTGACCGGTTCGTCTGCCAGGGCGGCCGGCGCGCCAATCACCAGGCCCAGGACAGCGGCGGCCAGGGTGCGCATCAGCAGTTTCGGGCGGATCGTCATGCGGGTACTTCCTCGCTTACGGCTACATATTTCGAAACAATGGTAAACGAAATCGTTTCTCATGTGGCCGTATGAAGGCAAATAGTCGAGGGGAGGCGGATGCGGGGCAGCGGGGGGCAAAAAACGCAGGCAAGAAAAAACCCACTAGCAAGCTAGTGGGTTTTTATATGGTGCCCAGGAGAAGACTCGAACTTCCACGACCGTTAAGTCACTGATACCTGAAACCAGCGCGTCTACCAATTCCGCCACCTGGGCAAAGCTTTTACATCTACTGCATGAAACTTGAATCGTGTTGCTGAATGACAGAAAAACCTGCTATCTATCACTCGAAATATTTGGTGCCCAGGAGAAGACTCGAACTTCCACGACCGTTAAGTCACTGATACCTGAAACCAGCGCGTCTACCAATTCCGCCACCTGGGCACACATTTTGTCGAGGTCACATGATGCTTTACATCAGGTTTCATCTCAACTACAACGTCGGCTGTCCGTCGTTGTGGTGCGCACTATACGGATGCCCCTGAGGGCTGTAAAGCCCCGGATCGAAAAAAATTTCAAAAAATTCAAGTTGTTGATTCCAGTGACCTAATGCCGCTGCCGGGGTGCCCCGCAGGGGCTGTCCAAGGCAAAGATTTCCGGTTTCAATACGCCTAT
>NZ_JAYFUI010000122.1:0-15952 GCF_034961125.1 Pseudomonas machongensis | reverse complement strand
GGGTTGTGCTCACACTCAAGCAGTTCATCGTATTGAACCAGTGCCTCGCCCAGAAGCTCGAGGGTCCAGGCATAGGACTGGATTGTGGAAAGGCGCTCGTGGTCAGTCATGGGACACCTGTCTCAGTTCGCGGGTGGACTGACTGTGGATAGGGAAAAAGCGATGAGGTCGAGATACCGGAGCCGGCGAGAAGCGGCGGAGAGCGGATGCGAGGATCCTGTAAGGGATAACGATAAACATGCATGAGATCCTTTTCAGTTGAAGCACCACGTCAATCGTCGCCAAACGATTGGGTGGCAGCTGTACGCAGGTTGGCGAACCGAGGAAAAGGAACCCGGCAGACCCGAAGGTCTCCCACGCACAGCCGCCATTGCACGAAACTGCGGACACAAAAAAAGCGCCTGCAATCGTGATCGGGGCGCCGATGCGCCTTTTCGTACGGGTCGCCAAACCCGGTCGCGGAGGTTGCCGCGACTGGGGGAATTTATGCCTAACGGGGCATCAGTGCAAGGCGCGGCGAAGCCCGAAGAAGCCGTGAGCTGCATTTTGGGAACGGTCCGACATACGTGCTGAGGGGGCGACCTTGATCTGTTAACCCTCAACTAATCCGCCTGTAGAACACTGGGTGCAACTCGGCGCTCACGGCGCCGCAAGCCCCCTCACGACAGACAGGTAACTTGAAAATGAAAGCGTTAGTGGCATTGGTGTTTGGCGGCCTTTGCAGCACGGCAATGGCCGATGAAGTGGCGCAGGATTTCAAACAGCCGCCGGTTGAACGGTATAACTACTCGCAGCACCTGGACATCGCCCGAGTGCTCTCCGTGAGCGAAGTGCCCCACGTTCGCGAATTGGTGCCCGCGCGCATGATCTACGAAGACTCCAAAGGCCAGCGGCATACGCTTGAATACACAGCGATGGGGAAAGGTTTGACTGACGACTGAGGCTTTGGGGTGATGCTGAATCCGTCAGGAAATGTTCAGCAGTGCCGGCAGATCAATAGGGCAAGTGGATGATGAAAGTGGTGCCATAGATTGGGTTGGACGTCACGGTAACCCGGCCACCATGGGCTTCGGCGATCTGCTTAACGATGAACAAACCAAGCCCGAGCGAACGCAGCGTATCTTGCCGGTCGCTACCACGCGTCATCGGCTCGAATAACTTCGGCACCAGTTCATCGGCGATGGCAGGGCCATGGTTGTGAACGCCCAAAACCACACCTTTGGCGCAGAACTCGGTAGTGAGCGTGATGGGATAGCGAAGGTCGCCATATACCGCACTGTTGGCGACCAGGTTACCGATCATCTGCTGCAGCCTGTCCTCGTCCACCTCGAATGTGCCCTGCCCGCGAGACAGATGACGAATGCTTGCGTTGCCAAAAACAATCCTGAGCTCGCTCACGGATTGGTCCATGGCCTTCAGAAGATCAACTTGTTGGCGCCGGATGCCGATGCCTTGACCGAGTTTGATCGAAGCAAAATCCAGAAGATCGACGATCATCCGCTGAGCTCGCTCAGCAGAAGTGCTAATGCTGTCCAGCAGTCGACGCCCACGGTCGGACTGAACATCGCGTGCAAGCAACTCGCTAGCCATCTTGATCGCCGTCATCGGGTTCTTTAGGTCGTGGCTAGCCACAGCGACCATTCGTTCAGCGAGCAGTGCCCGATGCTGTACATCTTCATAGGCTGCGGCCAACTCGACTTGGGCGCGTTGCAAAGCTAATTCTGCGGCGGCCTTCTGCGCCAGCAGCTCCTCGGCACGCTGCATTGCAACGAATACCCCCCGCTCATTGCGGTCTCGCTGGCTAATTCCGAACAACGCCAACTGGTAGACGACACAGTCGTCACTTGCTTGTCGTACACCATTTAGCAACATGGCAACGGCTGTTCCATTGCGGTGTTGCAGGTCGACCTTAACCTCCGCGACAGAGCCCTGCATGTCCATCAACGGCTTCCAGTGCGTGTTCTGGAACATACGCCCAGCCACGGTCAGCAACTGGTCGAAACTGCACGCATGCATCAGCGTCGAGTCGTACCCCAGCCAATCGCAGAACGTTTGGTTGGCGCGGATGATGGCGCCATCCGCAGCCATGACAACCAGTCCGCACGGGGCATTCTCGAAATACGATGCGGTGAACAACTGCGCGGCGTCATCCATCACTGAACCCACGTTCTACGAAGAAAGCATCCATTGCAGCCGTGCATGCACTGGGCGCGCTCAACTGCGGGTAATGGCCAATGTTGTCGATGATACTCAACTGACTGTCAGGCAGCACCCGGTGCAGATAATCGCCAACCGCCATTGGCACGACCACGTCGCCGGGACATTGCAGGATCAACGTGGGTGTCGACAGCCCGCAAATGTCCTGCCGGTGATCGGACAGGAAAATCACACGGGCAAAATGCCTGGCGATAAAGGCGTTGGTGCGGGCAAAGTTTTCCAGCAGCTCTTCGTGAAGCCCCGGCTGCCCAGGTGCCCCCATCAAGACAGGCGCCATGGTCCCGGCCCAGCCGAGATAATTGTCGTCGATGGTGGCCAGCATTTGCAGCACTTCATCCGGCGAGAATCCGCCGGTGTAGTCACCCTTGTCGACGTAGCAAGGCGAACCGCCGATCATCACCAGTGCAGCAATCCGATCTGGCGACTGCACAGTGGCCAAGGCACAGATCATCGCGCTGACCGAGTGCCCGACCAGGATCACGGGGCCTTTCGCAAACTCGTTGATGATCTCGTTAAGGTCCGATGCATGCCCCCACAGCGACGCGTGCCTGCCATGATCGTACGCCCCCAGGTCAGACTGTCCGGCGCCGGTCAGATCGTAGGTAACAACGCGAAAGCTCTTGGAGAAATGTGGCACCAGCAACCGCCACATGCTCTGGTCACAGCCAAACCCATGCGCCAGGATCAAGGTTGCACCTCCATCCCCAGCAATATGCACGTTGTTACGCTTCTGCAGGGTCATAAAAATCCTGGTGTAGTTGGTTATTAGCAGCATGTGACTGCCCGCCCAGTCTCCCGAAAGATTAGGTGATTCATGGGACGGGCGGGGTACGGCTGTGGTTTGGGCAGCGGTTGAACGTGACTGTTGTACCGACACAGGCATACGTGGGCACCATACGCGATACGCCTGGACATAGCCCGCGGATTATCAGACGAGGCGCTGCTCGAGCAGGTTTCGGGACGGCCGGGCTCAGGTGTAGGCCAGATTAGGGTGATTGATCTGCTTGTTGATCAAGCAAACGTTCTACGCGTTAAGGCGCTCTCCAGCTCAGGAGATGATCTGTTTGCGCCGTTCTAGCTCCTTTGGAGCGGAATTGCGGCCATTGGGGTGAACGAGGGGGTGAAGACCGTCACCGTCGAAGAGCTTGTAGGGGTGATCAGCAGGTTTGGCCGAGCGGCGGAGACAGACAGACGGTTGTTGGACGTGAGGGCTCGGTTTTCGCGGAGCTGGAATTTAGTGGATTTTTTGATGTACCTCATAGGGTATCTATAAACAAAACAGCTAATTATGGCTTTCCGTGGAATCGAACCGGGAATTTTTGCGCTTCAATGTGAGCTACGCCTCCCCGCTTTTGCTAAGTGGCTAAGGGCATAAAACGACTCATAGCGGCCCCTGTTGCGAGGGGCCGCAATCGGCCAGAAGCTGTCGTCCCACTTGATGCGCGCGGTAGCTGATTGGATATCCGCAGCGGTAACCCGAGACCTGAAGAAGCTCCCATACTATCGAGCCCGCATGCCATCACCTATCTCAACCTCATGAAAGCGCATTGTGGGAGCACGCTCACATAGTTTGTCGCATGCCCCTGCATGCCTCGTATCGCTCACCTCGCAAGGGATGCCCCCTCATTGGAGTGATGGGAATCTGTCGGCGCTCGCCAAAATTCTATTCGAGGTTTCTAACGTGCGTATTGATTGAGCAAGGGCATTAGGCCATCATGCTCTATCGATTGCTGCAGTGAAAACACACCTCAGCCGTCTAATAGTTTAACTAGCAGAATTGAAAGTATCATTTAGTAATTCAAGGCAGACGAAATCGGATAAAAATCCAATCTGATTTAAATACAGGGATTGAAAATGCTAAATACTGGTGACCATAAAGAAATTTTTGTAGCCTGCCAACATAAATTTCGAGGATTGGTTTCGGCCTTTAAGGCAAAAAAATTTGAGAAAAACCGTAGATACGATCACTCATTCGTTTTTCGACGTGGCTACCGAGACCTAATGCTTGAGGCTAGAGCCGTACTACACACATCGAGTTTCTCAAAATACCTGCAGTGGTGTGGATTTCATATAGCGAACCAACTTCCCGAACTTAAGAGATATCCAACAGGGTACGATGAGTTACAGGGGGTGTCCTGGAAGGATTCTAAAGTATCGCTTGAGCGAGAAATCCTTTGGATTGCAGCCAGAATCAATCAAGACCACGCTACGGTAAATCACTTTAGGGTATACGCAGAAAAAATTGAACAGTTTGTCCTCTCGGGCGACCACGCAAATGCGATAACCCTACTGAAAGAGCTTGAGTCTATACACGGCGCGAGCTTCTGGTCAGTACAGCTTCGAATTGCACTTGAAGGTATCGTGGGAGGTTTAGAAGGACAAAAAAGATATACATCAGAAGTCCGATCAGTCTATAAATCAGGTTTACTAAACTTCATCGCTTACAACACTAGCGTACGTAACGAAGACAGGGTAAGCATACAAAAGTACACGGAAGACATTCAGAGACGAATAACCGACCACAGCAGATACGAAGACTCTGTGAAATCCTACATGAGGCACCGACTGCTAAATATTTGGCCCGCCAAAATCGAAGAAATTGCGGATGTACTCCGTGTCGAGCAAAGCCATTCGCTTATAGACATATATGAAACATTTGTAAGCTTGGTTCAACACTCAACAACCTCCGATACCAACAAGGAACTAAGATCCACTGTGATAGCAGCATTGGATCAAACACTGATAGTAAACGACTTCAGACTATCAAAAGCTTGCTTATCATTTGGCCTGGCAGTTAATTCAAGCTTTCCTCTCAGGCAGACAAAAACCGCTGATGCGCTCGCTCTCGGCAATTCATACTCAGCCATAAAGTCCGCGTTATTGCCAAAAGACCTCCTCCGACGCAAAGCAGACGCTTGGGAATATATTTACTCTGGAGTTGCATTGAGCTTTGGCTCCAAAAACATTAAAGGTGAAAACCTTTCAGATGCAAGCCACCTGATAGCTAGCGTATTAAGACAAGACCAAAACTCATCGGCAGCTTATTCACGCCTATTGAAAGTCACCACAAATTTTAGCGGATTACCATTTGCAAGTGCGATTCGTAGTTTTGTCGGATTACTATATCGTTCGTTCCCAGCTCAAGAATGGCGACCAGAGACTATCTCCTTAAACTGCCCTTCTATCGGTGCGGAGGATAAGGTTGATTTTGATCTTAAACTAGATCAATCACCGTCTAATATTCTTTGGGGGCTTCTCCGAAATCCAAATCAAGATTTCGGAAACCTTGACGGCGATGCAGTAAAATTATTTCGGTGCTGCGGGTTGTTGAAGAGCGAGGACCTTGAACCAGTCTTGCATGATATCGAGTCACTAAGAGAATCCAAGCCACGCTTACTTCCGGCCCTGACAATTCCACTATATCTGCATGCTCTTCACGAAAGCGGCCTTCGCCAAGCGATAATAGAACTTATAGCTGATGAGTGTTCACGAGAAAAATGTAGAATCGATCTGCTCCCTATCGCTAGCACGCTGGGGAGTTATAGCACTGATGAATACAATAGGTGCAGCGCACTATTGGCGCCTTCGATAGCGCTACACGTATTATGGGAAATCACCGAGAAAAATACAACCGCCTCTCACCTTAGATTCAAACTTGGTCAGGTTATTCGTAGAAAGGATGTCCAAGAACCCGCCAAGCTGATAGACATCATGGAGAAAACCGCACTACCCATCCATCAACTTGTATATTTCTTAAAGCATGTCTGCACTTGCAGCTGGGTTGACCAAGTTAGAGTTGTGAAAACAACATCAGAAATATTAAATCAACGTCAAAATACTTGTTCAGTACTGCGTTCCCTTGATCCAGAGCGAGAGGATGATTATACAGATGAGATAATGGAAATATCCAATCGACAACTGATGAGTGACGGCCAGTGGATTGTGGACCGCACAAGAGTTCAAGTTGATATCGGCGCGCTGACACGATGGGCCACCCGCGAACTTTCCGAAGAATTCTATAGATATAGGGATCTAGCCAAAGTAGTAACTCCTGCAGAGTACGATGAACTCATGAGAGATATCTTGATTGAAAATCAGATATCAACACAGTTCTCCGAATTCGACGAAGCGGATACTGTTTTGTATTCTCTTCTCGTCAGAATTGGCCACGAGTTCCTAAACAACTCCCTATTCGGCCTTGATTACTATTTAAGCAAGCGCATCAGGCATCAATCTTTTGTAGGCCTGATCCGCGGGCCTCTTGAACTACAGAACTTAATCACCAACAAAGAAAAAAGCGGGGCCGACTACAATATCAACGAAGAGCTTCTCGAAAAGTTTTCAGATTGCCCTAAAGATACCCTGTCAAAACTCAGCAATACCATAGAGCGTTTCTCAGACTCCTTCGACACAGCAATCATAGAAACAAAAAATAAGGTAATTCAAATTAGATCGAAGGACAACCCGCACGGACTAATATCATTTGAGCTGGGCCCTCAAATCGTCCCAATTGCCAGAGTAGTGTTGAGCGACGCGGACACGGAAACCTTCATAAAAGGCGCCGTTGGGATCATGTGGGCGCTATTAGATCGCTCACTAGGAGAAGTTAGAGAATATATCTCTGGCGAACTTAAGTCGAGAGTAACCGTTATCTTCGACGAATTCCGTGCATCTTTAAAGAGTCTCGTGGAAGGGCGATCTGAATATCCTGAAGTCGACAGGACAATTGGCGAATGCTCCGTAGCTGTTCAGCTTGCATTGGATGATGCGAGCAGTTGGTTCTGCAGAACTAGTGACAAAGACTCACTCAAACGAACATTTGACACCGATCAGGCAGTAAGAATTTCGATTGAAGCCGCAAAAAAATGCCTTCGCGGGTTCGAGCCAAACATTAGTGTAATTACAAGTTCCTCTGATGTCGCCGTATTACCTAGCACACTGGTTTTCATACATGACGTCATATTTGTATCCCTGGACAATGCAAGAGTTCATTCAGGCTTAAAAAATCCAAATATTCATGTATCAGTTGACCCAGACCTTGGCAACGAAAGCTTTGTAATAAAAATACGCTGCTCGGCAAAATCAAGTACACGAATTGAATCAGAAAAAAAACTTTCCGAAATCAGAGAGAACATAGAGCGCGGAGAGTACCACTCTAAAACGAAAACCGAAGGGGGCAGCGGACTTTATAAGATCGCCGCAGTGGTAAAGCAATCAACAAAAGGCCATTTCACATTTGGCTTCAACGATGATGAATTCGAAATAACTGTAGCGTACCATTTTATGGGCGAAACGCTTCCCATCGAGGAGGTATTATGAGTGAGCGCCCAATCGCTATTCTAATCGTTGAAGACGAAGTACCAAAGAGCACGCAGATCGAGCTATTTCTCCGGGGACTTTGTGTACCCATGCACATCAATACGGTTCGCTCGGTAAACTCTGCACTAGACACACTAGACGAGAACGTCCCAGACCTCATACTTCTTGACATGTCATTACCAACAATTGATGTAGATATTTCCAATAAAGAAAGTGGCGGTAGGGCTCAAGGGTTCGGAGGTGTAGAGGTCCTAAGATATATGGGATTTGCAGGTCTAGCTTGCCCAACGATAGTAGTTACAGGCTACGAGGTTTTTCCTAGAGAAACTGGTGACATAGGTTTTTCAGAGCTTCGGGAAGAGCTTAAAGAGGATTTCCCTGGAATCGTACAAGGAGTTCTTCACTACAACTCCACTTATGAGACTTGGAAAACTGAACTAAAAGCCGCTTTTGAAGCCTTCCGAACCAGTAAAGGGCATGAGTAACTGTGCGAATACTAATTGCCGACGACTGCAAAAGTCGTTACAAAAACCTCTTAAAAAAACTTTTGGAAATCGGTATTGATCGTACTTCCGTGGTCCTAGTAGGAAGTGCTGATGAGGCACAGACAGCGTTGGAGAATCAGTATTTTGACTTATTGGTTCTTGACATAATAATCCCTCTTTACGAAACTGATGAAGATGGCTCTCACGAACACTCACTTGCGATTCTTCACCGAATAAACAATGATGAACTCATCATCAAACCAGGAAAAATAATTGGTATAACCGCAGACTTGGACGCAGCTGGAGCAGCGAAAGATACGTTTTCCGACAGCACGTGGTCTATTATTAACTATTCCCAAATAGATAATGAATGGCAGCAGAGGATTGTTAACTGCGCCAATTATATTCTACGTGAGAAGCAAGCGCGTCCTGTTGTGACGGCGATAGCTGAGCGGACTGATATCGTTCTACTATGTGCGCTTGAAACACCTGAATTTGAAGCACTGATGGAGGTGCCTTGGAACTGGGCTCCTTCGCGCCCCATCCACGATCACATGTTTGTTAGAGATGGATGGTTTATATCAAACGGCCATAAAATTACCGTCGCTGCAGCTTTCGCAAGCAGAATGGGAATGGTAGAAACTGCTGTAAAAACCTCTATCGCCATTTCACTACTTCGCCCAAGCATAATCGCTATGACGGGAATATGCGCAGGAGTTCCAAGCAAATCTAAAATTGGCGATGTCATTTTTGCTGAATTTGCTTGGGACTTCCAAAGTGGAAAGATAATTCGAGATGGCGAAACAACTAAACGCATGATTTCCCCTCATCAAATTCCGGCGACTTATGCGATAAAAACCTTGATGGAGGTACTGCGTTCAGATAAAGAATTCCTTAACGAGTTGCCCTCTATTTTTGGCGCAGAGTGTCCGTATACTACAAGAATTAAAATAGGTCCAGTGGCCTCAGGCTCTGCGGTCCTTGCCGATGGGAAAACCATCAAAGAAATTCAAGAAAGCCAACAAAGAGATGTATTTGGTGTAGAAATGGAGATTTACGGACTGTACGCTGCAGCGTATTCATCTAGTCCACCAATACGTTTTTTTGCCTTGAAGGCTGTATGTGATCATGCGGATCCAGATAAAGATGACGAAGCACAGCGATATGCTGCATTCGCTAGTGCCCGCACACTTCAAAAACTGCTTGAAGACCATGGTAAAATTTGCTTAGGGGAAACTAAATGACAGATGATGATAAAAACCAACGGACACTGGATCATGCATGGCGATATTTCGAACTGCACGCTCAACAGCGAATGACTGTATTCAACTTTTTCCTAGCAATATCCGGACTTATCTCAGCAGGTGTTGGAGTATGCTTACAGCAGGGAACTAAATTTTCAACTTTAGCTTCTTTACTTGGCATATTTCTCACTATGGTGTCTTTCATTTTCTGGAAGCTTGACCAACGAGTTTCTGAGATGATTAAGTCAGCGGAGTCGACTCTTTGCCAAGTCGAGGCAGCAACTGGGACCGATGGTATATTAATTTTTACTAGAGATCGGCAGACACCTCGCGCTAACGGTTTTTTTGCAATTTGGACTTATGGAAAATGCTTCCGGGTATCTTTTTTTTCTGTTGGCCTTATAGGGTTGGCATTCTCAATACTTCCACACCTTGTAGACTTCTCCGCCAAACCTGGCGAAGATAGCACTCCATATAAGCGTGTGTGCGCACTATAAATTTAAAAGACCCTCATGACATGTGTGCGGAGGAGGTAACTTACCTCCCCCACAGCTAGCACAACATAATTTTTATCTGTTTAGCTTTCAACACAGATCACGCGGTTTACTGAGCTAAGTAAAATCGCTGCAAGGACGTGCGGACAATCGTAGTTAACTGATCATCCCAAAATATGGCTATGAAATTAGGTCCTTTACGGCGCGTCGCAGTGCTTCCTCACTACGAACTGAAATCATGGGCAGCTTCCGTGCTTGAGTTGGAACGATGGATGAGTCGTCCAAATTGAAAAGCCAGACTTTCATCCCGCTAAATGCTTCTAAGCTGAGTGCCAAAGCAAGTTCATCGTAACACCATGGGCTTTGAGCATAGAATCTACTCCAAAGAATAGCTACGATATCGCTACGGCGGATCGCTTGTTCTATTTTTGTTGGAATCAGCTGATCAGACATGATCTCACTTTCGCCAAATAGAGCTTCTATACCGTAACTCATTAACACATCACCTAAAACTACGCCCATGGCACTGTCTTGCCGCGCGACACTGATGAAGATAGTTTTTGGCCTAGAATTATTTGCTATTGATCGCCTCACTCTATCACGTACTAGGCGATTAGCAATTGATACTGCTTTCTCAACGCTACCCTCACTATCCAGAATAGTTGAGTCGAAGCCCGGGTTTAGCCGCGCCCAATCACGTCGGCAGTAAATGCGCCTTGCCACCCCTCCCAAGAACGCAAAAGGAATAATTGGCAAACCTTTTGCCTCAGCCAGGTGGAGTAGCGTGCTTGCGGTTTTAGAAACTCTCCCGCCTAGTGCTATGACGACGTCGGCCTTTTCAAGGGCCTGAAGCTGCGCGAGCAACCACGCCTGCGACCAAGACCCGTCTTCTTCAGTCTCCGGTGCAGGATAGTCCCAGTCTTGGATCGTCAGATTGGCGCCAAAGGTCCGCCGAAAAAGCTGCCGTTTCTCCTCGACCTTCGGATGAGTTGGGCTGTGGAAATGAATGGTGCCGCCGCCATTTGCATCGGCATAGCCCATTGCAACATAGTAGTCTGCGGAATCAGGGAAAGGACTACAGACAACAAGATGAGCTCCGGCCCGTGCAAGTACTCTCCCCAGTTTGAGAGACGCTCGATGTAGTTGAGGTAATTCAGAGTCGACATCGGCAGTCTCGCCAGTCTCGCCCCCAATGACGTAAACTGACCTTGCCCATGAATCAAGCCGTTCTGAGTCTGTTGATCCAACGGAGTGCGCTGCACTTAGGTTTTCGACCTCAAACAGGCCCGCCTTTACCGCATGTATGAATAACAGAGTCGCATTCTTAGCAGACAATGCTCGGAATATTCCCTTCGCAACCTTTTCAATCTTCGCCTTACGGGCATCCGCGTAGTCGGAGATTCCTCGAAGTGCAATAGTCCTAGGTGATGGTATATGAATAAGTGCGGCATCATATACGCCCGCAGTTTCCATTTCCATTGCTGCTGCCTTTCGGTCGACGTCTTTTTTGATCCACTCCAAGAATGCTCTGCCCTTACCTACTGCTGGACCACTGGCGAGATTTAGATCATCGCCTGCATAGAGTTTGCACTCTCCGCGCATTTTCATGCCTGCGTTTATAAGTGCCGCTTCGGTCGTAGCAGATATCAAGGCAGATCTCAACTGTCGCGTACTGGTCTGCCACTCCCTATATTCCGACTTATGGGCGCGTGCGAAACACTGGAAACGGTTCAATAGTCGCCGGGAAGTCAGAAGACGGGATCCTGATATTAGGAATGTCCAGCTTCCTTCCTCGCCACTTGTAGCAGAATTAGCAAGATATTCATTAACGCTGTCAGGGATAAAAACGTCTCCCGGCTCAATTTCGTTAGTGAGTGACCCTGCGATTCCGACTACAACCACGTCCGCAGGCTCAAACTCTTTTATTAGAAGGGAGACAGTAGAGGCTGAGCGGGTGTTCCCCATTTTACCAGCGGGGACCATTGCAACGTTGAAATCTCTACCTGGTGTCGGCCCGGGAATTGTCCCGATGAAAGCAGTAAGGTTAGCATTCTTGAGCTCCCTTGCTTGAAATTGGTCACCGAGGACTTCAAGCACAGACTCAGCTTCTTCGCTGAGGGCCACATAGAGCAGAATATCAACGCGGTCAGTCATATCGCTAGAGGGTCCGAAAAGTTTTCAGCGAGCCAATTATGGAATAGTGGCTTATTAACACCTAGAAATCTAGGTATTACGTAGAAAATCGTGCACTAGACTCTAGAATTTTAGACATTATGCTGATTCAGGAATGGCTTCAGCGGGACGGGCGCACGGGGCCGTAACACTATGGGCGACGGCCCCCCTCTGTCGCTCTTCTCTGCCGAATTGCGGTCGATCTTCGGTAACAGAACATCAAGCACGCCTTGAGAGAGTCCACGAAGTTGAGCGGTGTACTGCCACCGAATGACGCGTTCGAGTAGAAGGTCATTTTCAGTCTTCAGGCGCTGGTTCTCATTTTCTAAACGCTGGATGCGCTGCTCCGCAATGGCCAGGCTTGCGGGGCGCTTTGTGGGCCGAGAGCCTAATTTCTGCTGGTTTTTTGCGAAACTCACATTTTACTCGAGCATGCGCATTGAGCGTCCGTCGAGTTGGCCGCATCCCGATCAAGCGCTTGGCTTGATCACACAAAGCATCCCATGTGAGCTTGCCGTTCTCCCCATCAATCATACTGAACAGCAACTCAATATATCTATTCGTCAGATGCTTAGCCATAACTAGAGGGCCCACAAGAGTTTTCGTAGCTCATCAACTTGGTAGAAGGCTGCATCAGTGACTGCAGTTGGCCGGTAGCTGTCCTCCGCGAATGACCGACTGGGTCGATTGCTGTCAGTCCTGACTATCAAGAGCAGGACCTCGCTCAGAGAACACCCAAGCTTTTTGTAAACGACGAGCGAGCAGCCGCACGGTCAGCAGATAGTAATACCGCGTCGCCTCGCTGCGTCGATTTAGGCGATGCTCAAGAAACCAATCCACATGTTTTTCTGCCAAGCCCAAGGCTTCTGTCGATGCCAACGCTCTGCTATTTCTGCTTGGATGATTTCCGCCTGGCGTATATGGCGTTGCCGCGTCGCGTGCGACCCGGTCAGCACGCCAGCCAAGAACAACTCCATATCGAATGGCTTGCTCATGACCGTCCTCCAATGTAGGCCGCGACCACATCGATCCGACCATGCCCCAGCTCGTAGCTGATTTGCCTTCTGGCCTTACGATCTAGGTGCCTATCTATCTGGCAACAATGGCCGCCACTGATTGGTGAGAGGTGTTGGGTGATCTGCTCGTAGCGCTCACATGCGTACGCCGCTCGTAGCTCATGGAAGCCTTTGAGGTTCTGTGCGTGCAGGATATCCCGTGCCGGGCGGACGATGCCCTGCAGAACGTCAAAGTAGCTTTCGTGTGGCGCAATCAGGTTGCGGCTGCCTGCAGGTGACGCCTGCCGTGCAAACCTAAGCGCACCTCGTATATGGTCGTCTACTCCAACCCAGCGGGGTGCGGAGGCACCGGCGCGTCCCCCCTTGGTACCGTCCTGGATGTTGATCTTGCCAATGTATCGAGCCTCACGACTTAACCGTAGCAGGTCAGCCAGGATAGCCTCACGCAGGCGCATGCCGGTGGCTCGCGCCAACAGAACAATCGCTGCGGCCCGTTGCTGATGATCGCGACAAAGCGCATCAACGATCTGCTTAACCTGTTCGCGGTCTTGGCCTTGCGGTACCGATTGGCGAACTCCGGTGCGCTGCATTCCCAACGCCTTACTCGGACTTGGCAATTTCACGCACTGATCACCGCGAAGCGCCGCCATGGTCCTGTTAACGCTGGATAGCCGGTTTTGTGCGGTGCTGACGGCGAGGTCACCGAGCTTAACCATGTCGCGCAGATACGCCGCATAGTCCGCCAATACCTTCCGATCAATCCGTCGCGCATAATTGATACCCGGCCCCTGTTCGGAGCGGCACCACTTCACGAATACCTGCCACCGATCACAGTGTGCCTTCACCGTTCCGTAGTGGCCGCCGCCGAACATGTCTTTCAACGCCTGCGGCCCTGCATAGCTCAGCTGCCTGCCGTAGCCGAAATTGCGGCCATCGCGTCTGCCCACCAATGACATGTCGGTCTCCTCATCGTTCGCTCTCCGATCCTCACCCCACGTCATCCCGCCAAGAATGCTGAGTGTTATCAGGGATCAAGGCCCCTGCGACCTGTGGGGATGTCCTCTAGCGCGGGACTGGCGGCTCCTTACGACCGGGAGCAAGGGCATCTCATGATCTGGCCTCCCAAGCACCGTTACCGGTGAGCGGGTGGAGGCTGCATTGGCTGACGAGACCAGTGCCGCGAGATCCTGAGTCGGCTGAACGCAGCAATGCGATGACCGGGGCATACCTGACTGTCAGTCAGGTGCAGTCCATTCCTTGGTCTGCGGCACCATCATCTACAGCGCTGTTGCTGGTGACATCGGCGTTTGTCACGCCGATTGTCACGAGTGGAGTAGCCGCAAAGCCAAGTGCGATGAGGGCTGCAGCAGTGCTAGAAGCGCCCGTCTCTTTCCAGGAGAAAGAGACGGGCGCAGGTTGGCGCAAGATTCGGCCAAGCGGATAGGTTGCTGCAGGGCAGCGAAGTACGAGGTGTTGTCTGGCGCACAAGGGCCATGATCTGAAGTAGGCATCCATCACCGGGGGAGGTGACCGGGCGAGCTGCCGGACGCGAATCGCCATTTGGGGGGAGAACCACCGCAAGAGCGGCGTGACCTTAAAGGTTCGGGTCACCTGGGGTGCTGTCATCGACAGCGCTTGCACGGCCAGTTCTACGCCTGTGGATAAACCCGGTCAAGGGTCGAAACTCAGCGCTACTTGGGACGTGAAAAGCGGTTATCCACCGGTGGAATTGAGTGGTAAATCCCGGACAACGTGTTGGCTTTTAGCTCTTCAAAGTGAGGTCCATCCAAACAGGGCGGCTTTGCAGCCCTGTTTGGATGGACCCGCGTGAAAGAGCAGCCAGCGCCGATCTTACAGACTCACCCGCGATTGAATGCGCCATGGCCATTTGGCAAGGGGGTGACGTTGTCGCCTACCGGGTGGGCAAAGTCATGCGGGGTGACATGCCCCGATCTGTTGGCATCGATGTAGTTACTCCACCACGCCATGATCAACCGACGCTGCTCCAGAAACTGAGCCTTGTGGATATACGCGGCGCGCACGCGGTTACGCTCCTGATGGCTCATCTGCCGCTCAATCGCCGCGTCTGTCCACAGCCCTGATTCGAGCAAGGCACTACAGGCCATGGTCCTGAATCCATGCCCGCAAACGTCCTTGGTGGTGTCGTACCCCATATTGCGCAGCACCTGATTAACCGTGTTCTCCGATAAGGGCTTCCAGTACCTGTGATCACCGGGCAACACCAGTTCAGAGAAGCGATTCAAGCTGCGCAGCCGTTCAAGGATCTCGATGACTTGAGGCGACAGCGGCACTATCTGAATGTCCCCACTCATCTTGGTCCCGCGTGTGAAATAGCGGACGCCTTCAATCGGCTTACGGGTATCGGGGATCTCCCACATCGCCCGTTGCAGGTCGAATTCATCCCACCGGGCGAAGCGCAGTTCGCTGGAGCGCACGAACACATGCAGCGTCAGTAGCACTGCGAGCCGAGTTGAACTGGCCTAATGATTTTGGACACCTTCTTAGGGCGCTATGATGGCGCCCAATTGGAGGCAAAATCAGTGCGAAAGTCATACTCGAAAGAACAGAAAATCCGGGCTGCCGAGATGGTGCTGGACGGTGGCCAGTCAGTCCCCGAAGTCTGCGAAATGCTTGAGATTGGGCCTACAGCCCTGCGGCGTTGGGTCGAACAGGTGCGCAAGGAGCGAGAGGGGCAGGTGCCAGCTGGAGCCAAAGCCATTACCCCGGATCAACATCGAATCCAAGAGCTTGAGGCACTGGTTCGGCAGAAAGACCGAGATATCGAAATCCTAAAAAAGGCCAGTGCTCTCCTGCTTCGGGACTCCAAAGATCGTTCTCGCTGATCAACGAGCTGAGTGAGCAATACGGTGTTGTCGAATGCTGTCGCGTGCTTGGGGTCAAGCGCAGCAGTTTCTATGCGTGGCGCCAGCGCCAAGCCCGAACAAATCCTGAACGGGATCAGTTGCGCTCGGCTGTAGAAGGCT
>NZ_JAYFUI010000121.1:0-10709 GCF_034961125.1 Pseudomonas machongensis | reverse complement strand
CGGAGCTGGAAAGAGATCGAACGCGCGCTGATGGAAGCGCAGCCACAGGTGTTCATCGAAGTGCTGCGCGACTGCGGCGCGCTGCAACAACTGATGCCGGAGCTCGACCCCAGCCCGCAGGCACTCGCCCCGCTGCAACAGGCGGCAGAGCATCGGCAGCCACTGCACGTGCGCTGGGCCTGCCTGCTGCAAGGCGTTCGGGACACCTCACAACTGAAAGCTGTAAACCAGCGCTTCAAGGCGCCACGTGAATGCCAGGAACTGGCACTGCTGGTTGGTGAGTGCCTGCCTCTGGCGCATCGCGCAATGGAGCTGGAAGCAGCGGCATTGCTGGAGCTTCTGCAGAAGTTCGACGTGTATCGCAGGCCGCAGCGTTTCGAAGACTTCATCGCCGCCTGCGAGATGGAGGCACTTGCGCGGCAAGCAGAGCGTTATCCACAGGCCGCCTACCTGCGAGGCGCGGCGTCGGCGGCACGAGACGTCGATGTGAAACCCTTGGTTGCACAGGGTTTGACCGGACAGGCATTGGGAGAGGCACTGAAGGCAGAGCGCTTGCAGGCGTTGACACGCTACAAAGGCTGACCTTGCGCAGCGAGCCCGATCCTTGTGGAGCTGCGGTGGATGGCACCGGCTTTGCCGGCGATCGCGGCGCAAGTCGCAGCGGCAAACCGCCACCGCCAGGTGAGAAAAGGCCGCGACATGGAAACGGCCTTCAGATTCTGGACAACGCAGTCGTGGCTAAAATGGCTGCGTCAGTTGCAACCCACGCCACTCGAACGGCACTGGCGCCAGCTCCTGCTGGATATTCGCCTGCTGCCACAACTCGGCCATGGATTTACCTGCTCCAGGATGCACCAGATCGGGCGCGAGCAACGACAGCGGCCAGAGCACGAACGCGTTTTTCAGGATTTCGGCGCGCGGCAGTACAAGCCCGTCGAAAGTACCGTGCAGCTCATCGAACATCAGCACATCGATATCCAGCGGCAAACCCTTGCGATCCGGGGCATAGCGGCCGTTTTCCGCCTCGATGAACTTGAGCCGGCGATCCAGTTCCAGTAGCGGCAGCGCGGTCTGCCCGCTCACCACCAGGTTGAAGAAAGGCCCGCTCTTGATCCCTACCGCCTGGCTCTCGAACACCGCCGAACAGCGCATGTCCTGAAGGATGCCGGCCAGCGCATCAAGCCCGGCGCACAGGTGGCGCTCGCGGTCGATGTTGCTGCCCAGCCCCAGGTAAACCGTGCTCAGAGACATCCGCGCTCGATCTCCACGCCCACGCCACCCCGGGCCGCAGGAACGGCACCGGGCTTGGTCAGCTTCAACCGCATCCACACGATGCCGAACTCTTCCATCAAGGTCGCCGCCAGACGCTCGGCGAAGGTTTCCACCAGCTCGAAGCGCGACTGCTCGGCAAAGGCCTGGATACGGGCCGAGACACTGGCGTAGTCCAACGCCAGGTTGAGGTCGTCACCGGCCGCCGCCGGGCGGTTGTCCCAGGCGAAACTCAGGTCCAGGCGCAGGCACTGGCGAATATCCCGCTCCCAGTCATAGGCACCGATGACGGTATCGACTTCCAGTCCCTCGATGAACACTCTGTCCAAGCACTTCTCTCCACAGACGACAAGGGCGACTGGCGCCGTTAGAATCAGGGCGTCCCCGCCCGGAATAGTTAGCATGTTTTGGTTATTGGCGCTGCTCGCCTACCTGCTCGGCTCGCTGTCCTTCGCCATTGTCCTGAGCCGCCTCAGTGGCAACCCCGACCCTCGCTCCAGTGGTTCGGGCAACGCCGGCGCGACCAACATGCTGCGCCTGGCAGGCCGCAAGCTGGCCATCCTCACCCTGCTCGGCGACCTGTGCAAGGGTTTGCTGCCAGTGCTGCTGGCCGGACTTGCAGGCCTGAGCCTGCAGGCCCAGGCCTGGATAGGTCTGTGCGCGGTGATCGGCCACCTGTTTCCGCTGTACTTCCGTTTCCAGGGCGGCAAGGGCGTAGCCACTGCGGCGGGCATGCTCATGGGGCTGTACTTTCCCGCCGCGCTGCTGGCGATCGGCGCCTGGTTGCTCACCTTCTACCTCACCCGTACCAGCTCGCTGGCGGCCTTGATTGCCACGCCTCTGACCCTGCCGCTGCTGGCCTGGCGCGAGCCGGCCGCGCTGCTGCCAATGACGGTGCTGACAGTACTTATAGTCTGGCGACACCGCAGCAATCTGCGCGACCTGTTTGCCGGCCGCGAACGACATTTCTGAATCACTCGCGGGGAAAACGCCGCCTCACAGCGGCGGCAATTGCTCCATCGGCCAACGCGCCTGCACGCTGATCGCCAGATCCTGCTGCTGTCCGGCCAACAGGCGCTGGCAGCCGGCATAGGCGATCATCGCGCCGTTGTCGGTGCAGAACTTCGGACGTGCGTAGTACACATTGCCCTTGATGCTCGCGAGCATGTCCTCGAGCGATGCCCGCAGCGCCTTGTTGGCGCTCACACCTCCGGCGATGACCAGGCGCTTGAGACCGGTCTGCTTGAGGGCACGCTTGCACTTGATGGTCAGAGTCTCCACCACCGCCTGCTGGAATGCCAGCGACAGGTCGCAACGGGTTTGCTCGCTGTCGTCACCCGCATTGCGGCACTGCTGCCAGGTATTCAGGGCGAAGGTCTTGAGACCGCTGAAGCTGAACTCGAGCCCCGGACGGTCGGTCATCGGCCGCGGGAACACGAAGCGCCCGGGCGTACCCTGTTCGGCCAGACGCGCGATCTCGGGTCCGCCGGGATAATTCAGACCAATCAGCTTGGCCGTCTTGTCGAAGGCCTCGCCCGCCGCGTCATCCAGGCTCTCGCCCAGAAGCGCGTACTGGCCGATGCCATCGACCTGCACCAGTTGAGTGTGACCACCGGATACCAGCAAGGCGACGAACGGGAACTGCGGCGGCTGCTCCTCGAGCATCGGCGCCAGCAGGTGGCCCTCCATGTGGTGAACGCCGATCGCCGGAATATCCCAGGCGAACGCCAGCGCCTGTGCACAGGAAGCGCCAACCAGCAGTGCACCGACCAGACCAGGGCCGGCGGTGTAGGCGATGGCATCGATGTCGGCAGCGACGCAGCCAGCTTCATCCAGCACTTCGCGGATCAACGGCAGCATGCGCTTGACGTGATCGCGCGAGGCGAGCTCGGGCACAACGCCGCCGTAGACGCGGTGCAGGTCGATCTGGCTGAACAGCGCATCGGCCAGCAGGCCGCGCTCACTGTCGTATAATGCGACGCCAGTTTCGTCGCAGGATGTTTCCAATCCCAGTACTAGCATGGGTCCGTGCCTTGTGGAGGCTGAATTCGAAGCCGCGCATTCTAGTCCCCGTACAGAGTGCCGACCAGCGGTTTTCGATCAGAGGCTTTGCATTCCTCCCCGCTAAGGGTTAACATCCGCAACCCTTGAAAACCGACGTTCTCCAGCACACCTTTGTTTTGCCAGGAGCACGTCTACCCCGGTAATGAATTAAGGTAGCCCTGGATGCCAGCCGTCAAAGTTAAAGAGAACGAACCCTTCGACGTAGCTCTGCGTCGTTTCAAGCGCTCCTGCGAAAAAGCCGGTGTACTGGCTGAAGTTCGTAGCCGCGAGTTTTACGAGAAGCCGACCGCTGAGCGTAAGCGCAAAGCTGCTGCCGCTGTTAAGCGTCACGCCAAGAAAGTTCAGCGCGAACAGCGCCGCGCCGTTCGTCTGTACTAATACAGAAGTTCTACGCAAAGCTTCTGCCCAGCCCGGCCTCGTGCCGGGCTAATGGCAGTTGTCGCTTCAAACCCTCGGCCATGTGCCTTGGGGGCCCCGGCACTCGCCCATGGGCAGAATTCATACGCCTCACCAGAATGCCCGATGCGGCAGGTGATAGGCCGACACGCATCTCCCTTGTTGCTCTCTCCAGCGATTAGACTTGCCAGTAGCCAGATAACGAGACTGCCATGGCCGGGCTGATTCCCCAGAGTTTCATCGACGACCTCCTCAACCGCACCGACATTGTCGACGTGGTGAGTTCGCGCATCCAACTGAAGAAGACCGGCAAGAACCATTCGGCCTGCTGCCCGTTCCACAAGGAAAAGACGCCGTCCTTCACTGTCAGCCCCGACAAGCAGTTCTACTACTGCTTCGGCTGTGGCGCCGGGGGCAACGCCCTGGGCTTCATCATGGACCACGACAACCTGGATTTCCCCCAGGCAGTCGAGGAACTGGCCCGCGCCGCAGGCATGGAAGTGCCGCGCGAAGAGGGACGACGCGGACAAAAGCCGCGCCAGCCCACCGACTCTCCGCTGTACCCGCTGCTCGAAGCAGCTGCCGAGTTCTATCGCCAGGCGCTGCGCAACCATCCGACACGCAAGGCAGCGGTCGAATACCTCAAGGGCCGCGGCCTGTCCGGCGAAATTGCCCGTGATTTCGGTCTGGGTTTCGCCCCGCCGGGCTGGGACAACCTGTTCAAGCATCTGGGCGCCGACACCCTGCAACAGAAGGTGATGATCGACGCCGGCCTGCTGATCGAGAACGCCGAGACCGGCAAGCGCTACGATCGCTTCCGCGACCGGGTCATGTTCCCGATCCGCGACAGCCGTGGCCGGGTGATCGCCTTCGGCGGGCGCGTGCTGGGCGATGACAAGCCCAAGTACCTGAACTCCCCGGAAACCCCGGTATTCCACAAGGGCCAGGAGCTGTACGGGCTGTTCGAGGCACGCAAGCACAACCGCAACCTCGACGAAATCATCGTGGTCGAGGGCTACATGGATGTGATCGCCCTCGCCCAGCAAGGCCTGCGCAATGCTGTGGCTACTCTAGGCACCGCGACCAGCGAAGAGCACCTCAAGCGCCTGTTCCGCGTGGTGCCCCATGTGCTGTTCTGCTTCGACGGCGACCAGGCCGGGCGCAAGGCAGCCTGGCGTGCACTGGAGGCCACGCTGCCGAACCTGCAGGATGGCAGGCGTGCGCGCTTCCTGTTCCTGCCCGAAGGGGAAGATCCGGATACGCTGGTCCGCGCAGAAGGCACCGACGCTTTCCAGGCCCGCATCCATCAGCACGCCCAACCGCTCGCCGACTATTTCTTCGAGCAATTGGGCAGCGAAGCCGACCCTCGCTCGCTGGAAGGCAAGGCCCACATGGCGACCTTGGCTGCACCGTTGATCGAAAAGATTCCGGGCGCCAATCTGCGTCAGTTAATGCGAAATCGCTTGAAGGAAATTACTGGTCTTGATGTCCAGCAAATGGAGCAGTTGGCACAGAAAACGCCCGCGCCCAGCGTACCGGACTACGATCCAGGCTATGACTACGATGCCATGGCCAGCTACACGCCGGACTTCAGCGAACAGCACCACGACTACGCCCCCGCCCAGCAGGAGCAACGCCCCTGGACACCCAACAAAGGGGGGGGCAAGAAGCCCTGGGATGGCAATGGCAAGCCCTGGGACAAGAACCGCAAGGGCGGCAAGGGCTGGCAGCGCGACGAAGCGCCTCCACGCACGCCGGCACCGGTCGAACCCCCGGCGCTCGCGGCCTTGCGCACATTGCTGCACCATCCGCTGCTGGCCGGAAAGGTCGAGGACGCGAGCCATTTCGCCGACGAAGAACATCTTTACAGCCAGTTGCTGGTGGCCCTGATCGAAGCCGTGCAGAAGAATCCTGGGCTAAGCTCCATGCAGCTGATCGCACGCTGGCACGGCACCGAACAGGGGCGTCTGTTGCGGGCGCTGGCAGAGAAGGAATGGCTGATCGATGCCGATAACCTTGAACAACAGTTTTTCGACACCATAACTAGCTTGTCAGCCCGCCAGCGCGAGCGAAGCTTGGAACATCTGCTCAGGAAAGCACGTCAAAGTGAGTTGAGCACTGAGGAAAAATCCCAGTTGCTCGCCCTGCTCAGCAGGAATGTTCCCGCACAAACCCCGACCTCATCTGGCGCGTGAGGTCCATGCTCGGGTATAATCCTCGGCTTGTTTTTTGCCCGCCAAGACCTTCAGTGGATAGGGTGTTATGTCCGGAAAAGCGCAACAGCAATCTCGTATCAAAGAGTTGATCACCCGCGGTCGTGAGCAGGGCTACCTGACTTACGCGGAGGTCAACGACCACCTGCCTGAGGATATTTCAGATCCGGAACAGGTGGAAGACATCATCCGCATGATCAACGACATGGGGATCAACGTATTCGAGAGTGCTCCGGATGCGGATGCCCTGTTGTTGGCGGAAGCCGACACCGACGAAGCCGCAGCCGAAGAAGCCGCCGCAGCGTTGGCGGCCGTTGAAACCGATATCGGCCGCACGACCGACCCGGTACGCATGTACATGCGTGAAATGGGTACCGTCGAGCTCCTGACCCGCGAAGGCGAGATCGAAATCGCCAAGCGTATCGAGGAAGGTATCCGCGAAGTCATGGGCGCCATCGCTCACTTCCCGGGCACCGTCGATCACATTCTCGGCGAGTACGACCGTGTAACGACCGAAGGCGGCCGCCTGTCGGATGTTCTCAGCGGTTACATCGACCCTGACGACAACATTGCCGCGCCTACCGAGGAAGTACCGATCCCAGGCGCCAAGACTGCAGCGGCGAAGGAAGAGTCGGAAGACGAAGAAGAAGGTGACGAAAACAGCGACGACAGCGAGGAAGAGGGCGAAAGCGGCCCCGATCCAGAAGTTGCGCGTCAGCGTTTCGGTGCCGTCTCCGACCAGCTCCAGGCCACCAACAAGGTCCTGAAGAAACATGGTCGCAGTGGCAAGGAAAGCGTTGCGGCGCTCCAGGCCCTGGCCGATCTGTTCATGCCGATCAAGCTGGTGCCCAAGCAGTTCGACGTACTCGTCGAGCGTGTGCGCGGTGCCCTTGACCGCCTGCGTCAGCAGGAGCGTGCGATCATGCAACTGTGCGTACGTGATGCCCGCATGCCGCGTGCCGACTTCCTGCGCCTGTTCCCGAGCAACGAGACCGACCAGACCTGGAGCGGTGACCTCGCCAAGCGCAGCACCAAGTGGGCCGCCGCCCTGGGTGAGAAGGACGCCGCGATCGTCGCCTGCCAGCAGAAGCTGATCGACCTCGAGACCGAGACCGGCCTGACCGTCGCAGAAATCAAAGAGATCAACCGCCGCATGTCGATCGGCGAGGCGAAAGCCCGTCGCGCCAAGAAGGAAATGGTCGAGGCGAACTTGCGCCTGGTGATCTCCATCGCCAAGAAGTACACCAACCGCGGCCTGCAGTTCCTCGACCTGATCCAGGAAGGCAACATCGGCCTGATGAAGGCGGTGGACAAGTTCGAATACCGTCGTGGCTACAAGTTCTCGACCTACGCCACCTGGTGGATTCGCCAGGCGATCACCCGTTCGATCGCCGACCAGGCGCGCACCATCCGGATTCCGGTGCACATGATCGAGACGATCAACAAGCTCAACCGCATTTCCCGGCAGATGCTGCAGGAAATGGGTCGCGAACCGACCCCGGAAGAGCTGGGTGAGCGCATGGAAATGCCTGAGGACAAGATCCGCAAGGTATTGAAGATCGCCAAAGAGCCGATCTCCATGGAAACCCCGATCGGTGACGACGAAGATTCGCATCTGGGCGACTTCATCGAGGACTCCACCATGCAGTCCCCGATCGACGTGGCCACGGTCGAAAGCCTCAAGGAAGCCACCCGTGACGTGCTCTCGGGCCTGACCGCACGCGAAGCCAAGGTGCTGCGCATGCGTTTCGGTATCGACATGAACACCGACCACACACTTGAAGAAGTCGGCAAGCAGTTCGACGTGACCCGCGAGCGGATCCGTCAAATCGAAGCCAAGGCGTTGCGCAAGCTGCGCCACCCGACGCGAAGCGAGCATCTGCGCTCCTTCCTCGACGAGTGATGACGAACCCCGGCCCAGGCCGGGGTTTTTCATGGGCGACAAAAAGCTGCAGGCAATCTGCCGCATTCACCGGCACTCTTCATCCGCGTCCGTCTACACTCGAATCAGCCCCCTGATAGAGAGGTCGCCATGCCCCTGATGCCGGCACTCCTGTTGCTGCTCCTGATGATCTGGAACACAACGGCCGGCGCCCTGACCCTGACGGACGAAGAAAAAGCCTGGCTCAGCGCCCATCCGCAGCTGCGTCTGGGCGTGGATGCTTCATGGCCGCCATTCGAGTTCCGCGACCAGGAAGGTCGCTACCAGGGATTGGCCGCCGACTACATTGCCCTGATCCAGCAACGCCTGGGCGTTTCGCTGCAGCCGATCGAGCCGAGCAATTGGTCGCAGGTACTCGAGCAGGCACGACAGAACCGCATCGACCTGCTTCCAGGCATCATGTCGACGCCCGAACGCCAGTCCTACCTGGCCTTCACCCGCCCCTACCTCGATTTCCCCATCGTCATCCTTGCCCACGAAGGCGGCCCTCAGCCACGCACCCTCAAAGACCTGTACGGCCTGAAAATCGCGGTCGTGGAAAACTACGCTCCCCATGAGTTGCTGCGCACCCACCACCCGGACCTCAATCTGGTGGCCTTGCCCAATGTGAGTTCAGCCCTGCAGGCGTTGGCTACCGACGAAGTGGATGCGGTGGTTGGCGACCTTGCATCGAGCATCTGGAGCCTGCGCCAGCTCAAACTCGATGGCCTGTACGTCAGTGGCGAGACGCCCTACCGCTATCAGCTGGCCATGGCCGCACCACGAGAACAGAAAATCCTCATCGGTATTCTCGACAAAGTCATGGCTGACCTGAGCAGCGCCGAAATCAGTGACATTCAGCAGCGCTGGGTCGGCAACGTCGTCGATCAACGGAGCCTATGGCGCGATCTGCTGGTCTACGGCCTGCCGACACTGGCCGTGGTGTTGCTGATCCTCGCCGCCATGCTGCGCATCAACCGCCGTCTCAGCTCGGAGATTTCGCGGCGGATCGCCCTGGAGCAAGAGCTGCGCAGCAGCGAATACCACTACCGCAGCCTGATCGAAAGCCTTTCGGCCATCGCCTGGGAAGCCGACGCCAACGACTTCACCTACAGCTACGTCTCCCCACACGCCGAGGGCCTGCTTGGCTACCCGCTGAGGGAATGGCTCAGACCTGGTTTCTGGCGCGGTATCCTGCACCCCGAGGACGCCCTCTGGGCCCAGGCCTACTGCGACGCCGAAACAGCTGCCGGGCGCGACCACAGCCTCGACTATCGCGTAATACGTGCCGACGGGCACATCCTCTGGGTGCGCAATATCGTCAGCATGATCGAGCACGGCCACAAGCCGCTCATGCGCGGCCTGATGATCGACATCAGCGAAACCAAACGCACCGAGGATGCCCTGCGCCTTTCCGAACAGAAGTTCGCCTCAGTGTTCCAGCAATGCCCCGACATCCTGCTCATCGCCCGCCACAGCGATGGCTGCCTGCTGGAGGTCAACGAAGCGTTCGAGGAACAGATCGGCCTGAGCCCGGCCCAGGTCATCGGCCGCACCGCCACCGAACTGGGCCTGTGGGGTGTCGCGGGCACCGGCCCGACGATCCTCGAACGCGTGCAGCGTGGCGGCATCCGCAACCTGGAAATGAGCTTCCGGCGCAGCAACGGCGAGTTGTTCACAGGCCTCACCTCCGCTGAAAGCTTCGACCTGGATGGCACACCGGCGCTGGTGGTTGCCGTGCGCGACATCAGCCAGCTCAAGGAAACCCAGCAACAGTTGCAGACTTCCGAAGAGAAGTTCGCCAAGGCCTTCCACGCATCGCCCGACGGCTTGCTGCTGTCGCGCCAGAGCGATGGCCTGCTGCTGGAAGCCAACGAAGGTTTCTGCCGCCTGACCGGCTACGACATCAACCCAAGCCTTGGCCACAACAGCCTTGATCTGGGCATCTGGGCCGACCTCAACGAACGTGATCGGCTGATCGAACTGCTCAAGCGCGATGGTTTCGCGCGCGATTTCAGTTGCCATATCCGCCGTAGCGACGGCCAGATTCGCCTGTGCGAAATGTCCGCTCGGCCGCTGCCAATCGGCGGCATCGACTGCATGCTGACCATCACCCGTGACATCACCGAGCGCCACCTGATGCAGGAAAAACTGCAACTGGCCGCCACGGTCTTCGAGAACACCGCCGAGGGCGTGCTGATCACCGACACCGAGCAGCGCATCAGTGCGGTCAATCGCGCCTTCAGCGAGATCACCGGCTACAGCGAACTCGAAGCCCTCGGCCAGACCCCGCGCCTGCTCGCCTCCGGCCAACACGACAGCGCCTTCTACGTCGCCATGTGGCATCAGCTCACCGCCGAAGGGCATTGGCAGGGCGAGATCTGCAACCGACGCAAGAACGGCGAGTTCTACCCCAGTTGGCTGACCATCAGCGCCGTACGCAACAGCGAACACGAGACCACCCATTTCGTCGCCGTGTTCGCCGACATCTCCAGCCTCAAGCACGCCCAGGCCAAGCTCGACTACCAGGCCCACCACGACCCGCTCACCGGCCTGCCCAACCGCACCCTGTTCGAGAGCCGCCTGCAGGCTGCCCTCACCTGCGCCCAGGCCTCCAGCCGCCAAGGCGCCGTGCTGTTCCTCGACCTCGACCGCTTCAAGCACATCAACGACAGCCTCGGCCACCCGGTCGGCGACCTCTTGCTTAAAGGCATCGCTCAACGCCTGAAAGAGCAGGTGCGCGATGTCGACACCGTCGCCCGCCTGGGCGGCGACGAATTCATCATCCTCTTGCCCGGCCTGCATCGCCCAAGCGACGCCAGCGCCATCGCCAACAAGCTGCTGGC
>NZ_JAYFUI010000120.1:0-10572 GCF_034961125.1 Pseudomonas machongensis | reverse complement strand
GCCAAGCAGTAGAGGGCATTGGTTTTCTCACAGCGACAGCATTGGTGATGGCTTTTGTGAGGGGCGAGTTCAAAAGCAGTGACTCGTACATTGCATTCCTGGGAATGGATCTACGAGTTAATGATTCCGGACAGAAGAATGGACGCCGCCGCCTTACCAAGCGAGGTTGCTCAGAAATTCGTCGCTTATTGCATAACGCTGCGATGGCTGCCAGCAGATCTGCCGCTTGGAAGGGACTTTATGAACAGCATCTGAGCACGGGTAAAGCAACGACCCAAGCTCTGGTAATCCTGGCAAGAAAGCTCGCGCGGGTGGCATTCGCCCTGATGAAAAATCAGGACGAATACGTCACCAAAGGGGCGAAACTGGCTTGCTGAGAACCATAGAATCTCCCACAAGTACAGAATCGGTGCTGTCCGTCCTGTGGGAGCGGGCTTGCCCGCGAAGAATCCACCACCCGTCTCAAACCTTGTCGAACGCCTGCCAGCCTCCCCCAAGCGCCTTGTACAGCCCCACCAGCGCCTGCGAAACCGCCGCCGAGCTGTCGATCCACTGCTCTTCGCTGGCCAACAGTGCCGACTGCACGGTCAGCACGTTGAGAAAGTCCACCGCCCCTTCCACGTACTGACGCTGCGCCGTTTCCAGGGCGATGCGGTTCTGCCGCACCGCCTCGGCCAAATGGTCACGGCGCAGTTGGCTGGCGTTGTACAAGCGCAGCACATCGTCGATCTCATGCCAGGCACCCAGCACCACCTTGCGGTAGTTCAGCGCCGCCTCCTGCTGCTGCGCCTCACGCAACTGGAGCGTGCCTTTCAGGCGGCCGCCTTCGAAGATCGGCAACGACAACTGCGGCCCGAAGGCGAAGCGCCGCGAATCCCAGTTGCCGAAATCAGCCAGCTGCATCGATTGGAAGCCGGCACTCCCGGACAAGCGGATGCTGGGGTAGAAATCCGCCTTGGCCACGCCGATGCTCGCGGTGGCGGCATGCAGGCGGGCTTCTGCCTGGCGGATATCCGGGCGGCGCTCGGCCAGTTGCGAAGGCACACCGATGGCGAACTTCTGCTCCGGCGCCGGCAACGCGCCAGCGTCCAGCAAGGTGCTCTGCAAACTGCGCGGCGGCTCGGCCGCCAACAGGCTCAGGGCATTGATCAGGTCATCGCGACGCGCCTGCAAGGTCGGCAGGCGCGCTTCGATCGACGCCACCTGGGCATTGGCCTGGGCCACGTCGAGGCGAGTGGCGACGCCCTCGGCCTGGCGGTCCTCGGACAGCTTCAGGCTGTGCCGGGCAACCTTCAGGTTATCCTCGGTGACCTGCAGGGTGTGCTGCACCGCGCGCAACTGGATGTAGTCACCCGCAGTCTCGGCGAGCAGCGCCAGCAGCACGCCATTGCGGTCATTCTCGGCCACCTCGACACTGGCGTCGGCCGCCTCGACCTGGCGCCGTACCCGCCCCCAGAAGTCCAGCTCCCAACCCGCTACAAGATCGCCCTGCCACAGGTTGAAGGCCGACTTGCCAGCCTTGCCGGACGGGTCGCTCAGCCCTTCGGCGCTGTTGCGCGCACGGCTATAGCTGGCGTTGACATCCACCGACGGCAGCTCGTCGGCTGCGACGGTACTGCGTAGCGCCCGGCTCTGCAGCAGGCGTGCGCTGGCGATCTGCAGATCGAGGTTGCGCGCTGCGACCTGCTCGATCAGCGCACTCAGGCGCGGATCATGAAAGCTGTCCCACCAGCGCAGTTGCAGCGGCTCCGCCACAGGCTGGCTCGCCGCCTGCTCGCCCTGCAGGGCGTTCCACTGCTGCGGGGCCTGGCTGTCGGGGCGCTGGAAATCCGGGCCGAGGGTGCAGCCGGCCAACAGCGCGGCGAGCAGCACTGTGGAAGCGGTTGCCGCAATGGCTGGATGGGCTTTCATCGCGCAGTCACCTCTTTGCCGGCCAGGGTGTCGCCGTGGGTATCGATGGTCGCCTCCACCGACATGCCCACACGAAGACGCTCGAGCAAAGGCTGCCCATCATCGAAGACGATCCTCACCGGAATCCGCTGCACCACCTTGGTGAAATTACCGGTCGCGTTGTCCGGCTTCACCGCGGCGAAGGTGACGCCGGTGGCCGGCGCGATGCTCTCGACATGCCCGCGCAGGGTCTCGCCGGAGAAGGTATCGACACTGATGCGCACCGGCTGGCCGGGCTGCACATGGGTCAGTTGGGTTTCCTGGAAGTTGCCGACCACATAGGCCTGTTGCAGTGGCACCACCGACAGCAGCCGCGCGCCTGGATTGACGTAGGCGCCAACACGCAGCGCGCGCTCGCCGACCATGCCGTCCACCGGTGCAGTGATGCGGGTGTAGGACAGGTCCAGCTCGGCTTTTTCCACGCCGGCTTCGGCGCGCTTGAGTTGGCCATCGGCACTGGCGACTTGTGCCTGGAGGATGTCGACCTGCTTGCGCGTGGCCACCAGCGCCGCCTGGGTGTTGGCCAGCCGCGCACGGGCCTGGTCGACCCGGCTGCGCGCCTGCTGGGCGTTCTGCACGGTGCCGGCGCCCTGCTCGGCCAAGCGGCTGTAGCGCGTCACTTCATGGTCGGCGAAACCGGCCTCGGCCTGCGCCGCCTTCACCGCGGCCTCGGCCTGGGCGATCAGCGCCGCCTGGCGTTCGAGGGTGGCGCGGGCATCGACGGCCTGCGCCTTGGCCACCAGCAGTTGGGCCTGGGCAGCATCGAGCGCGGCCTGGTAGTCGCGGGCGTCGATGGTCGCCAGCAACTGGCCGGCCTTGACCTGCTGGTTGTCCTCGACCAGCACCTGCTTGATGAAGCCTGCTACCTTCGGCGCGACCACGGTGTAGTCGGCGGTGACGTAGGCGTCGTTGGTGCTCTGGCGGTGGTCGCTGCCGAACATCCAGGGGCCGACGATGGCGGCGAGGACGGCCACGGCGAGTACCGAGCCGATGAAAACTGTCTTGCGTGCTTGGGTCATGTCATTTGTCTCGAACTACAGGGTCAGGCCACCGCACGGGGCGGATAGACCCGGGTAGGCACAAAGGGAATCAGGCAGATCAGGGCCACGGCGATGCAGGCCATCACCAGGTAAAGGTCGGCCGAGGTCAGTACCAGGGCCTGTTCGTGAAGGCGCCTGGCCAGGTTCGCCGCGCCGTCGTCCAGCAGTGGCGCATTGCCCAGGCTGTCGACCAGATGGTTGGAATGAAAATGCCTGCGCAGGGTGCCCAGGGCATCGAGCAGCCCGGTAGCGATCACTGCCGCCAGGCCCTTCACGGTGTTGAACCAGGCGGACGCGAACGGGCCTTCCTGCGGGGTCATGCCGTTGGTCGAAAGCATCAGCAGTGGCAGCACCGCCATCGGCTGGCCGAACACCTGCAGCAGGTAGTACGGGTAGAAATCACCGCGGATCCATTCGCTGGTGAGCAGGCTGCTGCCCACGCACGAGGCCGCGAGCATCGCCAGCCCGCTCGCCAGTACCCAGCGGCAGTCCACCGCTCGGATATTGCACAGCGCTGCGGTGAGCGGCAGCGCGATCAGTTGCGGCATGGCCACCAGCATCATCAGCGGGCTGGTCTGCGCCGGGCGATACCCCTGGATCTGCGCCAGGTACGCCGAAGGAATGCTACCTACGCCGGAAAGCACGACCAGCACGCCGGCCAGGGTCACGAGGGCGAAGCTCAGGTTGCGCCGCGACAGCATGCGCAACTGGAAGAACGGCAAAGGCTCGGACCATTCGTTGTACATGAACAGCACCAGCAGCAGCAGGCCACCGCCCAGCAACCAGCAGATCAGCGGCGAATCGAACCAGCCCCAACGATCGCCCAGCGACAGGCCAAGCACGATGCTGCTGAGGGCCGGCAACCCCAGCAGCATGCCGCGCCAGTCGAACTGCCGGAAGCGCTCCAGGCGCAGCGGGTCCTGCGGCAGGCCCCAACCGACGCAGAAGATCGCCAGTGCCGAGGGCAGGATGATCTGCCAGAACGCCCACTGCCAGCCGACATATTCGGTCCACAGGCCCGCCAGTGGCGTGCCGAGGTTGGGCCCGAACGTGGCTGTCAGGGCATAGCAGGCCAGGCCATAGACCTTGATGTTCGGCGGCAGGAAGCGCAGCGCCACGCTCATCAGCATCGGCGGCAATGCCCCCGAGGCGAAGCCCTGCAGCACGCGCAGCAGCATCAGGCTATGCAGGTTGGGGGCCAAGGGCTGGACCAGGCCCAGCACAGCGAACACGCCAATGGCGGTCATGGTGAAGCGGCGCAGCGAGAAGGTGGTGGCCAGCCAAGGTGCGAAAGCCATGGCCGACACCGATGCAGCGGCATACACCGCTACGAGCCAGGCCCCCTCGTCGGCGCCGATGCCCATGGCGCCGCGGATATCGGCCAGGGAAATCTTCGTCACCGCCTCGTTGAGCCCGGCACAAAGCACAGCCAGCAACACTCCGAACAACCCCACCACCACGCGCAGGCCGAATGGCGTCTGCGCGGGCGCAGCGGCCACCGGGGCGGCAGCGAGTGCAGCGGCGGGTGCGCTCAGGGAACTCATTTCTAGACATCTCCAGCAACATTTTTCAGCTGTGGGAAGTCTAGGGGTGGGCAATGCTTACGAAAACTGACTTGTTGGCAGTTTTATATTGCGCCAGACGCAATCCGCTTTCGGTGGTGGCCTCAAGGCTCGGTCCCGCAACACGCCTTCAGCGTGCGCCGCAGCCACCGATGCGCCGGGTCATTGTCGAAGCGTGGATGCCAGGCCTGCATCACCCGCACCTTCTCCAACTCCACCGGAATCTCGAACGAGCGCAGCGGCAGCCCGAACTTCAGCACATTGCCGAGGATATTCGCCGGCATCGGCAGGATCAGGTCCGAATCCGGCAGGGAGAACATCGCCGAGTGGAAACTCGGGGTGATCAGCGACACCCGCCGCTGCAGTTTGTAGTTGCCCAGTTCCACGTCGATCGGCCCGTTGGCCCGCCCGCGCCGCGACACGCTGATCTGTGGATAGCGAGCGAAGTGCTCGGGGGTGATCGGCGCGTCGAAGATCGGATGGTCGTCCCGCGCCAGGCCCACGAAGTGCGTATCGAACAGATGCTGCACCTTGATCTCCGGCCCCAGTTCGATGCTCGAGCTCACCACCAGGTCGATCTGCCCGTGGCGCAGCACGAGGTCGTCATCGCCATGGGCTTCCGGCACGAAACGCAGCACCGTGCGCGGTGCCTCGGCCAGCATCATGTGCAGCAGACGCGCGCCATACAGGGCGACGAACAGGTCGTTGGTGCGAATGTTGAAAGCGCGCTCCAGGTTCGGCAGGTCGACGTCCTCGCCGCTGTTGAACACCAGCCCGGCCTGCTCCACCAGCGCCCGCACCTGGTCACGCAGGGCCAGCGCGCGGGGTGTCGGCACCAGGCCGCGCCCGGCCCGCACCAGGATCGGGTCGCCCAGCGCGTCGCGGATGCGCCCCAGTGTGCGGCTCATCGCCGCCGGGCTCAGGTTCATGCGCTGCGCCGCGCCCACCACACTGCCCTCGTCGAGCAGGGCGTCGAGGGCGACAAGCAGGTTCATGTCCGGGAGTTGCATGGCCGATTTCCGTGGCGAGTGTGGGAAACGCGATGGTAGCAGGTCGCACGATTGCGTCTGGTGCAATGACGCCGTGCGTGGGGGGCCATTTATCCGGGTTGGCGGAAGATTCGAGAATGGTGGGGTTCTTTTCGCGGGCAAGCCCGCTCCCACAAGGATTTAGCTGGCTGTCAAATTTGAACATGACAGTTGCTCTCACATGGCAACCAGTGGGAGCGGGCTTGCCCGTGAAAAGATCGACACCGCTCACCCGCCCTGACACAAGGCCCCGCCAATGCCCATCCTCATCGCCATCGACGCCTCCCCAGCCAGCGCAACACTGCTAGACCTCACCCGCCGCTACTGCCGCCCAGGCGAACATCAATTGCAAGTGCTGCTGGCCATCGACCCGACCTTCGCCGTGCACGAGCGCCCAGCGTCCTATACCGAGCAGGAACTGGAGGAATACCCCGCGGCCTGCGAGGAGCAGCAACTGGCCGAACGCGCCCTGCAACAAGCCGTGGCCACGCTGCGCGAAGCGGGTTTCCAATGCCAGGGTTGCATGGTCGCTGCGCAACCGGTCGAGGCCATCGTCGACAAGACCCGGGAACTCGGCTGCGAGCTGATCATCATGGGCCACCGACACCTGTCGCGCCTCGGCAGGCTGCTGGACCCGTCGATCAGCAGCAAGGTGGTCGACCGGGTACAGGTGCCGGTGCTGGTCTGCCCGGCAGGCGAGTGACCCTCACGCCCCGCCCGGCTTGACCACCACCGTGCAGGTCGTGCCCGCCGCCAGCAGGTAGCCCTCGGGCACTTCATCGATATGAATCCGCACCGGCACCCGCTGCGCCAGGCGCACCCAGTTGAAGGTCGGGTTCACATCGGCGACCAGCTCGCGGCTCTGCGGGTTGTCACGGTCGTAGATGCCGCGGGCGATGCTCTCGACATGCCCCTTGAGCAACTCGCCGCTCATCATCTGCAGCTCGGCCTGGTCCCCCACCTTCACATGCGGCAGCTTGGTCTCCTCGAAGAAGCCGTACACCCAGAACGAATGCTCGTCCACCACCGCCATCACCGCCTCGCCGGTGCGGGCGTAATCGCCCTTGTGGATGTTCAGGTTGGTGACGTAGCCGTCGACCGTGGCAACGATCTCGGTGCGCTTGAGGTTCAGCTCGGCCGCTGCCAGTTGTGCCTGGGCCTGCTGATAGTCGGCCAGGGCGGCGTTGGCGATATTGCTGGCGTCGTCGCGGTTCTCCTTGGAGATGACCAGGTTGTCCAGGTCGGCACGGCGCCGTGCGTTGACCTTGCGCATCTCCCAGGTGGACTTGCGCGAAGCGACCAGCGCCCGGGCCTGCTCCACTGCCAGGCGATAGTGCTCGGGGTCGATGCGGATCAGCACATCGCCCTTCTTCACCTGCTGGTTGTCACGCACCGGCACGTCCACCACATAACCCGGCACATCGGCCGCGACGTTGATGATGTCGGCGCGCACGCGACCGTCGCGGGTCCAGGGCGTGGTCATGTAGTGCAGCCACAACTGGCGGCCGATCACCACGGCAGCGGTCAGCACCAGCAGGGTGGCGAGGAAGCTGAAGAATTTTTTCATCGAAGGTTTCTCACCAGTAGACAGACAGCGCCAGTGCGCCGAACAGGCAGACGAACAGGGACAGGCGCAACAGCGCCGGGTGCCAGAAGAAGCGATAGCCGTCGTGACTGGCGATGAAGCGGTCCAGGCCCCAGGCCAGGCCTGCAGCGAACAGGAACATCAGGGTCATGGTGGGCATGTACACGCCATGGAAGGCGATCTCACGGGGCATGGTGCAATCCTTTGGCCGGGGCCAGGGGTGACTGGGGGTCGAGCAGCGAGGTGCGGATGAAGTGCAGGTAGCTCTGCGCGCGGCGCAGCACCGACGTGTCGAAGTGCCGGGCGAAAGGTTCGTCGGTGGCCTGCACACGGCTGATGGCGTGGTCGACCGCCACCAGCGCGCGCTCGTGGTTGCTGGCGTTGGGCTGCAGGAACAGCCGCGCCAGGGCGCGCCCCATCACCCGTATCGCCTGGCGCCAGGGCTGCGATTCGGCATAGGCCGGGTGCACCGGGGCATTGGCCTGCTCCTTGCGCAGTTCGATCACGGCGTGACCGACTTCCGATACCACGAACATCCAGCCCATCAGCTCGGCCTGCACCTGCGGCTTGCCGGCCGCCAGGCCATAGGCCTGGTGCAGCAGGTCGCGGGTGCGGCTCTCGAACGCCGAGCCCAGGCCCCGCAGGCGCCCAGCGATGGCGAACAGCACCTGTTCGCGCAGGTCCTGCTCCAGGCGGCTCCATAGCCAACGACTGTTCGGCGGCAGGATGATCGCCCCGGCCGCAGCGCAGACCAGCATGCCGATGATCATGCCGATGTAATCGTTGATGAAGGCGTATGGGTCGTAGACCGTGAGGTTGTTGGGCACCGAACCGATGGCGAAGAACACCAGCAAGCCCACGCCATAACCGGCATAGGCCGGACGCGACGAGAGGAACGCACCGAGCACGAACACCGGCGCCAGCACCATGCACAGCAGGGCGAAACCGTCGATCCAGGGGAATACGAAGAAGGTCTCGAAGAAACCGATGAACGCCCCGAGCAGGGTGCCGCACGCCATCTGGAACGACATGCGCCTGGGGTTGGGCGAGGCTGCCGAAAGGCCGGCGGTGACCGTGGCGATCAGCGTCATCATGGCGCCGCTGGGCCAGTCGCTGAGCAGCCAGTAGCTGCCCAGCAGCAACAGCACCGCGGCGCCACGCACGCCGGCGGCCAGCGACACCAGCCAGCTGGTCTGTGCCACATAGGGCTCGTCCCACTGCTCGCGTTCGTGGTTGTGCGCGGCCAGTGAGGCGTGGGTCTGGGCGTAGCTGTAGAGGTCGTCGACCAGGCGGTAGAGCAGCTCGTAGGTGGTGTGGAAGTCCAGCAGGTCGGCGTCGCTGGGGCCGGTCTCCAGGTACGCCGCACGCAGCCCGCGCACCTGCGCCTGGAGGCCATCCTTGTAGGCTGCCAGTTCCAGGGTCAGGCGTAGCGCATCGGCATCGGTCAGGGCTCGCCCGACGTAGGGCTCGAGCAATTGCGCCAGGGTATGCAGGCCCGGCTCGATGGCACCGACGATCTGCGCCGGGCCGCGTGCACGCAGGCGTTCGAGCAAACGGTGCAAGGCGTTGAAACGGGTGGTGATGGCCATGAATTCGCTGTTCATGCGCACCAGGCGACCGGAGCGCCTGCGCATGTGCGGGTCTTCGAAGGCGGTGACGTTGCGCAGGCTCTCCAGCCCCACCGCCTCGGCGATGAAACGCACGTTGCACGACTCGAACAGCGCACGCTGGCTGTTGCCGCGCAGGGCCTGGACCACCACCCCGGCAAACACGCCGAAGCGCTGGTACAAGGCATTGCGCATGGCGGCGCTGGCCGATTGCGGCAGGATCGCGGCACTGACCAGGGTCGAGACCAGAATCCCCAGAGAGATCTCCAGCACCCGCCATACCGCGGCCATGAATGCCTGGTCAGGGTGCTGGAGCACCGGCAGGCCGATCATCGCCGCGGTATAACCGGCCAGCACGAAGCCATAGGCGCGGAAGGTGCGATAGCGCATGGCCCCTGCCGAGCACAGACCAACCCACAGCGCCAGGCTGGGCAGGAACAGCTCGGTGTTCTGCGGGAAGATCGCGATCAGCGCGACCATCATCGCCGAACCGGCCAGGGTGCCGAGCATGCGGTAGAAACTCTTGGCGAACACATGCCCGCTCTGCGGCTGCATGACGATGAACACGGTGATCATCGCCGTGCGCGGCTGCGGCAGCTCCAGACGCATGGCCAGCCAGAGGGTGAGGAACGCCGCAGCGAGCACCTTGAAGATGTAGACCCAGGTCACCCCGTCGGTGCGCGCCCAGGCAAAGAAGCCCCGGCGCCATTCCAGGCTGGACAGCCAACGCATCATTGCTCGCGTCCCGAGGCAATCAGGGCCGGCGCTTTCGGCACCGCCTGATGCGCCTCATCCGGCACGTCGCTGCCCGCGCCAAGACCACCGCCCAACGCCGTGACCAGCTCGGCATGCACACTCAAGCGCGCGGCCTGGACCTGCTGCTGGATCTGCTGCTGGCGAAACAGCAGGGTCTGCGCATTGAGCACGTTCAGGTAGTCGGTCAGCCCGCGCTGGAAGGCAACCGTGGCGATGTCGTAGGTCTTCTGCGCGGCGGCGACCGATTCGGCCGCGAAGTGTGCCTGCTGCGCCATCGACTCGCGACGGATCAACTGGTCGGAAATCCCCTTCAACGCCCCGACCACTGTTTCGTTGTAATGGGCAACAGCCATGTCGTAGCCGGCCGAAGCTTCACCCAACTGCGCGCGCAGAAGCCCGCCATCGAAGATCGGCAAGCTGATGGCAGGCCCGACGTTGTAGTTGAACTTGCGGCCGGTGAGAAACTCCAGCGGCCCGCCACCGGTGGCCATGAAACCAAGGCCGCCGACCAGGTCGACATTGGGGAAGAAGCCTGCGTGGGCGACCTCGATGCCGCGGGCCTGGGCTGCCACCTGCCAGCGGCTGGCGACCACGTCGGGGCGCTGGCCGACCAGCTCGGCGGGCAATGCCGAGGGCAAGGACAGCGGCGCCGCGAGCGTCAGTGTCGGGCGCTGCAGGCTGGCCCCCTCGCCCGGCCCCTTGCCGGCCAGTGCCGCCAATTGATTGCGCGTCAGGGCAATTTCTTCATCGAGGCTGTCGAGCTGCCGATGGGTTTCCGGCAACGGCGCTTCGGCCTGACTGACGTCCAGATGGGTGCCGATCCCGGCTTCGAGGCGCCGCCTGGCCAGCGCGAGGATCTGCTCCTGCTGCTCCAGCTCGGCCTGGACGATGTCGCGCTGGGCGAAATGCAGGCTCAGCTGGATGTAGGTGCGCACCACGTTGTCGTGCAATTCGAGCTGGGCCTGGCGGGCTTCGGCGGCGCGCATGTGCGCCTGGTCCAGCGCCTGCTCAGTGGCGTTGCGTTCACGGCCCCACAGGTCGAGG
>NZ_JAYFUI010000119.1:0-11733 GCF_034961125.1 Pseudomonas machongensis | reverse complement strand
AAGTACTGCAGGTCGGCCTGGCTGCGCGAGAAGGTCGGCAAGCCGACCCAGCCCCACAGGCGCAGGCCATTGCGCTCGACCTCGATCGGCAGCGCCTGCTCGAGGAAGCCAGGCCCGCAGATCGCCCCGACCCGCCGCGCGCGCGACAGCTCGTCGGGCGCCTCATGCAGGCTGAGGATGCTCTTGCCGTTGTGGCGCAGGTGAAAGCCCACATCAAAGCGCGCCAGCGCCAGGCGCCGGATCACTTCCTGCAGATGATCGAATTCGGTTTTCTCGGCCTTGAGGAACTTGCGCCGGGCCGGGGTGTTGAAAAACAGGTCGCGTACTTCGACCGAAGTACCGATGGGGTGCGCCGCCGGCTGAACCCGCGGGAGCATGTCTCGGCCCTCGGTCTCGACCTGCCAGGCTTCGCTGGCATTGGCGGTACGCGAGGTCAGGGTCAGGCGCGCTACCGAACTGATCGACGCGAGTGCCTCGCCACGAAAGCCCAGGCTGAGCACGCCCTCAAGGTCTTCCAGCTCGCGAATCTTGCTGGTCGCATGGCGCGCCAGCGCCAGCGGCAGGTCGTCGGGGGCGATGCCACTGCCATCGTCACGCACGCGCAGCAGCTTCACGCCGCCCTGTTCGACATCCACGTCGATGCGCCGGGCACCGGAATCCAGGCTGTTCTCCAGCAGCTCCTTGGCCACCGACGCAGGGCGTTCGACCACCTCGCCGGCGGCGATCTGGTTGGCCAGCCGCGGGCTGAGCAGCTGGATTCGCGAACCACCACTCATTGCTGGGACGCCAGGGTAGTGGCCGGGATATCGAGGTGCTGACCGACCTTGAGCTCATCGCTCTTGAGGTTGTTGGTGCTGCGCAGGCTGGCAACGCTGACCTGATAACGCACGGCGATCATCGCCAGCGTCTCGCCCGGGCGCACGCTGTGTTCACGGGGACCCTGGGCGATCTTGCCGGAATCGCGCAACCAGGCGATGTAGGTGCCTGGCGGTGGGTTCTGCTGGAAGAACTGGCGCACACCACTATGAATCGAGCGGGCCAGCGCCTGCTGGTGACTCTTGGTTGCCAGCTTGTTGGCTTCGTTGGCGTTGGAGATGAATCCGGTCTCGACCAGGATCGACGGGATGTCCGGTGATTTCAGCACCATGAATCCAGCCTGTTCCACGCGCTGCTTGTGCAGCGGCGTGATACGGCCCATGTTGCCCAGCACTTTCTGGCCCACGTTGAGGCTGGAACTGAGCGTGGCCGTCATCGACAGGTCGAGCAGCACACCGGCAAGCATGCGGTCCTTGTCATCGAGGCTGACGTTGCCGGCACCGCCGATAAGGTCGGAGCGGTTCTCGCTGTCGGCCAGCCAGCGCGCGGTCTCGGAGGTAGCGCCGCGGTCGGACAGGGCGAACACCGACGCACCGAAGGCCGCTTTCGACGGCGCGGCGTCAGCGTGGATGGAGATGAACAGGTCTGCGCCCTTCTTGCGGGCAATCTCGGTGCGTTTGCGCAACGGAATGAAGTAATCGCCGGTACGGGTCAGTTCGGCGCGATAACCTTTCTCGGTGTTGATCTGGCGCTGAAGCTCGCGCGCGATATCGAGCACGATGTCTTTCTCGTGCTGGCCACGCGAGCCGGAGGCGCCAGGGTCTTCCCCGCCATGGCCGGCGTCGATGGCGACCACGATGTCACGCTTGCCGTTGGGCACCGGCGGCAGCTTGATCGCCGGTTGCGCCGGCGTCACCGGTACTGCGGGCGTGGTGGCTGGGGCCTGGGTGACCGGCGGCGGTGTGGGGTTGCTGGCGGCAACCGCATCGGCTTCCTGGTCGTACAGGTCGACCACCAGGCGATTGCCGTACTGGGCGTTGGGTGCAAGGGTGAAGCTTTTGGGCGTGACAGCCTTTTTCAGGTCGACCACCACGCGCAGGTCGGTGGCGGTACGCTGGGCCGAGCGCACGCTGGTGATAGGCGTGTTCGAGGTGGAGACGTTCAATGGCGAGGCGAGCGTCGCACCGTTGATGTCGATGACCAGGCGATCAGGCGCGCTGAGCGTGAAGACGCTGTGCTGCACCGGGCCCGACAGGTCGAAGACCAGGCGAGTGTTGTCCGGCGCACGCCACAGGCGCATGCTCTTGACTTGTGTGACGGCCAGAGCGTCAACGGTCACCGCTGTCAGCAGCAGTCCAACGACGGCGACCAGTGCGCGAATGCGCAGCATACCTTTCCCCACTTACGATTTGTTTTCGGCAGCCAGAGCGGCACACCAGGCTTCGCCGCGAGCCCCCTGCGGCGACAGGTTCAGCGAGCGGCCGCCCGCCTGGGGGCTTATGGTAATGGTCAGGTCGGGCTTTGGCAAAACGCCCGCGCCCTTCTGCGGCCATTCGAAAAGACACAGCGGATCGCCTTCGAAATAATCGCGAATTCCCATGAACTCTAGCTCTTCTGGGTCGACCAGGCGGTAAAGATCGAAATGGAAGGCGCGGATATCGCCTATTTCATAAGGTTCGACCACGGTGAAGGTCGGGCTTTTTACTGCGCCAGTGTGACCCAATCCACGGATCAGGCCCCGCGACAAGGTGGTCTTGCCGGCGCCCAGGTCGCCTTCCAGAAAGATCACGCCATGGCCGCCGGTGACCTTGGCGAGCGCTGCGCCGAACGCAACGGTAGCCGGCTCGTCGGCCAGAAACAGGGTTATGCCTGACACGCTGAATGCTCCTCCAACAATTCTCGAATGACCGGAGCCAGATCGCTGGCCGCCAGACCTCTGCCCTGCGCGCCCAGGCGTTCGCCAGCGCAGGCGTGTAACCAGACGCCCAGGCCCGCCGCCTGCCAGGCGTCCAGCCCCTGGGCGAGCAACGCGGCCAGCACGCCGGTCAGCACATCACCCAGGCCGGCGCCGGCCATGGCCGGGTGGCCTCGCTCGCACAGCCGCAACTGGCCGCTCGGGTCGGCGACCAGGGTTCCGGCGCCCTTGAGCACGCAGACACTGTCGTAGCGACGCGCCAGTTTACGCGCAGCTCCGGGCCGGTCGGCCTGCACGGCCTCGGTGGAAACGCCCAGCAAGCGCGCGGCCTCCCCAGGATGCGGGGTCAGGATGCTGCCGCCCGGCAAGGCCAGGGGCGTGCGCGCCAGCAGGTTGAGCGCATCAGCGTCCCAGACCTGCGGCAGGTGTGCATTGGCGACTGCCGACAGCAGGCTGCGGCCCCAGGCCGCCTGGCCAAGACCAGGCCCCACCACCAGCACCGAAGCGCGATCCAGCACCGTCATCAACTGGTTGGCCGAACTGACGCCCAGGCACATGGTTTCCGGCAGACGGCTGAGGCTCGCGGCCACATGCTCGGGGCGTGTCGCCACGCTGACCAGCCCGGCGCCACAGCGCAGCGCCGCCTCGGCACTGAGCAGCACGGCGCCGCCGGTACCCAAGTCGCCGCCAACCACCAGCACATGGCCAAAATCGCCCTTGTGGGCAGTTGCTGGCCGCGCAGGCAGGTGCGCGACGGTCACGCTGCTGAGCGTTTGCGGGGTATTGGCGTGGTGTTTGGTCTGAGGCATGGGGTCAAAGGCTCCGATGTCTGGCAGAATTATACGCACCTGAGCCTGCAATGCCTTGTCCATCCATGTCCGCCTCCTCTCTAGACCTCCCAGCACTGGCCCAATCGATCAAGGATTGGGGCCGCGAACTCGGTTTTGCCCACGTGGGCATTGCCGATGTCGAGCTTGGCGAGCATGAACAGCACTTGCAGCGCTGGCTTGAGGCCGGACATCACGGCGAGATGGACTATATGGCAGCGCACGGCACGAAACGTTCGCGCCCTGCCGAACTGATCCCCGGCACCTTGCGGGTGGTTTCGCTGCGCATGGACTATCTGCCCGGCGATACGCAGATGGCCCAGCGCCTGGCTCAACCGGAAAAAGCCTATATCTCTCGCTACGCCCTGGGCCGCGACTACCACAAGCTGGTGCGCAAGCGCGTGCAGCACCTGGCCGACCGCATCCAGGAAACCATCGGCCCCTTCGGCTACCGCGCTTTCGTCGACAGCGCTCCGGTACTGGAAAAGGCCATCGCCCAACAGGCCGGGCTCGGCTGGATCGGCAAGAACACCCTGCTGCTCAACCGTAAGGCGGGCAGCTACTTCTTCCTCGCCGAGCTGTTTGTCGATCTGCCACTGCCCGCCGACGAAGCCCAGACCAGCGAGCATTGCGGGCGCTGCCAGGCGTGCCTGGACATCTGCCCCACCGCGGCCTTCGTCGGGCCCTACCAGCTCGATGCGCGGCGCTGCATCTCGTACCTGACCATCGAGCTCAAGGACGCGATCCCGCTGGAGCTGCGCCCCTTGATCGGTAACCGGGTGTTCGGTTGCGACGACTGCCAGATCGTCTGCCCCTGGAACCGCTTCGCCAAATCGACCGGCGAGGACGACTTCAAGCCGCGCCATGGGCTGGACAACGCCGAGCTGGCGGCACTGTTCCTGTGGGACGAAAAGACCTTTCTCAGCCGCACCGAAGGCTCGCCGCTACGTCGCGCCGGTTACGAGCGCTGGCTGCGCAACCTGGCGGTCGGGCTGGGCAATGCACCTTCGACGATCGCCGTGCTCGAGGCCCTGAAAGCGCGGCGCGAGCATCCTTCGGCATTGGTCAGGGAGCACGTGGAGTGGGCGTTGGCGCGGCACGAGGCGGCGGGCTGACAGCCACAGTACAACTTTTTCGCGGGCAAGCCCGCTCCCACAGTGGGAGCGGGCTTGCCCGCGAAAAGGCCGCATTCGATCCCGAAGACTCAATGCTCGTCGTTGTAATGGAACTTGGGCATTTCCCAGTGAAACCGGATCGCCAGCAAGCGCACCAGGAAGCCGCCAAACAGGGTCAATAGCATCGCCTGCTCGGCCGGCACCTTGAAGTACACGCAACCCAGATAGAACCAGGCCGCAGCGAACGACACGCTGGCATACAGCTCCCGACGAAACACCAGCGGAATGTCGTTGCAGAAGATATCGCGCAGGATCCCGCCGAACACACCGGTGATCACCCCGCTGATCGACGCCACTAGCATCCCCTGGCCCATTTCCAGTGCAGTCATGCAGCCGATCAAGGTGAAGGCCACCAATCCGAGAGCGTCGAGGACCAGGAACAGCGAGCGCAGGTGACGCATCAGCGGCGCGATGAAGATCGTCAGCAATGCGGCGAAACTGGTCAGCACCAGGTATTCGGGGTGCTTCACCCAGGTCAGCGGATAGTGCCCAAGCAGTACGTCGCGCACCGAGCCGCCACCCAGGGCGGTGATGCAGGCGATCAGTACCACGCCGAACCAGTCCATGCCGCGCCGGCCAGCGGACAAGGCGCCAGTCATGGCTTCGGCAGTGATGGCGATGAGGTAGAGCATCAACAGCATGGCGCAAATCCGTGCGAGAAAAGGCGCGCAGTCTACTCAGTCGCGCGTGGCACCAAAAGGGGGCGTATGCACGCCCCCTGATTCATCAGACCTTGATGAAATGCTCGCGGTAGTGACGCAGCTCGGCGATCGACTCGCGGATGTCATCCAGTGCCAGGTGGGTGCTGCCTTTCTTGAAGCTGTCGCGCACGTCCGGCGCCCAGCGCGCAGCGAGCTCCTTGAGCGTGGAGACATCGAGGTTGCGGTAGTGGAAGTAGCCTTCCAGCGCGCGCATGTGACGATAGAGGAAGCGGCGGTCCTGACAGATGCTGTTGCCGCAGATGGGTGACTTGCCCTTTGGTACCCACTGCTCGAGAAAGGCGATGGTCTGGGCTTCGGCTTCGGCCATGTCGATACGGCTTTCGCGCACGCGCTGGGTCAGGCCCGAGGCGCCATGGGTGCGGGTGTTCCACTCGTCCATGCGCGCCAGGACTTCGTCGCTGTGGTGAATGGCGATGACCGGGCCCTCGGCCAGGGTGTTCAGTTCGCTGTCGGTGACGATAGTGGCCATCTCGATGATGACGTCGTTGTCCGGATCCAGGCCGGTCATCTCCAGATCGATCCAGATCAGGTTCTGTGGGTTGTGCATGAATGAGCTCCTCGAATAGGCCAACATATTAGCCTAGTGGAGCGTGCTAAACTGCCTGCCGTTTTCTTTTGCCCCGCCAACACGGAACCTCCATGGCCAAACGCCAGCTCAACCGCCGCCAGAACTGGCGCATCGAAAAGATCCAGGGTGAACGCGCCGCCCGCGCCGCCAAACGCGAGCAGCACGCCCTGCAAGAGCTCGAAGGCGGCGACCTGGGGCCCGAGCAGCTGGGCCTGGTGATCGCCCACTTCGGCGTCACGGTCGAGGTCGAGGCCCAGGACGGCGAAGTCGCAGGCCAGGTGTTCCGCTGCCACTTGCGCGCCAACCTGCCTGCCCTGGTCACAGGCGACAAGGTGGTCTGGCGGGCCGGCAACCAGGGCAACGGTGTGATCGTCGCGCAGATGCCGCGCAGCACCGAGCTGTGTCGGCCGAACAACCACGGCCAGCTCAAGCCGGTCGCGGCCAACGTCGACCTGATCGTGATCGTCTTCGCCCCGGCACCCGAGCCCCAGGCCAATCTCATCGACCGCTACCTGGTTGCTGCCGAGCACGCAGGCATCCGCCCGCTGCTGTTGCTGAACAAGGCCGACCTGATCAACGACGACAACGCAGCGACGCTCAATGCGCTGCTAGCGGTGTACCGCGATCTCGGTTACCCGCTGCTCGAAGTGTCCGCACACCACGGCGATGGCATGCAGCGCCTGCAGCAGACACTGGACGAGCACATCAGCGTGTTCGTCGGGCAGTCGGGTGTGGGCAAGTCGTCGCTGGTCAACAGCCTGCTGCCGCAGGCGCAAACGCGGGTGGGCGATCTGTCGGAGTGGTCGGGCCAGGGTACCCACACCACCACCACCGCACGGCTCTACCACTTCCCCAACGGCGGCGACCTGATCGATTCCCCCGGTATCCGCGAGTTTGGCTTGGCGCATGTCAGCCGTGACGATGTGGAGGCGGGCTTCATCGAGTTCCGCGATCTGCTCGGCAACTGTCGCTTCCGCGACTGCAAGCATGACCGCGAGCCTGGCTGTGCGTTGCTCAAAGGGCTGGAGGAAGGGCGTATCTCGGCGCAGCGGATGCACAGCTACCGCTCGATCGTGGCAAGCCTGACGCAAGACACCTACTGAAGCTGCAGGAGCGGCGTTGCGCCGCTCCTGCAGATGCCGGGCTCAGTTTTCCTTGGGCTCGTCCATCTTCAGCACGCCATCCTCGAAGATGTTCAGCTTCTGGCGCAGCTCACGCGGCTGCATCGGCGTCGAGCCATCGGCCGGCGCGGCGGAGGCTCCAGGGGCTCCTGGCGCCGCATCGGCAGGCGGGGTTGGGTTGGCCGGTGCCTCAGGTGCACCCTGCTCGCCCTCGATCTCCCGCTGGGCTTTTTTGGTCAGCACGATGATGTCGATCCGGCGGTTGACCGGGTTGAACGGGTTTTCGCGGTCGAACAGCGACGACGAGGCGTAACCCACCACTCGCGCCACCTGGCCATCCGGATAACCACCCGCCACCAGCGCACGCCGCGCGGCGTTGGCACGGTTGGCCGACAGCTCCCAGTTGCCGAAATCACCGGTACCGGCATAAGGCTTGGCATCGGTGTGGCCGCTGACGCTGATCTTGTTCGGCACGGCCTTGATGGTGTCGGCCATGGCCAGCAGGATGTCTTCGAAGTAGGGCTTCAGGCGCGCACTACCGAGGTCGAACATAGGCCGGTTCTCGGCATCCATGATCTGGATGCGCAGGCCGTCCTGGGTGATCTCGAACAGGATCTGGTCCTTGAACTTCTGCAGCTGCGGATTTTCCTCGACCTTGTTCTGCAGCTCCTGCAGCAGCAGTTGCAGCCGCTCCTGCTCGACCTGGTCTGCCATGGTCTCGATCCGGTCCTTGTCCATCTGCACGCTGGTGTCAGGCGTCGGCTCGGACTTCTCCTCCGGGTTGATGGTCTTTTCCGGGGCCAGCTGCGGCGAGCCGCCCAGGTCGATGACGTAGGGCGTACCGCTTTCGGAGAAGCCGATCGGATCCTTGAAGTAGCCGGCGATGGCGATCTTCTGCTCCGGGGTGGCCGTGGACAGCAACCACAGCACCAGGAAGAACGCCATCATCGCCGTGGCGAAGTCGGCGAAGGCGATCTTCCAGGAGCCGCCATGGTGGCCGTCGCCGTAGCGCTTGACGCGCTTGACGATGATGGGCTGATTGTTCTCCATGGCTTAGCGACCGCGAACCGCTTGTTCCAGTTCGGCAAAGCTCGGACGGTGCGCCGGGTACAGCACCTTGCGCCCGAACTCGACGGCCAGCGACGGCGGCATGCCGGACGCCGAGGCCACCAGCGAAGCCTTGATCGCCTCGTAGACGTTCAGTTCTTCCTTGGCGTCGTGGCGCAGGCAGTTGGCCAGCGGGCCGAAGAAACCATAGGCCGCGAGAATACCGAAGAAGGTCCCGACCAGCGCAGCACCGACGTGCAGGCCGATGGATTTCTGGTCGCCATCGCCCAGCGAGGCCATGGTCACCACGATGCCGAGTACCGCCGCCACGATACCGAAGCCGGGCATGGCGTCAGCAACGCTGGTCACCGCATGGGACGGGTGCTCGAGGTCTTCCTTCAGGCTCAGCAGTTCCATGTCGAACAGGCCTTCGAGCTCATGGGGTGCCATGTTGCCGGTCGACATGATGCGCAGGTAGTCGCAGACGAACGCGGTCATCCGCGCATCGCCCATGACCGCAGGGTACTTGGCGAAGATCGGGCTGGCCGCGGGATCCTCGATGTCACCCTCGATGGCCATCATGCCCTCGCGGCGACTCTTGTTGAGAATCTCGTAGATCAGGCCCAACACTTCCAGATAGAACGTATGGGTGAAGCGGCTGCCAAACATCTTCAGCGACTTCTTCATGACGTGCATGGTCATGTAGCCAGGGTTGGCCTGGAGAAACGCGCCAAAGGCCGCACCGCCGATGATCAGCACTTCGAACGGCTGGATCAGCGCCGCGATCTTGCCGTGGGAGAGGACGTATCCGCCGAGGACACTCGCGAATACGACGATGATGCCGATAATTTTAGCCATAGATTGGAAGCACTTGCTGTCGTGGTCAGGGTCAGGGGCGGAAGCTTGGAAACTCTTCTTCTCCTTATCGGCAGAACTGCGCCAGACTATAGCCACTCAATGCGAAAAGCCAGTTTGGACTGATGTCAAAATGCCAATCGAAACCAAGGTGCCTGCGCAGATCCCCTCCTCTCTAGACGCCTGGGTAAGGCTGCTCGACGGTATCCGCGTGCCGGTACCCAAAGAGAGTCATGACCGGGTTCTGGCGGCCATCAACGACAATCGCCGCTCGCTGCGCGACATCGCCGAACTGATGCAGGACAGCCCGTCGCTGGTGCTGTGCGTGATGCGCGAAGCCAATCACCCGAACCATGCCAGCCAGGCCGAGCCCGCCGAAAGCCTGGAGATCGCCCTGAACCGCCTGGGCCTGAGCCGCATCCTGCAATTGATGGGGCGCCTGCCATCGATACCGGGAGACGACATCCCGCCGGTGCTGCGCCAATTCCTGCTGATCAGCCAGCACGCCACCCAGCAAGCCAACGGCCTGTTCGCCAGCCGCCTGGCGCGCCTGTGGCAGGAGATCCACTGGGGCAGCCTGCTGTTCCTCTCGCCACTGTGGGCACTGGCCCTGGCTTACCCCAAGCTGCTCGACACCTGGGAACTGCGGGTCATTCACAAGGGTGAAGAGGCTTCAGAGGTGGAGCATGCACTGTTCGGCGTGCGCATCATGGAGTTGTGCCGCGCCGTCGCCACGCACTGGCGCCTGCCGGAATGGGTCACCCAGGGTTATCGCCTGCTGCTCGAAGAACGCGAACAACTGGCCCAGGTGCTGAACATCGCCCGCGAGCCTGACGAGTTGAGCAAGCAGCATCGACTGGACGAAGAGCCCGGGCTGCGCCGCTGGTTCAACCAGCCGGCCAACACCGTGCTGCTGGCCAACGGCCTCGCGCTGTCGGCCCAGGTCGGCTGGGATAACCCGCACTTGCTGCGCTGGCAACTGCTCACCGCCATGTACCTGCAAACCACGCTGGATGATGTGCAACAGCAGGTGCACCAGCAAGCAGCGGCCAGCGCCCGCCACCACGCCCGGCATGCACTGTTCCACCCGGCCGAGGCGCTGATCTGGCCCTGGCAGCAGCGGCGCCCGCACCCAGACATGCTCACCCCGCCACCGCCACCTGCCCAGGACCTGCAACGCTGGCGCACGCTGTGCGGCGACCTGCTGGCCCAGCCCAGCCCGTTCACCAACACCGTGCATCTGGCCACCCAGGCACGCGAGGCGCTGCTGGCTTGCGGCATGCAGCGAGTGCTGCTGCTGTTGCTCGACAAACCCAATGACTGCCTGCGCGTACAGCAGAGCGCCGGCCTGCCGCGCGAAGCCTCAGCGCTCACATTGGCACCAGGTCAGAGCAAGCTGCTGCAAAAACTGCTGAGCAAAGCCTCGCAACTGCGCCTGACGCCCGACAATCATGCCCAGTTTTCCGCCCTGCTACCCGCACCGCTGCGAGCGTTGTTCCCCAGCGAGCACTTGCTGTTGCGCTCGCTGGCCGTGAACGACCAGGTGTTGATGCTGGCGATCGCCGACCAGGGTGGCAGGCCGCTTGCGGACGTGAGCGTGCAGGCCTTCGGAAAAACCGCACAATGTATCGAGCGCGCGCTGGCCAGCTTCGCCAACCGCAATGCCTGAACCTTGCGCTACAATCGCACCTCCCTTGCTCCCCGGAGACCGTGGATGACTGATTTTTCCGGCTTGCCCCTGGTGATCGAAGCCGCCGACCTGCTGCCACGCCTGGATTCGCCCGAGCTGATCCTGGTCGACCTGAGCAGCGCCAACCGCTATGTCAGCGGCCACATTCCCGGCGCGCGGTTCGTCGAGGGCAAGCGCACCCAACTGGGCCAGCCTCCGGCTCCCGGCCTGCTGCCGGCCCAGGCCGACCTGGAAAAGCTGTTCAGCGAGCTCGGCCACCGAGACGACGCGGTGTACGTGGTATACGACGACGAAGGCGGCGGCTGGGCCGGGCGCTTCATCTGGCTGCTCGACGTGATCGGCCACGCGCACTACCACTACCTCAACGGCGGAATCCAGGCCTGGCCTGCGGACAAGCTCGTCACTGAAGTGCCAGCCGCCGCCAGCACGCCTGTGCGCCTGCGCCTGCGCGCCGAACCCACCGCCACCCGCGAATACCTGCAAAGCCGCCTGGGCGCCGACGACCTGGTGGTCTGGGACGCCCGCGGCCCGCAGGAATTCAACGGCGAGAAGGTCCTGGCAGCCAAGGCCGGTCACATCCCCGGCGCGGTCAACTTCGAGTGGACTGCAGGCATGGACCTCAACGACCACCTGCGCATTCGCAAGGACATCGCCGAAGTACTGCAGCAATTGGGCATCACCCCTGACAAGGAAGTGATCACCCACTGCCAGACCCACCGTCGCTCCGGATTCACCTACCTGGTGGCTAAGTCACTCGGCTATCCACGGGTCAAGGCTTACGCCGGCTCGTGGAGCGAGTGGGGCAATCACCCGGACACGCCTGTAGAAGTTTAAGGAACCTGCATGAAATCCCGTCTGTTCATCATCAGCCAGCACCTGCTGCCGCATCACCTGCTGTCGCGCCTGGCCGGCTGCGTCGCCGAGTGCCGCGCACGCTGGTTCAAGAATGCCTTCACCGCCTGGTTCGCCAAACGCTACCAGGTGAACATGTCCGAGG
>NZ_JAYFUI010000118.1:0-8238 GCF_034961125.1 Pseudomonas machongensis | reverse complement strand
GACATAGCCGTAGGCACCGCCGGCACGGGCCGGGTTGACGGTCAGGCAGACGCCGGTATGCATCTCCTTGCAGGAACGGCAGCGCCCGCAAGCAACGTTGAACGGCACCGACACCAGGTCGCCGATCTTCAGGCGCTCGACATCACGGCCCAACTCGACGATTTCACCGGTGATTTCGTGGCCGAGCACCAGGCCGACCTGAGCGGTGGTGCGGCCACGGACCATGTGCTGGTCGGAGCCGCAGATATTGGTGGAGACCACCTTGAGGATCACGCCGTGCTCGATCTTCTTGCCGCGCGGATCCTGCATCTTGGGGTAGTCGATCTTCTGCACCTCGACCTTGCCTGCGCCGAGATACACCACTCCACGATTACCAGACATGCTTTTACCTCGCTTGATTTGTATTTATGCAGCGGTGGTTGAAGCGCCGCCATCCTTGGGCGGCCTGTGTTACTGGAATGAGGGAATTGTGGGCTTGATGGGGGATGTCGCAGTGACTGGATGCGACAGGGGGTTGTCTGTTTACGGCAGGTCGAAAGCGGTGATGCCATTCGCGGGCAAGCCCGCTCCTACAGGCACAGTGCCGTTCTCAGACACCCGATCCCCCGTAGGAGCGGGCTTGCCCGCGAAGAGGCCAGGGCAGGCGTCAGAGAACCACAGTCCGGTTGGCATTGAGGAACACCCGCCGCTCGATGTGATACCCCACCGCCCGCGCCAGGGTCAGGCATTCGATATCACGGCCCTTGGCGATCAGATCTTCGGGATAGTGGCTGTGATCCACCACCTCGACGCCCTGGGCGATGATCGGCCCTTCGTCGAGGTCATTGTTGATGTAGTGCGCGGTCGCACCGACCATCTTCACACCCTTGTTGTATGCCTGGTGATAGGGCTTGGCACCCTTGAACCCCGGCAGTAGCGAGTGATGGATGTTGATCGCCCAGCCATCCAGGCGCCGACACAGCTCTGGCGACAGCACCTGCATGTAGCGGGCGAGAATCACCAGTTCCGCGCCGGTTTCCTCGATCACCTTGAGCACCTTGCGCTCCTGGCCCGGCTTGTCGTTCGGGTCGAGCGCGAAGTGGTAGTAGGGGATCTTGTGCCAGTGCGCCAGCGGCTCCAGGTCGGGGTGGTTGGAGATCACTGCGACCACCTCCATGCCCAGTTGGCCGATGCGCTGGCGATACAGCAGGTCGTTCAGGCAATGGTCGGCCTTGGACACCATGATCACCACCTTGGGGCGGTGATTGGGTGCAGTCAGCTCGAAGGCCATGCCGAACGCTTCGCTGCGCTCGGCGAACCCGGCACGGAAGGCATCTTCATCGAAACCCTCGGGTGCGCGGAATTCGACACGGATGAAGAAACGCCCCGACAGCCGGTCATCGAAGGAATGGTGCTCGGTGACGTAGCAGCGCTGCTCGAAGAGATGACGCGTGACCACATCGACCGTGCCGAGCATGCTCGGGCAGTCGGCGGTGAGAATCCAGGTGTCCGGTGCCCGACTCATGATCTGCGCTCCTTATGCCTCGATGGCCAGGCCGTACTCGGCCGATGCGTCCTGCAGCCACAGCCACCAGTAGTCGGAGAAGCTGCGGCGGATCACCAGCTCCCAGGTGTCTTCGGCAGTGCGACGGATCACCAGTTGCGACTTGGCGAACACGGTGCCCACGGCCTTGCCGACCGGGAAGTTGTTCGGGTGTACATCATAGCTGGTGGATTTCATCAGCACGTCGCGCACGTTCGGGCCGCGCAGCTCGAGCAGGGTCTGCCCGCCACTGACATTGACCACCTGGACGTGCTGGCCTTCGAGGGCATCGCGCAGCTTCTGCTCGACGCTGAACTCCTGGCCGCCCGGGACGATCAGCAGCCATTCGTCGGGGCCCACCCACTGCAACGACATTTCACTGTTGGCGACCACCGTCAGCGCCACCGGCAGCTCCAAGCCCAGGGCCTTGTGCACGGCACCGGCGAACTGCGGGTCATGGCCATCGCCACGAAGGGTCAGGTGACCGAGGAATTTCTTCTCGCGCAGGGTCACGCCTGCGTTGTTGCGGCCTTTGCCGACCAGGCTGGCCAGGTCTGCGTGGTGCAGCGGCGACTGGGCCTTGGCATCGCTGCCGGGGTTTTGCTGGAAGACGTTGATAGCGCTCATTTCTTACCTGCCTTGAATTCTTGTGCGACGCGACCCGAGACCCTGTGGGAGCGGGCTTGCCCGCGAAGAGGGCGGTGAATGCACCATCGCATTCGCGGGCAAGCCCGCTCCCACAGGGACCTCATTCCAACCAGGAGTACTGGCTGGGCCTCAAACGTTCTGCCGCTCACCCTTCGGATCGAAGAACACCGAAGACACGATCTCTGCCTCGATCACGCTGCCATCAGCCTGTGGCGAATAGACCCGCTCGCCGAGGCGCTTTAGGCCACCCTTGACCACGCCCATGGCGAACGAATAGCCCAGGGAGTTGGCCTTGTAGCTGGAGGTGACGTGACCGACCATGTCCATCGGGATTGGCTGCTTGGGATCGAATACCAGCTGGGCGCCTTCAGGCAGCCACACGTTCGGGTCAACAGGCTTGAGGCCAACCAGTTGCTTGCGGTTCTCGCGGGTGGTGTCCTCGCGGTTCATGCCGCGCAGGCCAATCCACGAGTACGGCTTGTTGCGGCCCACGCACCAGCTCATGTTGAGGTCGTCCGGGGTCATCGAGCCGTCGGTGTCCTGGCCGACGATGATGAAACCCTTCTCGGCGCGCAGCACGTGCATGGTCTCGGTGCCATAAGGCGTGAGGTTGTACTGCTTGCCCGCCTCGATGATCTTTTCCAGCACGCCCATGGCGTAGTTGGCCTGGACGTTGACCTCGTACGACAGCTCGCCAGTGAACGAGATACGGAACACCCGCGCCGGTACGCCACCGACGTTGCCTTCCTTCCAGCTCATGAACGGGAAGGCGTCCTTGTCCAGATCGATGTCGCTGATCTGCTCCAGCAGCTTGCGGCTGTTGGGGCCGGACAGGGTCATGGTCGCCCAGTGGTCGGTGACCGAGGTGAAATACACCTTCAGCTCCGGCCATTCGGTCTGGTGGTACAGCTCCAGCCACTGCAGCACACGGGCGGCACCACCAGTGGTGGTAGTCATGATGAAGTGGTTGTCGCCGACGCAGGCGGTCACGCCGTCGTCGAAGACCATGCCGTCTTCCTTGCACATCAGGCCGTAGCGGGCCTTGCCCACATCGAGCTTGGTCCAGGCGTTGGTATAAACGCGGTTGAGGAACTCGCGCGCATCCGCGCCCTGGATATCGATCTTGCCGAGCGTGGAGGCATCGAGCAGGCCCACGCTGTCACGTACTGCCTTGCACTCACGAGCCACGGCGGCGTGAATGTCTTCGCCAGGCTTGGGGAAGTACCACGGGCGCTTCCACTGGCCGACATCCTCGAACTCGGCGTTGTTCTTCACGTGCCAGGCATGCAGCGCAGTGAAGCGCACCGGCTCGAACAGGTGGCCACAATGACGGCCCGCCACCGCGCCGAACGTGACCGGCGTGTAGTTGGGGCGGAACATGGTGGTGCCCATTTCCGGAATGGTGATACCCAGCGAGCGGGCGGCGATGGCCAGGCCGTTGATGTTGCCCAGCTTGCCCTGGTCGGTACCGAAGCCCAGCGCGGTGTAGCGCTTGACGTGCTCGACCGACTCGAAGCCTTCGCGGGTGGCCAGCTCGATGGCGGCCGCCGTGACGTCGTTCTGCTGGTCGACGAACTGTTTCGGGGCGCGTGCGGTGCCCTTGTCGTGCGGCACCTGGAACAGCGCCACGGTGGCCTCTTCCTTGCGTTGCAGGGCCTTGGGCAGGCTGCCCACGCTGGCCTTGAAGCCGGCCTCGGTGGCGGCGCGAACACCCCCTTCGAAACCGTCGGCGAGGGTGTCGCCCAGCGCATAGACGCCGTTCACGCCACCGACGCACACGCGCTTCTGCGGCGCATCGCCCGGCACGAAGCCGAGGATATCGTCACGCCAGACCGGACGCCCGCCCAGGTGTGAGGCCAGGTGCACCACCGGGCTGTAGCCTCCGGAAGTGGCCACCAGGTCGCATTCGAGCCATTCGCCAGGGCTGGTGACCTTGTGCGCAGGCACATCGATGGCCGCCACACGGGCACCGGTGACGTGCTTGCCGCCACGGGCTTCGATCACCGCGCTGGAGGTGAGGATGCGGATGCCCTTGGCACGCGCCTCCTCGACCAACGAACCGCGTGGGTTGTGGCGCGCATCGGCGATGGCGATCACCTGCAGGCCGGCATCGTGCCAGTCCAGGGCGGTGCGGTAGGCATGGTCGTTGTTGGTCGACAGCACCAGCTTGCGGCCCGGCGCCACGCCATAACGGCGCACATAGGTGGAGACCGCTCCGGCCAGCATGTTGCCCGGCAGGTCGTTGTTGCCGTACACCAGCGGACGCTCGTGGGCGCCGGTGGCCAGCACCACACGCTTGGCCCGTACACGGTGCACGCGCTGGCGTACCTGGCCGATCGGCGCGCGATCGCCGAGGTGGTCGGTGAGCCGCTCATGGATGGTCAGGAAGTTATGGTCGTGATAACCGTTGACCGTGCTGCGCGGCAGCAGGGTGACTTCCGCCAGCCCCTGCAGCTCGGCAAGGGTCGCAGCCACCCAGTCGGCGGCCGGCTTGCCGTCGAGGGTCTCGCGGCTGTCGAGCAGGCTGCCGCCGAACTCTTCCTGTTCGTCGGCCAGGATCACCCGTGCACCGCTGCGGCCAGCTGCCAGTGCGGCGGCCAGGCCTGCCGGGCCCGCGCCGACGATCAGCACGTCGCAGTGCTGGTTCATGTAGTCGTAGCTGTCCGGGTCGTTCTGCAGCGGTGCACGGCCCAGGCCCGCCGCCTTGCGAATGTACTTCTCGTAGGTCATCCAGAACGACTTGGGATACATGAAGGTCTTGTAGTAGAACCCCGGCGGCATCATGTTGCCGCCGACCTTGCCAATGATGCCCATGACGTCGTTGTTGACGTTCGGCCAGCCGTTGGTGCTGCTGGCCACCAGGCCCGAATACAGCGCCTGCTGGGTGGCACGCACGTTGGGGATCTGGGTGGCTTCGCTGGAGCCGATCTGCAGGATGGCGTTCGGCTCTTCGGTACCGGCGGCGATGATCCCGCGTGGCCGCGAATACTTGAAGCTGCGCCCGACGATCTCGACACCGTTGGCCAGCAGCGCGGCGGCCAGGGTATCGCCGGCATAACCCTGGTAGGTCTTGCCGTTGAAGGTAAAGTTCAGAACCTTGCTGCGGTCGATGCGACCGCCGCTGGCGAGGCGATAGACCTGGCTCATACTTTTTCTCCCTGGCCCTTGGCGGTCGCCGGTGCGGCGCTTTGTCTGGATGCAGCGGTCACCTGAGGTTTCTCACCGATCTTGTAGGTTTCGAGAATCTCGTAGGTCACCGTGTCACGGGTCACGTTGAAGTACTGGCGGCAACCGGCGACGTGGTCCCACAGCTCATGGTGGATACCGCGCGGGTTGTCGCGGAAGAACATGTAGGTGCCCCACTCTTCGTCGGAGCAGGTGTTCGGGTCCAGCGGGCGGGCGATGTGCGCCTGGCCTGAAGCGTGAAATTCTTCTTCGGAGCGCAGCTCGCCGCAGTGGGGACAGAAGATTTGCAACATGACGATTGTCTCCGGGTCAGTGGGCGACGGCAGCAGCGCCGTGTTCGTCGATCAGCGCGCCGTTGTAGAAACGGTCGATGGAGAAAGGCGCGGCCAGTGGATGCATCTCGCCCTTGGCCAGGCTCGCCGCAAAGACGTTGCCCGAACCTGGCGTGGCCTTGAAGCCGCCCGTGCCCCAACCGCAGTTGAAGAACATGTTCTTGACCGGAGTCTTGGAGATGATCGGGCAGGCATCGGGAGTGGTGTCGACGATGCCGCCCCACTGACGGTTCATGCGCACGCGCGACAGGATCGGGAACATCTCGACGATCGCCTGCAGGGTATGTTCGATGATCGGGTACGAGCCACGCTGGCCATAACCGACCCAGCCGTCGATGCCGGCACCGATCACCAGGTCGCCTTTGTCGGACTGGCTGATGTAGCCGTGCACGGCGTTGGACATGATCACCGAGTCGATGATCGGCTTGATTGGCTCCGACACCAGTGCCTGCAAGGGGTGCGACTCCAGCGGCAGGCGGAAGCCAGCCAGCTTGGCCATGTGCCCGGAGTTACCGGCGGTGACCACGCCGACGCGCTTGGCACCGATGAAACCCTTGTTGGTTTCCACACCGATCACAGCACCGTTCTCCTTGCGGAAACCAATGACTTCGGTCTGCTGGATCAGGTCCACACCCAGGGCATCGGCGGCCCGGGCGAAGCCCCAGGCGACCGCATCGTGACGGGCCACGCCGCCGCGACGCTGCACGGTGGCGCCCAGAATGGGGTAACGGGTGTTCTTCGAGCAGTCCAGGTACGGGATCTCGGCTGCGACCTGGTCGGTGAGGATCAGCTCGCCGTCGACGCCATTGAGACGGTTGGCGTTGACCCGTCGCTCGGAATCACGGATGTCCTGCAGGGTGTGGCACAGGTTATAGACGCCGCGCTGGGAGAACATCACGTTGTAGTTGATGTCCTGCGACAGGCCCTCCCACAGCTTCATGGCATGCTCGTAGAGGTGCGCGGACTCATCCCACAGGTAGTTGGAACGCACGATGGTGGTGTTACGCGCGGTGTTGCCACCACCCAGGTAACCCTTCTCCACCACCGCGACGTTGGTAATGCCATGTTCCTTGGCCAGGTAGTAGGCCGTGGCCAGGCCATGACCACCGCCGCCAACGATGACCACGTCGTAGACCTTCTTGGGAGTTGGCGTGCGCCACATGCGCTGCCAGTTCTCGTGGTGGCTGAGGGAGTGCTTGAGGAGGCCGAAGCCCGAATAGCGTTGCATGGTGTTCTACTCCACTCAGCGGTAGACCGGGAAGTCGGCGCACAGGGCGGCGACGTTCTTGGCGACATCGGCTTCGACGTCGGCGTCGCCCAGGTTGTCCAGCACATCGCAGATCCAGCCAGCCAGCGCCACGCACTGGGCAACCTTGAAGCCGCGGGTGGTGACGGCCGGGGTGCCGATGCGCAGGCCCGAGGTGACGAACGGCGACTGCGGATCGTTGGGCACGGCGTTCTTGTTGACGGTGATGTGAGCGCGGCCGAGGGCGGCGTCGGCATCCTTGCCGGTCAGGCCCTGGCGAATCAGGCTGACCAGGAACAGGTGGTTGTCGGTGCCGTCGGAGACCACGTCGTAGCCACGCTCGATGAACACCTGGGCCATGGCCTGGGCATTCTCGATGACCTGCTTCTGATAGCTCTTGAACTCGGGCTCCAGTGCCTCCTTGAAGCACACCGCCTTGGCGGCGATCACGTGCATCAGCGGGCCGCCCTGGGCGCCGGGGAACACGGCGGCGTTGAGCTTCTTCTCGATCTCTTCGTTGGACTTGGCCAGGATCAGGCCGCCACGCGGGCCGCGCAGAGTCTTGTGGGTAGTGGTGGTGACCACGTCGGCGAAAGGAATCGGGTTCGGGTACAGGCCCGCAGCGACCAGGCCGGCAACGTGGGCCATGTCGACGAACAGCAGCGCACCGACTTTATCGGCGATCTGGCGGAAGCGTGGGAAATCGAGGGTTTTCGAGTAGGCCGAGAAACCTGCGACGATCATCTTCGGCTTGTGCTCGACGGCGAGGCGCTCGACTTCGTCGTAGTCGATCAGGCCGGTATTGGTGTCGATTCCGTATTGAACGGCGTTGTAAAGCTTACCCGAGGACGACACCTTGGCGCCGTGGGTGAGGTGGCCGCCGTGGGCCAGGCTCATGCCCAGGATGGTGTCACCGGCCTGCAGCAGGGCGAGGTAGACCGCACTGTTGGCCGAGGAGCCGGAGTGCGGCTGGACATTGGCGTAATCAGCGCCGAACAGCTGCTTGGCGCGCTCGATGGCCAGCGCCTCGACCTTGTCGACGTGCTCGCAACCACCGTAGTAGCGCTTGCCCGGATAGCCTTCGGCGTACTTGTTGGTCAGGCCGCTGCCCTGGGCCTGCATCACGCGCTTGCTGGTGTAGTTCTCCGAGGCGATCAGCTCGATGTGATCTTCCTGGCGCTGTTCCTCGGCATTCATCGCCGCCAGCAGTGCATCGTCGTAACCCTGGATCTGGTCTTGCTTGCTGAACATCGTGTTTCTCCCGGCAGCGATCGCTTCTTGTCTGATGAGGGTCTTCTCACCCT
>NZ_JAYFUI010000117.1:0-10569 GCF_034961125.1 Pseudomonas machongensis | reverse complement strand
GCCGACCGTTTCGGTTCGCAGTGCATTGTCGTGGCCATCGACGCCAAGAAAGTTTCTGGCCCAGGCGAAACGCCGCGCTGGGAGATCTTCACCCATGGCGGGCGCAAGCCCACCGGTCTGGATGCGGTGGAGTGGGCGAAGAAGATGGAAGGGCTGGGCGCCGGTGAGATCCTGCTGACCAGCATGGACCAGGACGGCATGAAGAACGGCTTCGACCTGGGCGTGACCCGTGCCATCAGCGATGCGCTGGGGATACCGGTGATCGCCTCCGGTGGTGTGGGCAACCTGCAGCATCTGGCCGATGGGATTCTGGAAGGGCATGCCAGCGCGGTGCTGGCGGCGAGCATCTTCCACTTCGGCGAGTACACGGTGCCCGAGGCCAAGGCCTACATGGCTTCGCGCGGGATCGTCGTACGCTGAATCAGTGATTGGGGCTGCTTTGCAGCCTTCGCGGGCAAGTCGCAGCGGCGAACCGCCGCTCCCACAGGTTGTGTAAATCCTGTGGGAGCGGGCTTGCCCGCGAAGGGCCGCGACGCGGCCCCAATTGCTTCAACCGTGATTCTTGCCGAGCAACGCGTGATACAGCTCGCTGTCGCCCAGAATCCCGACCACCTTGTCGTTCTCCTGCAGCACCAGCTTGTTGCCGGTCTGATAACGAATCTGCAGTGCCTCGCGCATGCCGATGTCGGCGTGCACCAGCGTTGGCAGGCGACCCAGGCTTTCCACGTCCTGCCCCGGCACCCAGTTCTGCAGGTCCAACCCGTTCTGCCCCTGGCGCGCGCGCTTGATCGAGCCGCCCTCGCCCAGGTCCAGCCATGAATCACCACCCGGATCCAGGCACACCGAACCGTTGATCCGCTTGCAGTTGTCCAGGCTGCGCATCAGGCTGCGCCCGCACAGGACATTGAGCGGGTTGGTGTGGGCGACGAAGGTGCGCACGTATTCGTCGGCCGGGTTCAGCACGATCTCTTCCGGCTTGCTGTACTGGATGATCCGGCCGTCCTTCATGATCGCGATGCGGCTACCCAGCTTGAGCGCCTCGTCCAGGTCGTGGCTGACGAAGACGATGGTCTTGCTCAGTTTGCGCTGCAGTTCCAGCAGCTCGTCCTGCAGGCCCTGGCGGATCAGCGGGTCGAGTGCAGAGAAGGGCTCGTCCATCAGCAGGATGTCGGCGTCCATCGCCAGCGCACGGGCCAGGCCCACTCGCTGCTGCATGCCCCCGGACAGTTCGTCCGGCTTCTTGTTGCGCCACTGGGTCAGGCCCACCAGCTCGAGTTTTTCATCGACCAGCTTGCGCCGCTCCTTCTCGGGGCGGCCCTGCATTTCCAGACCGAAGCTGATGTTCTCGCGCACGGTCAGCCAGGGCATCAGGGCGAATTTCTGGAACACCATGGCGATGCGCTTGGTGCGCATCATCTTCAGCTCCGCCGGGGTGCAATGGGCGATGTCGATGTGCTTGCCTTCGTGCTCGACGAACAGCTTGCCGCGGCTGACGGTGTTCAGGCCATTGATGCAGCGCAGCAGGCTCGACTTGCCCGAGCCTGACAGGCCCATCAGCACGCAGATTTCGCCTTTCTCGATATCCAGGTTGGCCTTTTCGACGCCGACCACCAGCCCGGTCTGCTTGAGGATCTGCTCGCGGGTCTTGCCCTCGTCGAGCAGCGACAGCGCTTCGCGCGGCTTGCTGGAGAAGATGACGTCGACATCTTCGAAGCGAATGATGCTCATGCTTCACTCCTTGCCGGCAGTTCCGGTTGCTTGCAGATACGGTCGAGCATGATCGCCAGCAGCACGATCGCAAGGCCCGCTTCGAAGCCGAGCGAGATGTCGGCGGTGTTGAGAGCGTTGACCACCGGCTTGCCCAGGCCGTCGGCGCCGACGAGGGCGGCGATCACCACCATCGACAGCGACAGCATGATGCATTGGGTCACGCCGGCAGCGATGCTCGGCATGGCGTGCGGCAGTTCGATACGGGTCAGCAATTGGCGACGCGAGCAGCCGAAGGCCTTGCCGGCGTCCATCAGCTCCTGGGGCACATCGCAGATGCCCAGGTAGGTGAGGCGAATGGGGGCCGCGATGGCGAACACCACGGTGGAAATCAGCCCCGGTACTACTCCCAGGCCGAACAGGGTGAGGGTCGGGATCAGGTAGACGAAGGTGGGGACGGTCTGCATCAGGTCGAGTACCGGACGCATGGCGGTATAGAACATCGGCTTGTGCGCGGCAATGATGCCCAGCGGCACGCCGATGGCTACGCAGACCACTGTGGCGAAGCTCACTTGCGCCAGGGTTTCCATGGTTTCCTGCCAGTAACCGAGGTTGAGGATCAACAGGAACGACAGGGCGACGAAGACGGTCAGCGCCCACTTGCGCTGGATCAGGTGCGCGAGGGCGGCGAACAGGGCGATGAGGACGAAGGGGTTGAACCAGGTCAGGGCGCTGGTGACGCCATGGATCATGAACTCCAGGCCTTGGGCGATAGCGTCGAAGTAGTTGGCGCCGTTCTGGGTCAACCATTCGACAAATGAGGCGATGTACTGCCCCAGAGGTATTTTCTGATCGATAAGCATGATAGCGAGCTTCCACCTGCAATGATTGGAATCAGTCCGAGGTGGGCACGGTCCCACCCCGAGGTAGTGCCTACAGCTACTGCGTCAACTTGGCCTTGGCTGCCTCCAGGCCTGGTTTGCCATCCACGGTGGTGACGCCGGCCAGCCAGGTCTCCAGCTTGCCAGGGTTGTCCTTGAGCCACTTCTTGGCGGCCGCCTCGGGCTTCATCTTGTCGTCCAGGACATAGCCCATCATGGTGCTTTCATCCTTGAGCTCGAACACCAGGTTCTTCAGCAGCTGGCCGACGTTGCTGCATTCCTGCGCATAACCCTTGCGGGTGTTGGTCAGTACAGTGGCCTTGCCGAATTCGGGACCGAAGAACTCATCACCCCCGGTCAGGTACTGCATCTTGAAGCGGGTATTCATCGGGTGAGGCTCCCAGCCCAGGAACACCACGGCCTCGCCGCGCTTCTGGGCCCGATCGACCTGCGACAGCATGCCGGCCTCGCTCGACTGCACGATCTTGAAGCCGGCGTCCTTCAGGCCGAAGGCGTTCTTGTCGATCATGCTCTGGATGGTGCGGTTGCCATCGTTGCCCGGTTCGATGCCATAGATCTTGCCGTCAAGTTCCTTCTTGAACTTGGGAATGTCGCTGAAATCCTTCAGACCCTTGTCATACAGAGCCTGGGGCACTGCCAGGGTGTACTTGGCGTTTTCCAGGTTGGCGCGGACCGTCTCGACAGTGCCGGCGTCGCGGTACTGCTTGATGTCGTTTTCCATGGTCGGCATCCAGTTGCCGAGAAACACGTCGAGGTCCTTGCCGGTGGCCAGCGACTTGTAGGTCACCGGCACCGAGATCATGGTGGTGTGGGTCTTGTAGCCCAGCGCTTCGAGGACAACGCTGGTGGTTGCCGTGGTCACGGTGATGTCGGTCCAGCCGACATCGGAGAAGCGGACCGTCTGACACTGTTCCGGTTCGGCGGCTTGGGCGAACACGGGTGCTGCGAGCAACGCAACCAACAACAGCGAGGGTGAACCTTTCATGGGTGGACTCCTGTGATTTTTTCTTCGGGTTCGCGTAATCGTCGTCGCTTTCTGGGGCGTCGATCGATCTGGCCTGCAGAGGGCAGGTTGCGTGGCCGTGCAATACGAGTCGCTTTCGATAATCCCCCAGCGTTCGGCAATCGCCTACTGGTGGAGTCGTAACCAGTGCAGGACAGGTCGCATCCAGTACGGGCAATGTCGCTTACGGATTTTTCCCCGCCCCGGCCCGTGTCTTTGCGTCACCCGTTCGCCTGAAAGCGGCGCAATGATGGCTTTCGCAACAGGGCGCTGCCGGACAAAAGTACGTCGGTTGCAGACGGCGAGGGGAGGGGTAAAAGCCCGATGATGCGTGCATTCGCGGCAACTCGCCGCTATCAGCCTAGCAGCTGGCTGCGCCGCCACATGGCGCGCAGAGACAAGCCCATCAAGAGGTGATTCGACAATGGCCATCAGCGTGTTCGACCTGTTCAAGATCGGCGTCGGGCCTTCCAGCTCGCATACCGTCGGCCCCATGCGCGCCGCAGCGCTGTTCGTCCAGGGCCTGCGCGAACGCGGCGATCTGGAGCGGGTTCGGCGCATCGAGGTACGGCTGTACGGCTCGTTGTCGGCCACCGGCATCGGTCACGGCACTGACAACGCCACGATCATGGGGCTGATGGGTGAGTGGCCCGACGCAATCGACCCCACGCAGATCACCCCGCGTATCGCCGACTTGCGTGAAACCAACACCTTGCAGCTCGACAGCCGCCTGCCCATCGAATTCATCTGGGCCCGCGACATGCTGCTGCTCGACGAGAACCTGCCCTACCACCCCAATGCCATGACCCTGGTGGCCGAAGGTGCCGAGGGCGAGCTGCATCGCGACACTTACTACTCGGTGGGTGGCGGCTTCGTGGTCGATGCGGCGCAGGCCGCGAGCGGTGTACTGGACGCCGACCAGACGGTGTTGCCCTACGATTTCAACAGCGCCGCCGAACTGCTGCGCCTGTGCAAGCAAAACGACATGCGCGTGTCGCAATTGATGATGGAGAACGAGAAGGTCTGGCGCAGCGAAGCCGAGATTCGTGCCGGTCTGCTCAAGCTCTGGGGCGCCATGCAGGAATGCGTGAACAACGGCCTCAAGCACGAAGGCATCTTGCCCGGCGGGCTCAATGTGCGGCGCCGCGCAGCCAAGCTGCACCGCAGCCTGCAGGAGATCGGCAAGCCCAACGTGATCGGCTCGACCATGAGTGCCATGGAGTGGGTGAACCTGTTCGCCCTGGCCGTCAACGAAGAAAACGCCGCGGGTGGGCGCATGGTCACTGCGCCTACCAACGGCGCGGCCGGCATCATCCCGGCGGTGTTGCACTACTACATGCGCTTCTCCGACGCGGTGGATGAGTCCAACGTGGTGGAGTTCTTCCTGGGTGCAGCGGCGGTAGGCATCCTGTGCAAGAAGAACGCTTCGATCTCCGGGGCCGAAGTGGGCTGCCAGGGCGAGGTCGGTTCGGCCTGCGCCATGGCTGCAGCGGGTCTGGCCGAAGTGCTGGGGGCTACCCCGGCACAACTGGAGAACGCTGCTGAAATCGCCCTGGAGCACAACCTCGGGCTGACCTGCGACCCGGTCGGTGGGCTGGTCCAGGTGCCTTGCATCGAACGTAACGCCATCGCTGCCGTAAAGGCGATCAACGCCGTGCAGATGGCCCTGCGTGGCGACGGCGAACACTTCATCTCCCTCGACCAGGTGATCCGCACCATGCGCGACACCGGTGCCGACATGCACGACAAGTACAAGGAGACCTCCCGCGGCGGGTTGGCAGTCAGCGTCATCGAATGCTGATGCGCTGATCTGGCCCTCTTGCGGCGGTTGTGCTGCTTTATTGTGCAACAGCCGGTGCCGACCGGCTGTCGGCTGTCGCGACCAGTGGTGTCATTGTCGGTGACACTTATGAATGTCGCTTCTGGGCAGCCTTCCCACAAGTGCTACCGAACTGCTCAGTCGTTACACGCAGAGGCGCTGGCACGCCTGTTTGCGGTGTTCACCCAGCGCCCCTTGAAAGGCCCTACAACTCGCACGGCCACGTCGTTTTTGGGTTTTTTTGGATAGCCGTTCAATTTCAGGCACGGCGATTGCGTTGAGATTGGCAAAGCCCCTGCATACGAATCGGGGCCATGACAAGAAACGGTGCCCGCCTGAGGCACACCCTGCATTGTGTGAGGAGAAACCGCGATGACGTCGTACACCTCCGGGAACCCAACCCAGAACCGCACAGCCCCCCAGTCCATCGGCTTTCTCCTGCTGGACAACTTCACCCTGATCTCGCTCGCCTCGGCCGTCGAGCCGCTGCGCATGGCCAACCAGCTGTCGGGGCGCGAGCTGTACCGCTGGCATACGCTGACCGTCGATGGCGGCCAGGTCTGGGCCAGTGATGGCTTGCAGATCACTCCGGACGCCGCGATGCACAGCGCACCGCCGGTGGACACCGTGATCGTCTGCGGTGGCGTCGGTATCCAGCGCACCGTGACCCGCGAACACGTCACCTGGCTGCAGGCCCAGGCGCGCCAGTCGCGCAGGCTTGGCGCGGTGTGCACTGGCAGCTGGGCATTGGCTTGTGCCGGCCTGCTCGACGGCTTCGACTGCAGCGTGCACTGGGAGTGTCTGGCGGCAATGCAGGAGGCCTTCCCGCGGGTCAACATGAGCACGCGCCTGTTCACCCTCGACCGCAACCGCTTCACCAGCTCCGGCGGCACTGCGCCGCTGGACATGATGCTGCACCTGATCAGCCGTGATCATGGCCGTGAGCTGTCGGCGGCCATCTCCGAGATGTTCGTCTACGAGCGTATCCGCAACGAGCAGGACCACCAGCGCGTACCCCTCAAGCACATGCTCGGCACCAACCAGCCGAAGCTTCAGGAAATCGTCGCGCTGATGGAGGCCAACCTCGAAGAGCCCATCGACCTGGACGAGCTGGCGGTGTACGTCAACGTGTCGCGACGTCAGCTCGAGCGCCTGTTCCAGAAGTACCTGCACTGCTCGCCGTCGCGTTACTACCTCAAGCTGCGGCTGATCCGTGCACGGCAGTTGCTCAAGCAGACGCCGATGTCGATCATCGAGGTGGCGTCGGTGTGCGGGTTCGTCTCCACGCCGCACTTCTCCAAGTGCTACCGCGAATACTTCGGCATTCCGCCGCGTGACGAGCGTGTAGGTTCCAATACCGCGCAGCAGGTGGCGATGATGCCGATTCCGCAGGCCATGGCGCTGTCGCCGCACAGCGGGCCGATGGCGGCCCTGAGCCAGGCGCGTAACGAGTCGACCTTTGCCAGTGTGAGGCTCTGAGACGGGGTCGCCTTCTTCGCGGGTAAATCGGAGCGCCGAACCGCCGCTCCCACAGGGATCGCGTGACCCTGTGGGAGTAACTGTCTTGCTCAAAATCTGAAGGCCAGCCCAATCCCTGTGGGAGCGGGCTTGCCCGCGAAGAATTCAGTGAAGATCCAGAATCAGTCGCGCTGACTGAACTGCGCCAACGCCGGCAGCAGCTGCTTGTCGATCGCCTGACGTACCGCCGGCAGGATGGTCGCGCTGCCGGTGTACATCTGCTCCACCATCCCCTTCAACGCTCGGGCATTGGGCTCGGTCAGCCCGCGCACCACCACTTCGCACGCCTGCTCGGCGCTGGCCCCGGCAGGAATGTCGAACCCGCGTGCGCGCAGGTGGCCCAGCAGGTCGTCCTGGTCGATCAAATCCGCATGCATCATCGTTGTAGTCCTTGTCTGGTGCCGTGATTTACGACTGATTCTGTGACCAGTAGGACAACCTCGCAAGGGCAGAACGTCGCGATGGCCGCTTTGGCTAAGAACAGGTCGTTCCCGGCTAAATCAGGCAGAAGGGAAGTGAGCACACTGGAGTCATTCACGGCACCGAGGGTTTGGTCACCCTCACTTCACGCACAGTGGATGTTGCTCGCTCTCGACCCCGGACGCTCACAGCTTCCGGGGTTTTTTTTGACTGTTTGTAGGAGCGGGCTCGCCCGCGAAGAAGACAGCGCGCTGTCTTGCTCCGGCCGGGCCGGGGGTCGCGGGCGGCCTCGGGAGAGGCTTCAGGTTCGTGCAGGCAAACCGATCACCCGGCCCACGAACTCGGCAGGTGCCTGGTCACGCTGCTCATCCACCAGCCCTTGCAGCAACGCGGCACTACGCTCGCTGAACGGCGCCGACTTCGGTCCTGCCAGGTCCACGTGCAGCAGCATCTGCTCGCTGGCCGACAGGGCTTCGTGGAAGCCTGCGCGGTGCAGCGTGTGGTACAGGTGCAAGCGCTTCTTGTCGAAGCCGATGATCTGCGTCTGCACCCAGACCTCGGTGCCGAGCTTCACCTCGTGCAGATAGTTGATGTGCGCCTCCAGGGTGAACAGCGAGTTGCCGCTCTGACCGCGGCTGTCGGCGTCCAGACCGATGCGCTCCATCAGCGCATCGGTGGCGTAGCTGAAGATCAGCAGGTAGAAGGCATCGCGCAGGTGCCCGTTGTAATCGACCCAGTCTTGCTGAACCGGGGTGCGGTAGGTGATCAGTGCGGGCATCGCAGTCTCCTCAGTCGCCAAAGGCCATGCCGTGCTTGGCCTTGCTGTTCTTCACCGCGTCCAGCACCGCCAGCAGGGTATCGTCACGATAGCGCTCCAGCGCCGCGATGCTGCGTTCGCCCAGTTGTTCGGAGGTGCCGTCGACCACGTCGTCGATCAGCTTGTCGGTCAGCTCTGGCGCTGGCAGGTAGGTCCAGGGCAGCTTCAGCGCCGGGCCGAACTGCGACATGAAGTGGCGCATGCCCGCATCGCCACCGGCCAGCGTGTAGGTGAGGAAGGTGCCCATGAACGACCAGCGCAGACCCGCGCCAAAGCGAATCGCATCGTCGATCTCGCCAGTGCTGGCCACCCCGTCGTTGACCAGGTGCAGAGCCTCGCGCCACAGCGCTTCGAGCAGACGGTCGGCGATGAAGCCCGGGACCTCCTTGCGCACATGCAGCGGGCGCATGCCTAGCGCGGTGTAGATGCTCTTCGCTGCCTCGATGGCTTCAGGCGCGGTGTGCTTGCCGCCGACGATCTCCACCAGCGGCAGCAGGTACACCGGGTTGAATGGGTGGCCGACCACGCAGCGCTCGGGGTGGGTGGCCGACTCGTAGAACTCGCTGGGCAACAGGCCCGAGGTGCTGGAGCCGATGATCGCATCAGGCTTGGCCGCGGCGCTGATCTTGGCATGCAGGTCGAGCTTGAGATCCAGGCGCTCGGGGGCACTTTCCTGGATGAAATCGGCGTCGCGCACGCATTCCTCGATGGTGGCGACGAACTTCAGCCGTTCTTGTGCGGCGCCCGGTGCCAGACCTTGTTTTTCCAGGGCCGGCCAGGCGTTGGCGATACGTTTGCGCAGGGCCTGCTCGGCGCCGGGTGCCGGGTCCCAGGCGATCACGTCCAGGCCATGGGCCAGGGCGCGGGCGACCCAGCCGCTGCCGATGACGCCGCTACCGAGGGCGGCGAAGGTTTTGATGTCGGTGATGAAGGACATGTTGGTCTCTCTATGTGCTTGAGGTTGGCGCGGGCCTTGTAGGAGCGGGCTTGCCCGCGAACACCGGCGAAGCCGGTGCCATGCACCGCGCCGTATTTTTCGCGGGCAAGCCCGCTCCCACAGGGATCGCGGCGGCGCTGTTTTATCCGCGACGCTTGAGATTCATTTTTTCGCGCCCTTCGGCCGGGGTCAGCACGCGGCCACCGAGGCGCGAGATGATCTCCACCGCGCGTTCGACCAGTTGACCGTTGCTGGCCAGCACGCCACGGTCGAGGTAGAGGTTGTCTTCCAGGCCCACGCGCACGTTGCCGCCCAGCAACACCGCCTGTGCGGCCATCGGCATCTGCATGCGGCCGATGCCGAAGCCTGCCCAGGTGACGTTGGCCGGCAGGTTGTCGACCATGGCCTTCATGGTGGTGGTATCGGCAGGCGCACCCCATGGAATGCCGAGGCACAGCTGGAACAGCGGGTCTTCGAGCAGGCCTTCCTTGATCATCTGCTTGGCGAACCACAGGTGGCCGGTATCGAAGATTTCCAGCTCCGCCTTCACGCCCAGCTCGGTGATGCGCTTGGCACCCGCGCGCAGTTGCGCCGGGGTGGAAACATAGATCGAGTTGCCGTCGCCAAAGTTGAGCGTGCCGCAGTCCAGGGTGCAGATTTCCGGCAGCAGCGCCTCGACGTGGGCCAGGCGCTCCAGCGGGCCGATCAGGTCGGTGCCGGCGCCGAAGTCCATCGGTGCTTCGCCCGGGCCGATCTCCAGGTCGCCGCCCATGCCGGCAGTCAGGTTGACGATCACGTCCACGTCAGACTCGCGGATACGCTCCATCACTTCGCGGTACAGCGCGACGTCGCGGCTGAAGCGGCCAGTCTGTGGGTCACGGACGTGGCAGTGGACCACGGTAGCGCCGGCCTTGGCGGCCTCGACGGCGGCTTCGGCGATCTGCTTGGGGGTGACCGGGACCAGGTGGCTCTTGGCAACGGTGTCGCCGGCTCCGGTCAGGGCACAGGTGATGATGACGTCGTGGTTCATGGGGTAAATCCTTCAGGCTTGTCTGTTCTGTGTGTTCGGTGTTGGGCTTTTCGCGGGCAGCCCGCTCCTACATGCTCATGGCATGCGCATAACCTGTAGGAGCGGCGGTTCGGCGCTCCGACTTGCCCGCGAAGAGGCCGGATCAGTTGGCGGTGAGCTTGAGGTTGTCAGCCGCCGGCTTGCCGTCGAAGGTGGTCACGCCCTCAAGCCAGCGGGCCTTGTCTTGCGGGTGGTCCTTGAGCCACTGGCGTGCCGACTCCAGCGGGTCCTTGTGATCGAGCAGCGGCTGCATCATGCGGCTCTCGTCCTCGGCGCTGAATTTCAGGTTGGCCAGCAGGCGGTTGGCGTTGGGGCAGCGTTCGGCGTAGTCGGGCGCGGTGACGGTCCACACCGTGGCACGGCCTTCGTCCGGGCCC
>NZ_JAYFUI010000116.1:0-8747 GCF_034961125.1 Pseudomonas machongensis | reverse complement strand
TACACGAGGCGGGAGAGCGGCTCTTGCAGGCGTTGCTGGACCCGTTGCTGGCGCGCCTTCGACAGCGCCAGTTGCAGCGCAGCGACCAGCACCTCGACGCGCTGCAGCGGCAGTTGGGCGCCGGTTGGTGGGAGTGGCCACTGCAGGGGCCGCTGCAGTTGGACCCAGCGTTGGCGGCCAGTTTCGACCTGCCGCGTGAAATCACCGTCGAGCAATGGCTGGCGCGAGTGCACCCGGCGGATCGCGAGGCCGCGCAGCTGGCGCTCGAGCAACTGCGTGAAGGCCGTGCCTTGAGCCTCAGCCTGCGCCTGCAGGAGCACGCCCCGCAGATCAGTCCGCGTTGGCTGCACTGGGTGGGGCAGATGCAGGGGCGCCAGGTCCGCGGCTTTCTACTCGACATCAGTGCGCTCAAGGCTCAGGAACTGCAGGCTGGCGCCGCCCGTGCACGGCTGGAGAACCTGATCGCCAGCTCGCCGGCCGTGATCTATATCCAGCGCTATGCCGAGGGCGCGCTGCACAGCGAGTTCTTCAGCGCCAGCCTGGCCCCGATGCTGGGCTGGCACAGCGACAGCGAACAGGCCCGTCAGCCGGGGCTGGCAGTGCACCCTGACGACCGCAGCCTGTGGCTGGAGCGCACGCGCACACTGCTGCGCGATGGCCAGGCGCGCTGCCGCTACCGCCTGCGCGACCAGTCGGGTGGCTATCACTGGGTACTCGATGAAGCCCGTCTGCTGCGCGACGACCTCGGCCAGCCCGTGGAGGTGGTCGGGCTGTGGCTGGACGTCAGCGAGGCGACCGAGGCTGCCGAGCGCGTGCGCCACAGCGAGGAGCGTTATCGTGTGCTGGTGGAGGATTCGCCGGCGATGATCTGCCGCTATCGTCCCGATCTTGAACTCCTGTTCGGTAACCGTCCGCTGGCTGACCACCTGGAGTGTGCGCCGGAGCAACTTGCCGGCATGAACCTTGGCCAGTGGATGTCCGACGCGCAACGCAGTGCGTTCCAGCAGCGCCTGGCAACGCTGACCCCGGAGCAGCCCTTGAGCAGCGCGGAGATCTGCCTGCAACTGCCGGGGCGGGAAAACGCCTGGTGGGTGTGGGCTGACCGCGGCCTGTTTGACGCGCAGGGGCGGCTTCTGGAAATCCAGGCGGTGGGGCGTGACAACACCGAGGTGCGACGCAGCCAGCGCCAGTTGTTGCAGGGCGCGAAGATGGCGACGCTCGGTGAGCTGGCGACCGGGCTGGTGCATGAGATCAATCAGCCGATGAACGTGATGCGCATGGCCGTGGCCAATACCTTGAAGCGTCTGGAGAACGGCGCGGCGGATACCGATTACCTGACCGACAAGCTGCACCGCATCGAGGCCCAGGTGGAGCGGGCGGCGCGGCTGGTGGAGCATATGCGTGTCTATGGCCGTCGCTCTGAACCGGAGCGTCAGGCGTTCGTGGCCTGGGACGCGGTGGAAGGTGCGGCCGCGTTGCTGGCCGAGGGGCTTCGGGGCAAGGGTGTGGCTTTGCATATCGTGGCGCCCGAGTCGGCGTTGACGGTGCTGGGGCATCAGGACCAGCTCGAGCAGGTGTTGATCAACCTGATGATCAATGCCCGCGACGCGTTGCTCGAACGCCAACCCCTGGCACCGGCCATACGGGTCAGCCAGCAGCGGGTCGAGGGGCGCGTCTGCCTGCAGGTCGAGGACAACGCGGGTGGCATCGACCCGCGCCTGCTCGGGCGCATCTTCGAGCCCTTCTTCACCACCAAGCCCGCGGGTGTCGGCACGGGGCTGGGGCTGTCGGTGAGCCATGGCATCGTCGAGGCCATGGGCGGCAGCCTCGAGGTGCGCAACGGCCCGGACGGCGCGTGCTTCTGCATACTGCTGCCGCTCTACAGTGCCAGTTGAGCGCGGCCAGTCGAGCAACTGAGGTTGGCGCCGACTTCGGCGTTGACCAGGTCGACGCCCAGCACTTTCAGCAGCACGTTCAGCAAGGGGTCGAGCAGCGGGCTGAGCAGGCCTTTGATCAGCGGCTCGAGTATCGCCTTGACGCCATCGAGCACCCCCCCCACGAGCACCAGCACCTGGCCCAGGCCGCTGTTGTTGGCGGTCGGCCGGTAGGCCTCCAACTGAATGCCCAGCAGGGTGTCGCTGAGGCTGCCGACCACGTTGTCGTTGGCGGTTCTCATGGGTAGATAGGCAGGCTTGAGGCCGATGTTCGGCGGTACGCTGTCGGGGGCCTGGAAGGTCAGCGAGCGCTCCTGGGCGCCGCTGCCCAGCACCTTGCTGTCCACCCGCAGGCCGATGCCGCCGCCGACGAAGGGGATGCGCTCCTCGCACTGGCCGAGCGGCAGGATCAACAGCCGGGTGCAGCGCTTGGTGCCGATGTCGATCATCGGCAGCGCCTTCACTGCAGTGGTGCCTTGGGTGAAGAACTCATCCGGTGAGGCGAACTGGCCCACCGCGATCTTGACCGCCGAGCTCTGGTTGCGAGTGGTCAGGCGCTTGGGTGAGCAACTGAAGGTGTCGGGAGCTGCAGGGTTCAGGCGGGTACTGGCTTCGGCGACTTCCAGGCCTATGTCCAGGTGCAGCTTGCCGGGCACCAGGACGATATCGCTGACCGTACAGGGCACGCCGAGCAGGCAGAGCACCGATTGCACAGTGGCGGCGAGGTTCAGGCTGAGCAGGTTGTTGATCACGTTGGTCAGCGGCGCGGCGAGGTCGAGCACGGCGTTGAGCAGGCCGAAGATGCCATCGAGCAAGGGCAGGTCGAGGGAGATCATCGCCCGCACCTGGGCAGTGTGCACACGCAGCTCGTCGGTACGCGGGTCGCCGACCGAGGAGATCTGCTGCGGCTCGATGACCTTCAGGCGAACTCGTCCGTTGACCAGGCCGAGCACGTTGAGCGGCAGGTCGACGTTGGCGGCGCTTTCGCTGGCGGCCAGCTGGATCACCCCTTGCACCAGTTGCAGCAACTGGATGCTGGCATCCAGGCCAGCCTGGGCGGTGCCGTTCTGGATGTCGAGGATATCGCCCAGGCGCACCAGCGTCCCGTTGCCGGCCCCCAGGGCGACCTTGCCCAGGTTGGTCACCACCTCCAGCGCCGCACCGCTTTGTTGCAACACCTTGACCGCCGCCTGCAGCAGTTGGGTGGCGGTCGCGTTGGCGTTGAGCAACTGCTTGTAGTCGCCGACCGTGAGGTTGAGGTCGATTGCCAGTTGATCGAGATAGCTGAGCAACTTGATGTCGGTGGCGGCGATGCCTTTCCAGCCGGCGAGGTCCAGCTGCACACCACCACCGAGGGCGCCGAGCAGGGCGTTGAGCAGTACCGACTGGCGCGAATCGACCGTGGCCAGGGTGGTGCGGATGCTCAGCATCGCCTGCGGCGGCAGTGGCGCGGAGGCGACAGCGTGGGCCTGCAAGGTTGTGGTCAGTGGCACGCCGTTGCCCTGGACCAGGGCATACACCCCCGCCGCGACGCTGGTGGTGACGGTGTTGCTGACATCGACCCGGATCGCTTCGTTGCGGTTGTCGTCGCGGGTGAAGCTGCGCAGGCTGTTGGCGCCGGTCTGCAGGTAGCCGCAACTGGCCTGCAGCGGGTTGCCGGGGGCGTGCCCGTTGCGGGTGGCGGCGGTGCGGGCGATGGCATTGGCCTGTGGGCCGGTGCCGACGCACACGGCGAACTGCCCGGCGGCTTCCAGCGCAGCCATGTCGGCGATGCGCTGCAGCTTGCGTTGTTCGAGGTAGAGCCGCCCACTGTCGATTGCCAGCAGCACGAACAGCAGGGCCATACCGAGGGTGATCACTGCCATCAGGCCGATCGCGCCACGTTGGCGCGCAGCGGAAGAGGAAACCACGGGCACTCCTTTGCAGGCCGAAGGCCAGCATCGCGATTGCGATTACAGGAGTGTAGTCATGGTGATGGCATCTTGCCTCTTCTCAGCCTTCACGCCACCTGGTTGTAGGAGCGGGCTTGCCCGCGAAAAAAACACCGCGCTGCCTGGCACGGGCTACGCCCGTATTCGCGGGCAAGCCCGCTCCTACAGATAGGCGTTGGGTTTCAGTGCGGTGGGTAGTTGCTCATCACCTGGGTCACTGTCTTCTGGATCGCGGCATTGCGCTCCTGCGGGCTCGGCGGGTAGCTGTTCATGATCTGCTCGGCACTGCCGCGCCAGACCAGCTTGCCGTCACGGCCATCGAACAGGTCCACCTGGATGGTCGCCACCTTGTAGTCGACGCTACGGGTCTCGTTGTACATCGGCCCACCCCAGTAACCGCCCCAGTAGCCACCCCAGGCCCCGCCATAGTTGGTGGTGACCTGCTGCTGGCGGTCTTCGACGATCAGGTAGGCGCGCACTTTCACATCGGGCCGGGCGCTGCCTTGTGCCGGACGCAGGCCGCGCTGGTCGAGCTGGTCGGCCACGGCCTGGCGGATACGCTGCTCGGTGAGATCGCTCTTGATCCGCGGATCGTCCGGGCGGTATTGCAGGGCCGGTTCCTGCCAGGCCCAGCTGCGGTAGGCGGCGAAGTCACGGCTGGCATCGAAATCCTGGGTGACGTTGTTGCTGGTGCAGCCGGCGACCAGCAGCGCGAAGGACAGCAGAACGAGGCGGCGCAACATGATGATTCTCCTGACGCGTTAACTGGGAGGGTAGCCACTGAGGGCCTTGCGCACCGACTCGCGCAGGGCGTTTTCACGGTCGCGCGGCGAGCCTTTTTCGCTGCCGCTTTCGGCGCTGGCACTCCACACCGGCTGGCCGTTGCGGGCATCGAACAGGTCGATGCGCACCACCATTACCTCGACTTCGTAGGTGCGCACGATCGGTACGCTGCCGTAGGCACCATAGCCGTTGCGGTAGCCGCCATAGCCGATGCCGCCGTAGGGAGCGGGGCCGTAGTAGGGATCGTAGTCGTAATCGCGGACCTGGCGCAGGCGGCGCTCCAGGCGCAGGTTGGCGCTGACCAGCAGGTCGCCGCTGGCGCCGCGTGCCGGGCGCAGGCCGTGCTGGTCGAGCGCACCGCTGATGGCATCGGCCAGTTGCGCGGGATCGGCATTGGCGCTGCCGCTGGGTAACTGGCCGTTGCGCCAGCTCCAACTGCGGTAGCGCCCATAGTCGCGTGGCGCGGCCGGATAGGCGCTGGCATCGAAGGTGGTCGCGGCCTGGGGCGGAGCCGGTGGCAGTGGCCGGGAACTGGCGATATAGGGATTGCTGCTCTGGCACGCCGCCAGGGCGAAGGGGAGCAAGGCCAGGCACAACAGACGGTACGGCATGTATTCCTCCCGGCAGGCGAGATCAGCGTGGGCGACAGGTCCAGTGCAGGTAACGGCCGAGCCCGGCGAAGCTCGGATGACGGCGGTGGGCCAATTCCATTTCCAGCAGGTCGAGCAGCTCGGCCTTGTCCTGGAATTCCTTGGGCATGTAGTCGTGGAAAACCCTGACCCCACTCTCGCTTTCGACCTGCCACATGGGTTCAAGTTGCGCGCGCAGCTCTCGCGGATCAAGAGGTTTTTGCGGGGTGAGACTCTGTTTTTCGCCGGCCAGGCGGTCGCTGCGCAGCTTGCGGAAGTGACCCTTGAGCAAGTTGCGGTAGACCAGCGCATCGCGGTTGTAGAACGCCAGCGACAGCCAGCCGCCCGGTGTGGTCAGCTGGTGCAGCACCGGCAGGATGCTGTGTGGTTCGGCCAGCCATTCGAGCACGGCGTGGCACAGCACCACATCGAAGGGCTCGGTGAGCTGACCGAGCAGGTCCTGCCAGGGCGCCTGGATGAAGGTGGCGGGTTGGTTGGCCTCGGCGAAGCGCGCGCGGGCCCCGTCGAGCATCGGCGCGGCGGGCTCGGCCAGGGTCACCTGGTGCCCCCGCTGTGCCAGCCACAGCGCCATGTGGCCCAGGCCCGCGCCGATGTCGAGGATGCGAAGGGGGCGGACGGGCAGGCTTTCGGCGAGGTCCGCCTGCAGCACCGCCAGGCGGATCGCGCCTTTGGCACCGCCGTAGATCTTCTCGGCGAAGCGGCTGGCCAGCTCATCGAAATGACGGTCGTTCATCGGGCGAAGCGCCTCTCGCTGTCGGCGAGCTTGGCCCGCACCACGGTTTCCATGTCCAGCCCCAGCTCGCTGCACAGCAGCAACAGATAGAGCACCACGTCGCCGACTTCCTGGCCGGCGTGGGCGAGCTGCTCGGGAGCGAGCTGGCGTGACTGGTCTTCACTCAGCCACTGGAAGATTTCCACTAGCTCGGCCATCTCGACGCTGGCGGCCATGGCCAGGTTCTTCGGGCTGTGGAAGCTGCGCCAGTCGTTGTTGTCGCGGATCCGGTGCAGGCGGTCGGTCAGTTCTTGCAGGTTCATCGAGGGCTCTCCTTCTGGCGCATAGCTTCGGGTGCGCCAGGGAGCAAATCAAGTGAATTGGCGGCCATTGTTGAAGCCGAGGGAGCGGCCCTGGCGCGTGCTTGATTTGGTTACAGGTCGCTCCATTTGCCGGTCATGTGCAGCAGGCCCCCGTGCCCGGTCAGATTCAGTTGCCCTTGCGGCCCAGCGGCAGTCGCGCCGAGCACCACCTCCGAGGGCAGGCGCACCGGCTTGTGGAAGTCCACCGCGAACCCATAGCCCGCCACCGGCAGGTGCCCGCGCAGTGCCGCCAGCGCCATGGCCTTGTTCCACATGCCGTGGGCGATGGCTTTGGGGAAGCCGAACAGTCGGGCACTCGCCGCGCTCAGGTGGATGGGGTTGTAGTCGCCGCAGACCTTGGCGTAGCGGCGGCCGATATCGCTGTCGGCATACCAGCGTGTCACTTCCGGCGTTTCGATGGCTGGCTCGTCGTTGTCCCCGTGCGTTTCGCCTTCGAGCTTCAGCCCCCGCACCAGCATGCGGCTGGTTTCGCGCCAGAGCAGACCCAGCCCGTCCTGGGCCTCGGTGACCAGGTCGAAGGTGCCACCCTTGGGATGTGCCTGCAGGTTGTCGGCATGCACGGCAAAACGCAGGCCTTCGATGGCGCCCAACGGGCGCAGCACCTGGATCTCGTTGTGCAGGTGCACCAGCCCGAGCAGGGGGAAGGGAAAGTCGCTGGCGGTCAGCAGTTGCAACTGCAGGTTGAACGCGATCACGTGCGGATAGGTGGGCGGCAGGCGACCATCGTCGCTGAAGTGGCACAGGCGACGATAAGCCGCAAGGTTTGTCGGGTCGACCCGCAGGAAACAACGCAGGCCACCAGTGGGCAGGCGGTCGCCACTGATCTTGCGCTTGCCGAGCGCTCGCAGGTAAAGCCGGGTGCGGGTATCGGGGGTGTGCAGGTCCTGCCATGTCCGGTTCATGTTCATGCCCCTATAAGTGCTTGCCCACAGACGCGCAGGTACTGGCCGCTGACCGCACCAGTGCCGGGCTGGGCGAGCCAGGCGACAGCCTCGGCGACGTCTTGTGGGCGTCCGCCCTGGCCCAGCGAACTCAGGCGACGGCCAGCCTCGCGCAGTCCCATGGGCATGGCGGCGGTCATGTGGGTTTCGATGAAGCCGGGTGCCACCGCGTTGATGCTGATGCCGTGTGCGGCGAGCTTGGGCGCCCATGCCTGGGCGAAACCGATCAGGCCGGCCTTGCTCGCGGCGTAGTTGGCCTGGCCCCGGTTACCGGCGATGCCACTGACCGATGCGAGCAACACGATGCGCGCGTTGTCGTGCAACTGGCCGGCGTCGAGCAGGGCCTGGGTCAGCACCTGGGGAGCCTTGAGGTTCACTGCCATGACCGCGTCCCAGTATTCCGGGGTCATGTTGGCGAGGGTCTTGTCACGGGTAATGCCGGCGTTGTGCACCACGATGTCGATGCCCTGAGGTAACCCTTCGAGCAATTTGGCCGAGGCATCGCTGGCGCAAATGTCCAGGGCCAGGGCGTGGCCGCCGATACGTGCGGCAAGGGCGTCGAGGTCCTTCTGCGCGGGCGGCACGTCCAGCAGGATCACCTCGGCGCCGTCGCGGGCGAGGGTTTCGGCGATGGATGCACCAATGCCGCGGGCAGCCCCGGTGACCAATGCGCGTTTGCCTGCCAGCGGTCGCGTCCAGTCCTGCACCTGGCTTGCACAGCCTTCAAGACGTAGCACCTGGCCGGAAATGAACGCGCTCTTGGGTGAAAGGAAGAACCGCAGCGCGCCTTCGAGCTGATCCTCCGCGCCGGACGCGACGTACAGCAGTTGCGCCGTTGCGCCGTTGCGCAGCTCCTTGGCCAGCGAGCGGCTGAAGCCTTCGAGGGCGCGCTGGGCGACGCTGGCCTGGGGCGCTTCGACCTGTTCAGGGGGGCGCCCGAGGATCACTACGTGAGCACAGGGTGCCAGGCTGCGCAGCAGCGGCTGGAAGAATTCGCGCAACTGCCGAAGCTCGTCGCTGTCGGACAGATGACTGGCATCGAACACCACTGCCTTGAGTTTCGGGCCGAGCCCGGCGACCCAGGCGGGAGCCTCGAGATCTTCGCCGGCAAAGCTGTAGCACTCGTCGGTGAGTGCCGGGGCGATGGCTTCGACCTTGCGTACCAGCGGCCCGCCGCCCAGCACCAGCGCGCCTTCGATCGGGCGCAAGCGTCCGGCCTGCCAGCGCTCCAGCGGCGCCGGTCGCGGCAGGCCGAGGGCGTCGACCAGGCGGCGGCCGAGGTTGGAGTTGGCAAAGCCGAGATAGCGGTCACTCATGGTGCGGGTCTCCCTGAAGGCAAGCATGCAAGTGTGGACCATGTTTGTGGCAAGGTCGTTCGAATGCGGCAAAAACGCCTAGGCTGTAGCCAACCTA
>NZ_JAYFUI010000115.1:0-9898 GCF_034961125.1 Pseudomonas machongensis | reverse complement strand
GGCTTTGATATTCATGGACTCGGCAAACGACCTGGCTCGCCTGGGATTGACGCGGATGACCTTGTAGCCAGCGCTCTGCAGAAAGCTCAGAACCTCACGTTCGTATCCGCCTGTCGCTTCCAGCAGGACGCGCTTGACCTTGAGACCTCGAAGGCTCTTCTCCAATACCTCGAAACCTGCCCGATCGTTGGTGACATTGATCTTGAGGCTCTGGGGACGGACCGCTATGTCCAGCGTGCGACTAGAAACATCGATACCCACAAAGGAAACCATCACCAAAATCTCCTAGACTCAACAGAGTGAGAGGACTTTGGCTTGGCCCACGCTTGTGATTCGAGATCAAGGCCGCATCCAACTGTTCGGGCTCTCGCCAAAGTGGAACGGTGAATGGCAGCTTGTGCTCCCACTCGTGCTCAAGGCACACGCGGCATTCAGCTTGCCATTCACCGCTCTCACTCCAGATTCTAATCCCCTATCAAGACACAAGCGGGCTCGTCCCGCGATTGGGCCGCGCAGCGGCCCGGTTCTGCAAAAAACAGAATTTGATCGCAGAGACGTCGATTTACGGGTTGGCTGGCGTGCGTTCACCTTGCTCCAGCGAATGCGCAATGGCAATTAGGTTGGTACAGGCGAGGGGCATGGATGGTTGCACTGACGAAGAAGCGTAATCGCAGGCAACAAAAAACCCGCACTAGGCGGGTTTCTTGTGTCGCTTCGGGTAACTTTGCAACCACCCGATGCTTAATGGTGGTGCCCAGAGACGGAGTCGAACCGCCGACACGAGGATTTTCAATCCTCTGCTCTACCGACTGAGCTATCTGGGCGACGGGGCGAATTAAAAAGGTTTTCAGACCTTGCGTCAACGACTTTTTGAAAATTTTTTAAATTAATTCCGTCGCTTACGAATGTTGGCTGTTTTTTATACAGCCAGCCGTCCGGATCGGGTTCACTCGCTGGGTGGAACGTAGCCTTCAGCCTGGGCGTAGTCCTCGCCGGCGAAGAATTTGTCCATTTCCGCCTGGAGGAATTTGCGGTCCTCGCCATTCATCATGTTCAGGCGCTTCTCGTTGATCAGCATGGTCTGGTGCTTCTGCCACTCGTCCCAGGCCTTCTGCGAGATGTGCTCGTAGATGTCCTGGCCCTTGGCGCCAGGGTAGGGCGGGCGTGGCAGGCCTGGCAGTTCTTCGTTGTACTTGCGGCACTTCACGGTGCGGGTCATCGGGCTTCTCCTGCAATCAATTCGTCGGCCACGCGTGCGAGCAGCTTCTTGACCGGGGCTGCCAGGCCCAGGCGCGGCGGGGTGGCGAGGTTATACCAGAGCCAGTCGGGCTCGGCCACGTGCGATCCGACCGGGTCGACACGCACCAGCCACGGCTCGATCGCCAGCTGAAAGTGGCTGAAGGTGTGAGTCAGGCCTTGCAGCGCCTGGCTTTCGGTCATGCGCAGGCCGTGCTGGTAGGCGAGGTCGTCGAGCTGCGCCAGGCTGTCGAGCTCTGGCAGGCTCCACAGGCCGCCCCACAGGCCGCTGGAGGGGCGGCGGTAGAGCAGGATGGCGCCTTCGTTGTTGGTCAGCAGCGGCATCAGCGTCTTGCGCTGGGGCAGGGCCTTGCGCGGCTTGGGTTCGGGGTAGCGTTTCTCGTCGCCGAGCAGGTGCGCCTCGCAACCCGGTTGCAACGGGCAGATCAGGCAACTGGGCTTGCTGCGTGTACACAGCGTGGCGCCCAGGTCCATCATCGCCTGGGTGTAGTGGTTGACCCGGGTCATGGGGGTGAAACGCTCGGCTGCGGCCCACAGCGCATTGGCTACCTTCGGCTCGCCGGGGTAACCGGCCTGGGCGGTGAAGCGCGCCAGGACGCGCTTGACGTTGCCGTCGAGGATCGGTGCGCGGATGCCCATGCTGATACTGGCGATGGCGCCTGCGGTGGAGCGACCGATACCGGGCAGTTCGGTCAGCGCCTCGACGCTGCGCGGGAATTCGCCGCCATGCTGGGCGACGACGATCTTCGCGGCCTTCTGCAGGTTGCGCGCGCGGGTGTAGTAGCCCAGGCCCGTCCACAGGTGCAGGACCTCGTCCTCCGGCGCCTCGGCCAGGGCCTGCACGGTGGGCAGGGCTTGCATGAAGCGGTCGAAGTAGTTGAGCACGGTGCTGACCTGGGTCTGCTGCAACATGATTTCCGACACCCACACCCGGTAGGGGGTGATGCCCTGTTGCCAGGGCAGATCGTGACGGCCGTGCTGGTCGAACCACGCCAGCACGGCGCTGGAGAACTGCTGGGGGCTCATCGTTTGAACAGCCCCTTGAGCGCGTCTTTCAATTCAGGGCTCACCTTGTCGCCGAGTTTTTCATCGAGCTTTTCGTCGATCTTGTCCTTCAGGCGGTTGCCCGCAAGCTTCGCGGCAACCTTGCCCAGGCCGTCCTGGTCCAGGCGGCAGGCCTTGGCCCCCAGTTCGAGCGGGCCGCGGCAGCGCAGTGGCACTTCGACGCCGACATAGCGCTCATTGACCTGGCACGCCGGGTCCGGCATGGCGCGCTGGTCGCCCTCGACCACCACGCCGACGCCGTAGTCCATGCCCAGTACGCGCAGGTCCAGGTCGCCCTGGCCGTTCACGGTCAAGCCCGGGATGCGCACCTTGAGGTCTGGGTTGCTGGCCACGCCATTGCGTACCACCAGCGTGCCGCGCAGTTCCTGGAACGGCGTGTCCTTGGCCCGAGGCTCGCCGCTGAGCTGCTTGCGGTTGAGCGTGGCGATGGCCTGGCACAGCTGCTGCTCGAGGTTGGCATTGACCAGCACACCGTCGTTGATGGTGAAGCTGGCGTTGCCGTTGAGCGTATCGATCAGCGCTTTCTGGCTGTTGCCGGTGGCGGTCAGGTCGCTCGACAAGGTCAGCAGACCCTTGACCGGCGGTGCCTGATCCGGGCTTTCGCGCTTGATGAAGTGCTCGACCGGTACCCGGTTGATCCTGGTATTCACCCCGAGTTGCGGCACGGCAGGGCGTACGTCGACGGTGCCCTTGGCTTCGAAGGTGCCGTTGTACAGGCCACCGCGCAGGGTCTCCAGGGTGACCAGGCCGCCCTGGCCATTGGCCTTGAGCTGGGCGTCGGTGATCGGCAGCTTGTCGAGGGTCAGCGCGCCGAACGAGAGATCGGCCTGCAGGTCGAGGGCGCGCAGGCGATCGACCGGCAACAGCTTGTCGTTGCTCCAGGCTACTTGAGTGGGGGCGTTGGGCAGCGGCGTGGTGCCGGCACCGGCGATCGCGCTGGCTTCCTGTTGCTTGACCTCGGCCTGGCGCGCGGCCTTGGCGCCCTTGGCCTCATCGCTCTTGGCAGGCAGGTAGCGGTCGGCATCGAAGGTGTCGCCCTTGAGCTGCACGCGAAGGGCCTGCTTGGCGAAGTCTTCGACGGCGACACGGCCAGTGAAGGTGCTCTGGTCGAGTTTCACCGCCAGGTCTTCCATGGCGATGGAGTTCTGGGTGCCTTGCAGGCGACCGACCAGTTCCAGCTTGGCGAAGGCCGCCGGGTCGGCAGTGGCTGGCAGCGGATGACCGATGCCGTCGAGGAAGGTACGCAGGTCGAACTGGGCGATGGACAGCCCGCCGCTGATCTGCGGCGCCTTGTCCAGGTCGCGCAGGCTCAGCTCGCCGAGGGCGCGCAACTGGTTGGCCGAGACCTTCAGGCCGCTCCAGGACGCGACGTTGGCGCCCAGGTCGACCAGCACCTGGCCCTGGGCGGCGAAGGTCACGGTCTTGCCAGCGGTCGGCTCGCCCGAGGTTTCGCCGGACAGGCGCATGTCTTCGAGGCTGTAGCGCTTGAGCTTGCGGTCGAAGCGCAGGTCGCCGACCAGTTCGGTGCGGGCCTTGATGTTCGGCTCGCTGGCGCTGAGGAAGGCGCTGGCCTTGATTGGGGTGTTGACCCCATCGTGAATGGGCCCGCTGCTCAACTGGATGCTTTCGGCGCCATAGCTTTTGCCGCTCTGCTCATCGGTGAACTGCACTCGCGCGTTGTTGACGGTCAGGCTGTCGATGTCCAGCTTCACCGCGCGTTCGCTGCTGGCCTGCGCCTGCGCCGATGGCTGCGCGGGCGCGCCTTCGGCAGGGGCAGGCTGGTTGCTGGCCGTGGCATTCGGATCGGGGAGCGGCTTGCCGATATCCTCCCAGTTGCCATGGCCGTGTTCGTCGCGCAGCAACGTAAGGTTCAAGCCCTCGATGCGCACGTCGCTCATCTGCACCTCACGGCGCAGCAGCGGCAGCACGCGCACCGACAGGCCGAGCATCTGCAGGTCGGCGAACGGCTGCTTGGGGTTGTTCAGCGTGGCGATGCTCGCCTCGTGCAGTTCCAGGCCCAGCCAGGGGAACAGGCTCCAGCCGATGTCACCGTTGAGGGTGAGCTCGACGTGGGCCTTGTTGCGGGCCAGCTGGCGGATTTCGTCTTTGTAGTCGTTGGGATCGAAGAGGTGGGTCAGGGCGAAGCCCAGCGCCACGATGATCAGCAACAACCCGAGAAGTCCCAGCCCCAGGAATTTGCCGAACGCTTTCATGGGCGAGTCCTTGTAGTCCGATAGGTGAATTCGAGCGGCAGAGTATAGCGCCGCGACCATCGCTTCTGAGTATCTGACAAGAGATACAGGGCGTTTCCTGCGAATCGGATTCGACAGTTCTGGCTTGGGCAGTTCCACGTTCGAGTCGGCGTCGGTCTCGTTCGCGGGCAAGCCTGCTCCCACGAAAGCCGCGTGGTACCGCCGTTGTAGGAGCGGGCTTGCCCGCGAAGAGGTCGCTGCACATCGCAAACGGTTGCGCGTCCGACCTGTACCGGTTCAGTTTTATGAAAAATAATGATGTCAGATTGATCTCGCCGTCATATTATGCTGGTAACCTTGCGCAGCTTCCGGAGTGACCGCGACCTATTGTCGCGGGGCAACGACGCCGAAAACGGTGCCAATTTCGCCTTGTGTGCCGCGAAACAGCCAGGGAAACGATCCGAAAGCGCAACCATACATAAAAGGATCGAATCCATGAATAGCAGTATTACGGCAGGAGCGGCGACGAGCGCGCCGGGCTTCCTGTCGAAGGAGCGCATCATCGCCCGGCCAGGGTTCAATCGCTGGCTGGTTCCACCGGCCGCCCTGGCCATCCACCTGTGCATCGGCATGGCCTATGGCTTCTCGGTGTTCTGGCTGCCCCTGTCCCAGGCCATCGGCATCACCGCACCGGTCGCCTGCTCGCCTGACATGGGCTTCATCGCCCGTCTGTTCAGCGCCGACTGCGACTGGCAGATCTCGATGCTCAGCTGGATCTACACCCTGTTCTTCGTCTTCCTCGGCTGCTCGGCCGCCGTGCTGGGCGGTTGGCTGGAACACGCCGGCCCGCGCAAGGCTGGCCTGGTATCGGCGCTGTGCTGGTGCGGCGGCCTGGTCATCTCGGCAATCGGCATCAAGACCCATCAGCTCTGGCTGATGTGGCTGGGCTCGGGCGTCATCGGCGGTATTGGCCTGGGGTTGGGCTATATCTCGCCGGTTTCGACGCTGATCAAGTGGTTCCCGGACAAGCGCGGCATGGCGACCGGCATGGCGATCATGGGCTTTGGCGGCGGCGCGATGGTGGGGGCGCCACTGGCCACTGCACTGATGGGGCATTTCGCCAACGGCCAGGAAGTCGGCGTATGGCAGAGCTTCATCGCCATGGCGGCGATCTACTTCGTGTTCATGACCGCTGGCGCCCTGGCGTACCGCGTGCCGCCGACCGGCTGGAAGCCTGAAGGCTGGACGCCGCCGGTGAAGAAGGCCAACGCCATGGTCACCGACCGTCACGTGCACGTCAGCGTGGCCTGGAAGACCCCGCAGTTCGCGCTGGTGTGGCTGGTGCTGTGCCTGAACGTCTCGGCCGGCATCGGCATCCTGGGCATGGCCTCGCCACTGCTGCAGGAAGTGTTCGGCGGCAAGCTGCTGGGCAACGACCTGAGCTTCAGCGAGCTGAACGCCGCGCAGCTGGCGCAGATCGCTGCGATCGCTGCTGGCTTCACCGGCCTGCTGAGCCTGTTCAACATCGGCGGGCGCTTCTTCTGGGCGTCGTTCTCCGACTACATCGGGCGCAAGAACACCTACTTCGCCTTCTTCGCCATCGGCGTGGGCCTGTACACCCTGGTGCCGAACATGGGCCACATCGGCAACGTCGCGCTGTTCGTGGCGGCGTTCTGCATCATCCTGTCGATGTACGGTGGTGGCTTCTCCACGGTGCCGGCCTACCTGGCCGACCTGTTCGGCACGCAGATGGTCGGTGCGATCCATGGTCGCCTGCTGACCGCCTGGGCCGCAGCCGGCGTGCTCGGCCCGGTGCTGATCACCTACCTGCGTGAAGCGCAGCTGGCTGCGGGCGTACCGCGTGCCGCCGCCTACGACATGACCCTGTACATCCTCGCCGGCCTGCTGGTGCTGGGCTTCATCTGCAACCTGCTGGTGCGCCCAGTGGCCGACAAGTACTTCATGACCGAGGCCGAACTCGCCGCCGAGCGCGCGCTGAGCCACGACAAGGGCGCCGATGGCGCGCAGTCGCTGGAGTGGCATGCAGCGCCTGGCAGCCTGCCGCTGGTGCTGGTGGCCTGGGCCGTGGTAGTGATTCCGCTGGCCTGGGGGGTGTGGATCACCCTGCAGAAGACGGCGGTGCTGTTCCACTGATGCACTGATTGGCTGGGCCTGAAAGGGCCCTTTCGCGGGCGAGCCCGCTCCTGCAAGGCGATGTTGCCCTTGTGGGAGTGGGCTCGCCCGCGAATGCTTTGTGCTGCCACACGTCATCCGCGTTTCAAGCCGGCGCATTCTGGGCCTATAATGGAGCCCTTTTCGCCCAATGATTTTGCGGAGCTGGTGATGGTCGAACGTAAGGCTTCCGTCGAGCGCAATACCCTGGAAACCCAGGTCAAGGCCTCGATCAACCTGGATGGCACCGGCAAGGCCCGATTCGATATCGGTGTGCCTTTCCTTGAACACATGCTCGACCAGATCGCCCGGCACGGGCTGATCGATCTGGACATCGAATGCAAGGGTGACCTGCATATCGACGATCACCATACCGTCGAAGACGTCGGTATCACCCTCGGCCAGGCTTTCTCCAAGGCCATCGGCGACAAGAAGGGCATCTTCCGCTACGGCCACGCCTACGTGCCGTTGGACGAAGCGCTGTCGCGCGTGGTCATCGACTTCTCCGGCCGTCCCGGCCTGCAGATGCATGTGCCGTTCACCCGCGCCTCGGTCGGCGGCTTCGACGTCGACCTGTTCCAGGAGTTCTTCCAGGGCTTCGTCAACCACGCCCTGGTGACCCTGCACATCGACACGATTCGTGGTCACAACACCCACCACCAGATCGAAACCGTGTTCAAGGCCTTCGGCCGCGCCCTGCGCATGGCCGTGACGCTCGACGAGCGGATGGCCGGGCAGATGCCGTCCACCAAAGGGTGCCTGTAAATGCAGACGGTAGCGGTAATCGACTATGGCATGGGCAACCTGCACTCGGTGGCCAAGGCCCTCGAGCACGTGGGCGCCGGCAAGGTGCTGGTCACCAGCGACGCTGCGGTGATCCGCGAGGCCGATCGCGTGGTGTTCCCAGGCGTCGGCGCGATCCGCGACTGCATGGCTGAAATCCGTCGCCTGGGCTTCGACAGCCTGGTGCGTGAAGTCAGCCAGGACCGCCCCTTCCTCGGCATCTGCGTCGGCATGCAGGCGCTGCTCGAGCACAGCGAGGAAAACGAAGGCGTCGACTGCATCGGCCTGTTCCCCGGCCAGGTGCGCTTCTTCGGCAAGGGCCTGGAGGAAGACGGCGAGCACCTGAAGGTGCCGCACATGGGCTGGAACGAAGTCAGCCAGTGCATCGACCACCCGCTGTGGCACGACATCCCGGACCGCGCGCGTTTCTATTTCGTGCACAGCTACTACATCAATGCCGGCAAGCCGGGCCAGGTGGTCGGTCGCGGCCACTATGGCGTCGACTTCGCCGCTGCGCTGGCCGACGGCTCGCGCTTCGCCGTGCAGTTCCACCCGGAAAAGAGCCATACGCATGGCCTGCAGTTGCTGCAGAACTTCGTCGCCTGGGACGGGCGCTGGTAAATGAGCAGGTCGAAGACCAAGGCCCCGGTCATCACCCTGGCCCCCGAGCAGGAGCGCGAGGCACTCGATGTGCTCAAGCGCTTCCTTGAAGACCGCTTCGAGCTGACGCTCGGCTCGTTCGAGGTGGCCGAGGTCCTCGAATTGTTCAGCAAGGAAATTGCACCCCATTACTACAACAGGGCGATTGCCGATGTTCAACTGCACCTCAAGGAGCGGTTCGAGAGCATCGAAAGCGACTTGTGGGCGCTCGAGAAGCCCTGAACTCCACCGATTAGAACAGGTTTCCAAGATGCTGATTATCCCCGCTATCGATCTGAAGGACGGTGCCTGCGTGCGCCTGCGCCAGGGCCGCATGGAAGACTCGACGGTATTCTCCGACGACCCGGTGAGCATGGCTGCCAAGTGGGTCGAGGGTGGCTGCCGCCGCCTGCACCTGGTCGACCTCAACGGCGCCTTCGAGGGCCAGCCGGTCAACGGCGAAGTGGTCACTGCCATCGCCAAGCGCTACCCGACACTGCCGATCCAGATCGGCGGCGGCATCCGTTCGCTGGAAACCATCGAGCACTACGTCAAGGCTGGCGTCAGCTACGTGATCATTGGCACCAAGGCGGTCAAGCAGCCTGAGTTCGTCGCCGAGGCGTGCAAGGCGTTCCCGGGCAAGGTCATCGTCGGCCTGGACGCGAAGGACGGTTTCGTCGCCACCGACGGCTGGGCGGAAGTGAGCTCGGTGCAGGTCATCGACCTGGCCAAGCGATTCGAGGCCGATGGCGTGTCGGCGATCGTCTACACCGATATCGCCAAGGACGGCATGATGCAGGGCTGCAACGTGCCCTTTACCAAGGCCCTGGCCGAAGCCACCTCGATCCCGGTGATCGCCTCGGGCGGCATCCACAACCTGGGTGACATCAAGGCCCTGCTGGACGCCAAGGCCCCAGGCATCATCGGCGCCATTACCGGGCGTGCCATCTACGAAGGCACCCTCGATGTCGCCGAGGCCCAGGCCTTCTGCGACAACTACCAAGGCTGAGGACTGAACCATGGCACTGGCCAAGCGCATCATCCCTTGCCTGGACGTGGACAACGGCCGGGTGGTCAAGGGCGTCAAGTTCGAGAACATCCGTGATGCGGGTGATCCGGTGGAAATCGCCCGTCGCTACAACGAGCAGGGCGCCGACGAGATCACCTTCCTGGACATCACCGCCAGTGTCGATGGCCGTGATACCACCTTGCATACCGTCGAGCGCATGGCCAGCCAGGTGTTCATCCCGCTGACCGTCGGGGGTGGCGTGCGTACCGTGCAGGACATCCGCAACCTGCTCAACGCGGGTGCCGACAAGGTTTCGATCAACACCGCCGCAGTGTTCAACCCTGAGTTCGTTGGCGAAGCTGCCGACCGTTTCGGTTCGCAGTGCATTGTCGTGGCCATCGACGCCAAGAAAGTTTCTGGCCCAGGCGAAACGCCGCGCTGGGAGATCTTCACCCATGGCGGGCGCAAGCCCACCGGTCTGGATGCGGTGGAGTGGGCGAAGAAGATGGAAGGGCTGGGCGCCGGTGAGATCCTGCTGACCAGCATGGACCAGGACGGCATGAAGAACGGCTTCGACCTGGGCGTGACCCGTGCCATCAGCGATGCGCTGGGGATACCGGTGATCGCCTCCGGTGGTGTGGGCAACCTGCAGCATCTGGCCGATGGGATTCTGGAAGGGCATGCCAGCGCGGTGCTGGCGGCGAGCATCTTCCACTTCGGCGAGTACACGGTGCCCGAGGCCAAGGCCTACATGGCTTCGCGCGGGATCGTCGTACGCTGA
>NZ_JAYFUI010000114.1:0-13118 GCF_034961125.1 Pseudomonas machongensis | reverse complement strand
CCGACCAGCGAGGTGATCAGCATCAGCACCACCACCTTGGGCTTGGTCAGCTCCAGGTAGTCGCGCCAGCCAGCGCGCTGCCGCCCTTGGCTCAGAACTGTCGCCACGTGTCGTTCCTCAGATGATGGGAAACGCCGCCAGACGTGATCGGCCGCAGGCGCCAGCCCAGGCCGACACGCACCTTGTCGACCACCCGAATGCGGTAGTTCACCAGCACCATGGCCAGCAGCAGCAGGGCGCCCCCGGCGTTGTGCGCCACAGCCACCCCCAGCGGCAGGTGCAGCAGCACGTTGCTGATCCCCAACCCCACCTGCAGCGCCAGGGCAGCAAGCACCAGCCGGGCCAGGCCGGACAGGCCAGTGCGGTGCAGCTTCCAGCTCAGCATCAACAGCACTGCCACGACCATCAATGCACCCAGGCGATGGCTGATATGGATGGCCGTACGCGCATCACTGTCGAGCTGCCCACCCAGGTAGTTGGGGCCGACGTGCTGGGTGAGATGGAAACCGTTGCTGAAGTCTGCCGCAGGCCACCATTGACCATGGCAGGTCGGCAAGTCGATGCAGGCGACTGCCGCGTAGTTGGCACTCACCCACCCGCCCAGGGCGATCTGCCCAATCACCACCAGCAGTGCCAGCGCAGCTACCCGACGCAGACTCAACGGCAGCTTGGGCGGTGGCGCAAAGGCCCGGGATAGACGCAGGGATAACAGGAACAGCAAGCTCAGGGTGGTGAAGCCTCCGAGTAGGTGCGCCGTGACCACCTGCGGCCAGAGTTTGAGGGTCACCGTCCACATGCCGAACGCTGCCTGTGCCAGCACCACGGCCAGCAGCAGCACCGGCAACCGGTAGGGGCCACCGTCGCGGCCATGACGACGTACCGCACCTATCGCCAGCCAAGCGATGACCAGCGCCAGGGTGCCGGCAAAATAACGATGCACCATTTCCGCCCAGCCCTTGGCTTCTTCCACTGGATGCTCGGGGAAGTGCAACTCGGCATGGGCCAGTTGCGCATCGGTCTTGGGCACGCCGATGAAGCCATAGCAGCCGGGCCAGTCGGGGCAGCCGAGGCCGGCGTGAGTCAGGCGCGTGTAGGCGCCGAGCAGCACGACGACCAGTGCCAGCAGGGTGGCGAACACAGCGAGTCGGTAACCGGGTCTGGCCATGCTGGCCTCCTAGCCGATGTTGGACAGCTTGAGCAGGTGGCGCAGGTCGTCGAGCACATGCTTGCCCTTGACCTTGGCGTCGTAGCGCAGCACCAGGTTGCCGTGGGGATCGACGATCCACAGTTGCGCGCCGGGCTCGACGACCTTTGTGCGATAGCGGTCGGCATCCAGCGGATAGCGCTGCAGTTGCGGATACTCGCGCTCGAGCAGCGCCTGGTAGTCGCCAATCACGGGCGTCGCGATTGCCAGCGCATGGCTGGCGCGGCTGGCATCGCGGCCAAGGCCGACCTGGATCTGTCGGGCGAGGTAGACCAGTTGCTGGCAGTCCTCGGTGCAGGCATCGGGCGTGCTGACCAGCAGTTGCCAGCGCTCGTCCTGAGCCTGGATGCCGATATCGGCGCGGCTTTGGCCATTGCCGATCATCACGCCATGGTAGCTGCGTCCCTCCGGCACCCAGAAGTTGAGCTTGTACATGCTGGTGGCGAGGATCATCGGACCGAGGGTCACCAGCAGGATCAGGATCAGTTGCAAGCGCCCGCGGGTGCGGGACTTGCGCCCTTCAGGCACGTCCAGTGGACTCGTGGCGGCGGCCATGGCGTTTCTCCTTGTTGTCGTTGTGCCAGCCGAAATACAGGTACAGCAGCACCAGCGCCGTGCTCAGGGCGAACCACTGCACGGCATAGCCGAGGTGTTTTTCCGGGCCCATGGCAACGACCGGCCAATCCAGCCGATAGCTGGCAGGGCCTGGTTCCAGGCGCAGTTCATGGGCGAAGCCTTCGCGCGCCAGTTGCTGCCAGAGTTGCGCGGGATCGACAGCGGTCAGCAGATGCGGCCACTGGCCGCCAGGCGGGTCGGGGTGCAGCTGAAAGCTGCTGCCTGGCGGCACATAGACCGTGGCCTGCAACGCCAGGTGCTGGGCCGGGGTGTCGAAACGCACAGGCACGCGGCGGTCCGGCCAGGGCAACCAGCCGCGATTGACCAGCAACCACTGGCCACTGGCCTGGTCGTGGAAGGGTTGCAGCAGCTCGACACCGGCCTGCCCGTCGCGCAGGCGGTTGTCCAGCAGCAGGCTGTGCTCGGGGTCGAACTGACCGAACAGGCGCACGCGGTAGAAGGCCGGGTCAGGCAGTTGCACAAGCTGCGCCACGGCCACCGGCGCCTCGATGCGCCGCTCGGCGTAGCTGTCGAGCAGTTGGCGCTTTTCTTCGGCCCGGCGCAGTTGCCAGCAGCCAAGCGCGATCAGCCCCGGCAGCAGCGCGAACACCACCAGGGTCGGGACCAGCCCTGGGCGAAATGGCCTCACCGCGGCCTCGCCCTGTCGATCGCTATACTTGTCCACATCACTGCATCCCCCCGGAGTTTCGCCATGCTCAAGGCCGCGATTGTCCTGATGCTGTTGGCCACTATCGCCAGCCTGTTCAGTGGCCTGGTGTTCCTGGTCAAGGACGATGACCAGTCGACCCGCTTGCTCAAGGCCTTGACCGTGCGCGTGATCCTGGCCGCCCTCACCGTCGGCCTGGTGGCCTGGGGTTTCATCAGCGGGCAGCTGGTTTCGCACGCGCCGTTCTGAATTACCCCACCCACAGGGCCCACCTTGCGGCTAAAGCACATACACAAAGATGAACAACCCCACCCACACCACATCCACGAAGTGCCAGTACCAGCTGGCCGCCTCGAACCCGAAATGCTTGTCCGGATTGAAATGCCCGCGCAGCACGCGCACGAACATCACGATCAGGATCAAGGTGCCGAGCGTGACGTGCGCACCATGAAAACCGGTGAGCATGAAGAAGGTCGCACCGTAGATTCCCGAGCCCAGGGTCAGGCCAAGGTGCACGTAGGCCTCGTAGTATTCGTAGGCCTGCAGAGCCAGGAACGATAGCCCCAGCAGGATGGTCAGCCCCAGCCACAGTTTCAGCGCACCGCGATGGCCCTTGCGCAGGGCATGGTGGGCGATGGTGATGGTGACGCTGGAGCTGACCAGCAGGAGGGTGTTGATCAGCGGCAGGTGCCAGGGGTTGATGATGTCCTTGGGCGGCGGGAACAGCTTCGGATCGGGCGTGTGCAGCAACGGCCAGACGAACTCGAAGCTGGGCCACAGCATGTGCGTCACGCCCTTGGCACCTTCGCCGCCGATCCAGGGTCCGGCCAGCACCCGCACATAGAACAGCGCCCCGAAGAAGGCCATGAAGAACATCACCTCCGAGAAGATGAACCAGCTCATGCCCCAGCGGAACGAGCGGTCCATCTGCGCGCTGTACAGCCCGGCGTGGCTCTCCTTGACCACCGCACCGAACCAGCCGAACAACATGTAGGCCAGAAACAGCGCACCGACGAAGAAGATCAGCGGCCCGTGGGATTCCGGATGTCCGGCCTTGAGGTCGTTGAACCAGGTACCCAGGCCGAACACCGTGATGAACAGCCCGATAGTGGCGATGATCGGCCACTTGCTCTGCGCCGGAACGTAGTAGTGCTCATGACTTGCCATTGCTGTTCTCCTTCCCTCAGCGGGCGCCCTGAACGTCCTGTACCGCGGCATGGGCGACCGGCGGGTGACGCGCAGTGATGTCGAACAAGGTGTAGGCCAGGGTCAGGTGCTTCACATTGCCCGGCAGGTCGCGGTCGACGATGAAGCGCACCGGCATCTCGATGCGCTCGCCGGGCTGCAGCACCTGCTGGGTGAAACAGAAGCACTCGGTCTTGTGGAAATACGCGGCCGCTTCGGCCGGGGTGATGCTAGGAACGGCCTGCGCACTCATCGGCCGGTCGGTCGGGTTGTGCGCGACGAACACCATCTGATTCACCGCACCCGGATTCACCTCGAGCTGGTCAGCGGTGGAGTAGAAGTCCCAGACCATGTCGCTGGCGTTGGTCGACATGAACTGCACCCGCACCGTGCGCGAGGGGTCGCTGACCTGGCTGCCCTCGTACTGCCCGCCCGTCTTGCCGTTGATACCAAAGGCCTTGCACATCACGTCGTAGATCGGCACCAGGGCAAAGCCGAAGGCGAACATCACCACCGTCAGCATCAACAGGCGCAGCACCAGGCGTTTGAGCGACAGGCCAGTCATCGCGTCAGCCTCCTATTTCACTTCCGGCGGGGTCTGGAAGGTGTGGTAGGGCGCGGGCGAAGGCACCGACCACTCCAGCCCGTCGGCGCCATCCCAGGGCTTGGCCGGAGCCGGCTCGCCGCCGCGGATGCACTTGATGACGATGAACAGGAAGAAGATCTGCGTGGCGCCGAACATGAACGCACCGATGGAGGAGATCATGTTGAAGTCGGCGAACTGCAGGTTGTAGTCCGGAATCCGTCGCGGCATCCCGGCCAGCCCAACGAAATGCATGGGGAAGAAGGCCAGGTTCATGCCCACGAACGACAGCCAGAAATGCAGCTTGGCCAGGGTTTCGTCGTACATGTGCCCGGTCCATTTCGGCAGCCAGTAGTAGGCCGAAGCGAAGATCCCGAAGATCGCGCCGGGCACCAGCACGTAGTGGAAGTGGGCGACCACGAAATAGGTGTCGTGGTACTGGAAGTCCGCCGGGGCGATAGCCAGCATCAACCCGGAGAAGCCGCCGATGGTGAACAGGATGACGAAGGCGATGGCGAACAGCATCGGCGCCTCGAAGGTCATCGCGCCCTGCCACATGGTGCTGACCCAGTTGAACACCTTCACCCCGGTGGGCACGGCGATCAGCATGGTCGCGTACATGAAGAACAGTTCGCCCACCACCGGGATGCCGACCACGAACATGTGGTGTGCCCAGACGATGAACGACAGGAAGGCGATCGCGCCGGTGGCATAGACCATCGAGGTGTAGCCGAACAGCGGCTTGCGCGAGAACGCCGGGATGATCGAGCTGACCGCGCCGAAGGCCGGCAAGATCATGATGTACACCTCCGGATGGCCGAAGAACCAGAACACGTGCTGGAACAGCACCGGATCGCCGCCACCCGCCGCGCTGAAGAAGCTGGTGCCGAAGTGGATGTCCATCAGCATCATCGTGACCACGCCGGCCAGCACCGGCATCACCGCGATCAGCAGGAAGGCGGTGATCAGCCAGGTCCAGACGAACAGCGGCATCTTCATCAGGGTCATGCCCGGGGCGCGCAGGTTGAGGATGGTGGCGATGACGTTGATCGCGCCCATGATCGAACTGATACCCATCAGGTGGATGGCGAAGATGAAGAAGGTCACGCTGGCCGGCGCATAGGTGGTCGACAGCGGCGCATAGAAGGTCCAACCGAAGTTCGGCCCGCCGCCGGGGCTGAACAGGGTCGAGACCAGCAGCAGGAAGGCCGCCGGCAGCAGCCAGAAGCTGAAGTTGTTCATCCGTGGCAGGGCCATGTCCGGAGCGCCGATCATCAGCGGAATCATCCAGTTGGCCAGGCCGACGAACGCCGGCATCACCGCGCCGAACACCATGATCAGCCCGTGCATGGTGGTCATCTGGTTGAAGAACGCCGGCTCCACGATCTGCAGGCCCGGCTGGAACAGCTCGGCGCGGATCACCATGGCGAACGAGCCGCCAAGCAGGAACATGGCGAAGCTGAACCACAGGTACATCGTGCCGATGTCCTTGTGGTTGGTGGTCAGTACCCAGCGCATCAGGCCCTTGGCCGGACCATGCGCATGGTCATGGCCGTGCTCGTCGATCACTGCACTCATGTCCTGTCTCCTGCAATCCGCTGATTGCCACGGCTAACCCGGTTCATTGCGCGTCCGCCTGCTTGAGCGCCAGCACGTCCTTCGGCGTGACCATGTCACCCTTGTTGTTGCCCCAGGCGTTGCGTTCGTAGGTGACCACCGCGGCGATATCGACCTCCGACAGTTGCTTGCCAAACGCCGCCATGGCGGTGCCGGGCTTGCCATGGAAGACGATGCCCAGGTGGGCTTCCTTGGGCCCGGTGGCGATCTTCGAGCCCTTGAGCGCCGGGAACATCGGCGGCAAGCCCTGGCCTTCGGCCTGGTGACAGGCCACGCAGGTGGTGTGGTAGACCTTGTCGCCGCGCTCGACCAGCTCTTCGAGCGTCCACTCCTTGCTGGTCAGCTCCTTGAGCTTGGCCGCTTCGGCCTTGCGCTCGCCGAGCCAGGTGTCGTAGTCGGCCTTGGACTTCACTTCGACCACCACGGGCATGAAGCCGTGGTCCTTGCCGCACAGCTCGGTGCACTGGCCGCGGTAGATGCCCGGCTTCTCGATGCGCGTCCAGGCTTCGTTGACGAAGCCGGGAATGGCGTCACGCTTGACCGCAAAGGCCGGCACCCACCAGGAATGGATGACGTCGGCGGCGGTCACCAGGAAACGCACCTTGGCCCCGACCGGCAGCACCAGCGGCTGATCGACCTCGAGCAGGTAATGCTCGTCCTTGGGCGCCTGGTTGCGGATCTGATCGGAAGGGGTGGCGAGGTTGCTGAAGAATTCGACGTCCTGGCCCAGGTACTTGTAGTGCCATTTCCACTGGTAGCCGGTGACCTGGATATCGATGTCCGACTCGCTGGCGTCGTAGATGTCGATCAGGGTCTTGGTGGCCGGGATGGCCATGGCGACGAGGATGAGGAACGGGACGACCGTCCACATGATCTCGACCCAGGTGTGCTCGTGGAAATGCGCAGGCTGCTGCCCGGTGGAACGGCGGTGGATGACCATCGACCAGAACATCGCGCCGAACACCACGACGCCGATGACCACGCAGATCCAGAAGATGGTCATGTGCAGGTCGAACACGGCGTGGGAGACTTCCGTCGCCCCCGGAGACATGTTCACGGTCCAGGCAGCGTGTGCCTGACCGAACACCGTCCACAACAGGAGGCCCATCCAGACATGTGGATGTCGCATCATTGCGGGTTCCCCTTATCGTTCTTGTAGTCCCGGAGGCATGGACGACGTTTTCTACGACATAAGGGGGGGAACGGGGGTCAAGACTGCCTGGCTTCGACGACCGAGCCCCCTGCAAACGGCAGTCGGGCCTCATCAACGAATCACGTTCAAGCGGAGTATAGACAGCGGCCAATGGCACGCAACGCGTGATGTGAAAACAGCTTCACGCACTGGCTGAAATTGCTGAAAGGATTATTCCAGAGCGTTCGGGGCACAATAGTGGCACATTGATATAACCCAGCGGAACAAGTGCCTTGTTGTTATAACAAATGCGTCTTAGCAATCTACGCAGCCGAGCTAACTTAGTGTCTTCCGTTTGTAACGCCTTGTCCCTGGAGTTGTCATGAACATCGCAGCTGTACGCGAGCAGATCGAACACGCCCATCAACATGAGAGCCGCACAGGCCAACTGAAGCAACGCCTCGAACAACAACTGCCTCACCTGCATCCTTCGATCCAACTGCCCCCGCAGGACGCCCAGGGTACCTTGACGCGCTTCGTCCGGGCCTACATCGACCAGGTTCCGGAATTGCTCGAAGCGGCCAACGCCGTCGCCCGCGAGGCCGGCATCGAGTCGCAGATCAAGCCGGTGCTGAAAATCGCCGAAGCCTATTTCCTGCAGCCCCCGGAGGTGATGCAGGGACACGTGGGCCTGGATTGCCTCCTCGATGAAGCCTATCTGGCCCATCGTCTGGTCGAGGAGGTCAACGACCTGTATATCCGCCACTTCCAGCAGCCGCTGATTCCGGTGGACACCACCGTGGCCAACCTCATCGCCCACCAGTTGATCGGCGAGGACTTCGCCAACCAGCTGGATGAAGTGGTGCATCACTCGGTCGAAGAAATGCTCGATGACGAAAGCTTTGCCGTGGAGTCGGTCGAAGCCTATCGCAACACCCTCAGCAGCCCCGAGACCGGCGCAGCCTGGAAGCGCTGGCCGTGCCTGTCACGCCAATTGAGCGTGGAACTGGCGCTGTAACACGACGATTCGATCATTGACGGGGCACAATGCGCCCCTCGATGGTTGCGGGCGCTTTCGGATCGTTCGCCAATAGTGGCAAAATGCCTCAACCCCTTGTTTGAGGCATGGATGCTGAAGCCCTCCCTTTTTTCCCTGCGCCAGGCGCTGTTCGGCCTTTCAGTCGTACTGATCGCGTTGCTCGACCCCTTCGGTATCGCCAGCTCGACCGACGATGCCTCGTCGCGCTGGCTCAACCGCCTGTTGGCAGCTACCTACGCCGACAAGGGCCAGCAACAGGTCGTGGTGGTCTTGATCGACGATGACTACCTGCTGCGCAACGACACCTACTGGCCGCTGCCGTACAACGAGCAGAGCAAGCTGTTCAAACGCCTGCTGGCCTATGAGCCGGCGGCGGTGTTCGTCGACCTGCTCTACAGCCACGACCACTCGCGTGAAATCCCCGGGCAGCCCCCGCGCATGGAAAGCCAGCTGCTGGCCAACGTGTTCGAACGCTATCGCCAGCAGGATATCCCGCTGTACGTGGCCGATACCGGCCTGCCGCGGGCAAGCGAAGGCGCGGTCAACACCCTGCCGCGCCTGGCCGAGGTCAGTGCACCTGCGCTGGTGAGCTGGAGCGACTTCGGCAACCAGTACCCGCTCGCCGTGAAGACGCCCTTGGGCACGCTGGAAACTCCGGCCCTGCGGCTCTACCGCGACTATTGCCGCCACCAGGCATGCACAGACCTGCCCGCAGACCCTGCCAGCGCTGCCGAGCTTGCTCCGATGACCGTGCAATGGGGCGTGTACCGCTCGCCCGAGCAGGAAAAGGTCGCCGATGTCAGCACCTGCGATATTCCGGGATTGTTCGAGCAACTGAAGCAGGCGGTGTTCTGGAAGCTGGGCAAACAGGCACGGGCGACCTGCGCGTACACCCTGACGCTGTCGCCTACCGACCTTGAGGTCACCGACCCGGACGACCGCAAGCTGCTCGAATCACTGCTGCGCGGGAAGCTGGTCCTGGTCGGCGCGCAGATCGCTGGCACCGGCGACCTCACCCAATCTGCGCTGCACGGCAAGATTCCCGGCGTCTACTGGCATGCCATGGCCCTGGACAACCTGATCAACTGGGGCATGAACTACTACCGGGCCACGCCCAGCCTCGCCGACCTCGGCATTCCGGCAGGCTCCGTCGATGTACTGGATATCCTCGAACTGCTCCTGCTGGGCGGCATCACCCTGCTCAAGGGCAGCCTGGACGCCCCGCTGTTCACCCGCGCGCTGTTCATCCAACGGCGTCGCCCAAGGCTGCGGCCACTGGCTGCCTGGGCCCTGGTACTCGCCGCCATCGTCCTGCTCAGTTGCGGGCTTTGGCACTACAACTACACGCCGGCCAACGTGCTCGGCCTGTTGCTGTTGTCGCTCACGTTGTTCAGCGCAAGGATCCAGGCCCTGTTCGCCAACAGGGCCTGACACCCGGAATTTCTCTATCAAAGGACCCCAGAGATGATCAAGAGCTCCCTATTGCTGCTGTCGCTGCTGGTCAGCCAGAGCGTGATGGCCACCCCCGAGCCGGTAGTCGAAGCCTGGCTGCGCAAGTCGGTGGCAGTGCTGGACGACCAGGGTAAATCGCTGCGCCAGGTCGACAGCAGCAGCCTGCCAAAAGCGCCCAAGGTGCTGCAGTACAACAAGGAGCTGGACATCATCCAGGTAGGCCTGCCCGAGGGCAACGTCTGGATGGACACCATGGCGGTACGGGTAAATCCGCCGTTGAACATCGTCAAGTTCCCCTGCCAGACCCTGCAAAGCGGCTATTCCGACGACCACCAGAACAACTCGACCATCGGCTACGGCGCCGGGTGCAAGAAATGAGTGCGGGCAAGCTCAAGGGCGTCGCTGCCGCCCTGTCGCTGGCAATGCTTGGCGGCTGCAACACGCTCAACGGGGCCAACGACGCCTTGCAGAACCTGGTCGGCCCCTCGACCCAGTCGCGGCTGGACGGGCGTTATGTCGATCATCAGGACGTGCGTTCGTATTATCGGCTCGACCCACAGAAAACCCAGCAACTGCGCTTGAGCTTCGACGGCCGGGCGATTCCCGCCGACGAGATCCGCCAGCAGAACCTGGTGCGCATCCCGGCCCTGGAAAGCTACCTGCAAGGTATCGTCAACCGCCTGGCCAAAGGCTGGCCGGGGCAGGCACCGAACCTGCAGGTACGCATCGTCGACAGCTACGCCTTCGGCCCCTCGGCCGACCCCTACGGCAACCTGTTCGTGCCGCTGGGCATGCTCGACAACGTCGAGAGCGAGGATGAAATCGCGGCCATGCTCGGCCACGAGATGAGCCATGTGCTGCTGCGCCATCATGATCGTCGCGCAGCGTTCCAGGAGCAGAAACAGTTGCTCACCAACATCACCACCACGGTGGTGATCGCAACCGTGGCAAAGAATACCGGACGCAACAAGCAGACCGGCGCGCTGTTCAGCAAGGACCCGGTGGGTACGCAGAAGGCCATCGGCAATACCGTGCTCTACACCTCGCTGGCCAACAGCTTCTCGGACAATGTCTGGAGCACCGCCTGGGGCCGCACCCAGGAAGACCAGGCCGACCTGCTCGGCGCCGACCTGATGATCCGCGCCGGCTACGCGCCGCGGGCTTCGAGCGTCAGCCTGCAACGCCTGGAAGACTTCCAGGGCAAGCAGAAGCCTTTGCTCGCAAGCTTCCTGCAAGAGCGCCAGACGGCGATGACCGACTCGCTGAAAAAGCTCGACCTCAACCGCACCACCCAGGAACTGCAGACCCTGCTCAACCAGGGCTTGGGCACGGCATTGAACGCCACCGGCCAGTACCTGACCCGCTCGCACATGTCGCCGATCCAGCGAGACGAAGAGCTGCGCCAGTATCTGGAACGCGAATACCAGCAACAGACCCAGGCGCGGGTAAACCGTCGCACCTGGCCGCAGGTGCGCGATTCGGCGACGGTGCAGCGTTCGCTGCAGGCTTACCGGGACGCCTACGCAGCCACCGCTGCACTGGAGCAGAAGAAGACCCGCGAAGCCGAGGCCTTCGTCAGCCGTGCGCTGGCGTCTCCTGTCGGTAACCAGCCAGGCATCCGGCGTGCGGCTTTCGCCGTGCATTCGGCGCAGGGCAACGGCCGCGCGGCCCTCGCCGACCTGCAGGGCATCCAGGACTGGTCGCTGGCAAGCCCGATGGTCTATGACTTGATCATCGGTCATCACCTGCGCAACCGCGATCCGCAGGCAGCGCTAGGGATGATCGACAAGGCCGAACAGAACCTGGGCTCGGAGGAGTTGTTCATCACCGAGAAGCTGCTGGCCAATCGTCAACTCCAGGCCGATGACCAGGTAAAGCAGGTACTGCGCAAATGCGAGCAGTACCCCAGCCGTAAAGAAGGCTGCCGCAAGCTGGTGCCCAAGTCGGCCTGAGACTTGGGCACACGATGCCTCAGACCTGCGCGCTGCGTCGCAAGCGGCCCTCGATACGCCGCTTGAGCCCGCGCTGCTCGATGGACAGACGTGAGCCGGCGGCGCGGCTCGCGCGCCCCCAGTCCTCGAGCAGCTCCAGCACCGAATGGTCGATGTAGCTCAGGTTCGCCAGCGGTACATGCAGATGCGTCCCGGCAGGCACGCTTTCCAGCACCTGGGTCAGGGCAGGCACCTTGAGGAAGGTGGCCGCACCGCTCAGGCGCAGCTCCATGTGCCCCTGGCGCGGCAGCTCGACCAGGTTGATCTTGAGGCGCGCCGCCTTGAACGCCAGCTTGAGCAAGGTCAGGGCAAAGCCCAGCAACACGCCGGTCAGCAGGTCGGTGAAGATGATCGCCAGCGCCGTGGCGGCGTAGGTGAACATCGGCATCCGGCCATAGCGCCCGAGGCCGCGGAAGGCCTTGAAATCGACCAGCTTGATACCGGTGTACACCAGCACGCCTGCCAGGCTTGCCACCGGAATCTGCTGCAGCACGCTGCTCAGCACCACCACGAACGCCAGCAACCACAGGCCATGCAGGATCGCCGAGGCGCGAGTCTTTGCACCGGCCTGAACGTTGGCCGAACTGCGCACGATCACGCCAGTCATCGGCAATGCCCCCAGCACACCGCACAGCATGTTGCCGATACCTTGCGCCGACAGCTCCCGGTCGAAATCCGAACGCTGGCCGTTGTGCATGCGATCCACCGCCGCAGCCGACAGCAGCGTCTCGGCGCTGGCGATGAAGGCCAGGGCGAAGGCGGCCACCAGTAAGGTTGGATCGGCCAGTTTGAGCAGGTCATCCGGACGGATCCAGTCAATCGCCTCCGACAGGTCCGCAGGCACCTGCACACGGTTGACCGGCAGCGCCAGCCAGATGCTGATCGCGGTCATCGTCGCCACGCCCAGCAAGGCACCGGGGATGAAGCGCAGGCGCTGCGGGCGCCAGCGTTCCCAGCCCCACATCATCGCGATGGTGCCCAGGCCCAAAGCGCCGGCCTGCCAGCCATTGCCGGCGGCTTCAAACGGCAATGCCGAGGCCAGGGTCGCGGGGAAGCCCAGCAGGTTCTCGACCCCCGAGGGCTGTGGCGCGCTGTCGAACATGACATGCACCTGCGACAGCACGATCAGCACGCCGATACCGGCCAGCATGCCGTACACCACCGCCGGTGCAGTGACGCGAAACCAGCAGCCCAGGCGCAGCCGCCCGGCCAGCAACTGCAACAGGCCTGCCAGCAGCAGGATCGGCCCGAGCATGGCCACGCCATGCTGGCGCACCAGCTCGAACACCAACACCGCCAGGCCCGCGGCCGGGCCGCTCACCTGCAGGGGCGAGCCGGCCAGAAAGCCCACGACGACGCCACCGATGATCCCGGTGATCAGCCCTTTGGCGGGCGGCATGCCCGAGGCGATCGCGATGCCCATGCACAGCGGCAGGGCCACCAGGAACACCACGACCGAAGCCAGCAACTCTCGCGGCAAGGCCGCTTTTATCTGTGTCATGTTCACCATAACGCTCCTTTTCTGATTCACGGCCATTCCACTGGCCGACGGCACGGGGATCCCTGAATCGCGCGCAGGCGCGGGCCGCCAGCAGGATTGCCGGCAAGTAGGTCAGGGAAATTCAAGGCAGCA
>NZ_JAYFUI010000113.1:0-18518 GCF_034961125.1 Pseudomonas machongensis | reverse complement strand
GAGGCCGAACCTGTCGACACATTCCCCTGCGCAAAGCTGACCCACGGGTTTACACTCTGCTTTCCCTTCACAGGAGCAGAGCAGTGCTGACTCATCTCGATTCCCAGGGGCGCGCCAACATGGTCGACGTCACTGAAAAGGCCGTGACCGCACGCGAGGCGATCGCCGAGGCGCGGGTACGCATGTTGCCCGCCACGCTGCGCATGATCGTCGACGGCGAGCACCCCAAGGGCGATGTGTTCGCCGTGGCGCGCATCGCCGGTATCCAGGCGGCGAAGAAGACCAGCGACCTGATCCCGCTGTGCCATCCGCTGATGCTCACCAGCGTCAAGGTCGAGCTGGCTGCCGAAGGCGAAGATGTGGTGCATATCGTTGCCCGCTGCAAGCTGGCCGGGCAGACCGGTGTCGAGATGGAGGCCCTGACCGCCGCCAGCGTCGCGGCGCTGACGATCTACGACATGTGCAAGGCCGTGGACAAGGGCATGGTCATCGAGCAGGTGCGCCTGCTGGAGAAGCTTGGCGGCAAGAGCGGCCACTACAAGGTGGAGGGGTGATGAAGATCAAGGCCATCTATTTCGCCCGTTACCGTGAGCTGCTTGGCGTTGATGCCGAGCGTCTGGAAGGGGATTTCAAGGTGCTCGACGACGTGCGCCAGGCGCTGGTTGCCAGAGGCGGCGTTTACGCCGTGCTGGCCGAGCAGAACCTGATGTGCGCGCGTAACGAGGAGCTGTGCAAGCTCGATGAGCCGGTCGAGGACGGCGATGAGCTTGCCTTCTTCCCGCCGGTGACCGGAGGTTGAGCATGGGCGTACGGGTACAGCAGACGGCGTTCGACCCCGGTTCCGAGGTCAATGCCATGCACGCTGCCAATGTTGGCGTGGGCGCGGTGGTCGGGTTCGTCGGTTATGTGCGCGACTTCAACGACGGTCGCGAGGTGGCGGGGATGTTTCTCGAGCACTACCCAGGCATGACCGAGAAGGCCCTGGCCAAGATCGTGGTCGAGGCCGAGCAGCGCTGGCCGTTGCTCAAGGTCGAGGTGCTGCACCGCATCGGTGCGCTGGAGCCGGGCGAGCCGATCGTGTTCGTGGGTGTCGCCAGTGCCCATCGGCAGGCCGCGTTCGATGCCTGCAACTTCATCATGGACTATCTAAAGACCCGGGCGCCGTTCTGGAAGAAGGAGAACACTCAGGAAGGGCCGAGGTGGGTCGAAGGCAGGCAGAGTGACCAGGATGCTGCCGGGCGCTGGTAGAACCTCTGCCTGATGGCCGGGGCGTTGCCCCGGTTCGCGGGCAAGTCGGCGCCTACAGGTACCCGCTGCCCTCAGGTCCAGCACATTACCTGTGGAAGCGGCGGTGCGGCGACCCGACTTGCCCGCGAAGAATCCAGTACCGATCAGTGATGCTTGCGCGGCACTGGCGTGAGCAATTCATCCGGCGGCATCTCGCACTTGATCTTGCGCCCCAGCAGTTCCTCGATCGCCGGCAACTGGTAGGAGTCATCCTCGCCGGCAAAACTGATCGACACACCACTGGTGCCTGCACGGCCGGTACGGCCGATGCGGTGCACGTAGTCGTCCGGGTCTTCCGGCAGGGTGAAGTTGATCACGTGGCTGATACCGTCGATATGGATCCCGCGCCCGGCCACGTCGGTGGCCACCAGCACGGTGATGCGCCCTTCGCGGAAGTTTTCCAGGGTACGGATGCGCTTGTGCTGCGGCACATCGCCCGACAGTTGGGCGGCATTGATGCCGTCGCGCACCAGCTTCTCCTCGATGCGCCGCACCTCGTCCTTGCGATTGGCGAAGACCATCACCCGTTCCCACTTGTTCTGCGTGACCAGGTTGTACAGCAGCTTGTACTTGTCGCTGCCCGCCACGGCATAGACGTGCTGCTCGACCGTCTCGCTGGCGACGTTCTCCGGCTCGATCTCGACGATGGCCGGATCAGTGGTCCACTGCTTGGCCAGGTTCATGACGTCGTCGGTGAAGGTGGCGGAAAACAGCAGGGTCTGGCGTTCGCTCTTGGGCGGGGTCTGGCGGATGATCTGGCGTACCTGCGGGATGAAACCCATGTCGAGCATGCGGTCGGCTTCGTCCAGCACCATCACCTCGACCATGTCCAGGTGCACTTCGCCGCGTTGCTGGAAGTCCAGCAGGCGGCCTGGGGTGGCGACCAGGATGTCGCAGTAGCGCTTTTCCAGGGCCTTGAGCTGCTTGTCGTACTCCATGCCGCCGACGAAGCTCATCACGTTCAGCCCGCTGTACTTGGTCAGGGCCTCGGCGTCCTTGGCGATCTGCACCACCAGTTCGCGGGTCGGGGCGATGATCAGGGCACGCGGCTCGCCCATGTAGCGTTCCTTGGGCGGCGGGGTCTGCTGCAGCTGCGAGATGATCGAGATCAGGAACGCCGCCGTCTTGCCGGTGCCGGTCTGGGCCCGGCCGATGGCATCCTGGCCACGCAGGGTGTAACCCAGGACCTGGGCCTGGATCGGCGTGCAGTAGGGGAAGCCCAGGTCGTGGATGGCATGCATCAGCTCGTTGGAGAGCTTGAAGTCGTGGAAGCGAGTCTTGCCTTCCTGGGGCTCGACCACGAAGTCCTCGGGCTTCCACAGGCTGGCCTGGGGCTTGGGTTTGCGCTCACGGCGGGGTTTTTCCCGGGGCGGCTCGACAGGCGCGGCTTCAGCCTTGGCCACAGGTTCGGGCTGGCTGCGCGGCGCAGACTTCGCTCTTGGCGGTTTCGGGGGCCGGGCCGGTGCAGGCTGAGGCGTGGGTGCAATCACGGGGGCAGCGGGCGCGACGGCCTGTGGGGCGGCGTCTCCCTTGCCGAATATTTTCTTGAGTGCCTTGAGCACGGTCGTCTCGTCAACTGGTTAAGGAATGTACGCCGGGCAGTGTAATGCAAGATCCAGGCTCGGCGTAGTACCGGGTGTAGTCCAATGCGCCGACGGCTACAGGCGCACGTCGATTTACAGCAGGTGCTTGGCCAGCCAGTCGTGGATATCGCTCAGCTCCTCGACCACCACCTCGTGTTCCATGGGGTATTCGTGCCAGCGCGCGGCCACGCCCCAGGTGTTCAGGTACTCGAAGGCCGTGCGGCCCATCGACGGGATCACCACCGGGTCATGCACACCGTGTAGGCACAGGGCCGGGGTGCGTTGCTGGCAAGCGCTGAGCTGGTGGCTTTCGGTGAAGGTCGGGGCGTAGGTGGACAGGGCGATCACCCCTCCGAGCGCTTCCTGCCACTTTATATAGGCGGTATGCAGCACTACGGCGCCGCCCTGGGAAAATCCGGCGAGGATGATCCTCGACAGGTTGATGCCCTTGGCCTGCTCGGCCTTGATCAGTTCGATGACCTGGTCGGCCGATTCTTCAAGTTGCGCCTCGTCGATGGCCCGGGCCGGGGTCATGGCCTTGATGTCGTACCAGCTCGGCATGGCATAGCCGCCGTTGATGGTGACTGGCCGGGTCGGCGCCTGGGGCATGATGAAACGGGTGCTTTGCAGACGTTCCTGCATGAATTCGGCCACCGGTAGGAAGTCGTAACGGTCGGCCCCCAGGCCGTGCAACCAGATCACACAGGCGTCGGCGGTCTTCTGGGGTTCGAGAATCAGCGGGTTGGTCATGACTGCTCCGAAAAAGTGCGTAAGAACTTATTGAGTGCGTAAAAAGAAGGCGCTGGTGGTTAGTGCCATAAAAAGATGTCGCAACTCTACAACTTTACCCCCTTGACGCATGCTTAAACGCTTAAGGCGGCAACTATGGTACGCGCTTTGCTACGTTCGTACCGATGCGATGGACGGGGACCTGAACGGTAACACCCGCCCACGTGGATGGAAGGCTGTCACAGAACAGTCCATTGCGCCAATTGACCCAAAAACAAGCCAACAAGGGTCGGATGCGCCTCATAAGGGTGCGGTGCAATTCCGGCTCGGTACAACAAGAGCATTTGGAGGTTGTTGATGAAGATGTTGAAAACCACGCTGGCAGTCCTGACCGCTGCCGCCACCCTGGGCACCGTGGGCGCCGCCCAGGCTGGCGCCACGCTCGATGCGGTAAAGAAGAAGGGCTTCGTCCAGTGTGGCGTGAGCGACGGCCTCCCGGGCTTCTCCGTTCCTGACGCCCAAGGCAAGATCGTCGGCATCGACGCCGACGTCTGCCGCGCCGTGGCTGCCGCCGTGTTCGGCGACGCCACCAAGGTCAAGTTCAGCCAGCTCAACGCCAAGGAGCGCTTCACCGCGCTGCAGTCCGGCGAAGTCGACGTACTGTCGCGCAACACCACCTGGACCAGCTCGCGTGACGCTGGCATGGGCCTGGTGTTCGCCGGTGTCACCTACTATGACGGCGTGGGCTTCCTGGTGAACAAGAAGCTGGGCGTTTCCAGCGCCAAGGAGCTCGATGGCGCGACCATCTGCATCCAGGCCGGTACCACCACCGAGCTGAACGTCTCCGACTACTTCCGCGCCAATGGCCTGAAATACACCCCGATCACCTTCGACACCTCCGACGAGAGCGCCAAGTCGCTGGAGTCCGGCCGTTGCGACGTGCTGACGTCCGACAAATCGCAGCTCTACGCACAGCGCTCCAAGCTGGCGGCTCCCACCGAGTACGTGGTGCTGCCGGAAACCATCTCCAAGGAGCCTCTGGGCCCGGTCGTGCGTAAAGGCGACGAGGAGTGGTTCAGCATCGTCAAGTGGACCCTCTACGCCATGCTCAACGCCGAAGAAGCAGGCGTGACCTCGAAGAACGTCGAGGCCGAAGCCAAATCCACCAAGAACCCTGACGTCGCCCGCCTGCTGGGTGCCGACGGCGAGTACGGCAAGGACCTGAAACTGCCCAAGGACTGGGTAGTGCAGATCGTCAAGCAAGTCGGCAACTACGGTGAAGTATTCGAGAAGAACCTGGGCAAGAGCACCCCGCTGGAAATCGACCGCGGCTTGAATGCCCTGTGGAACAACGGCGGCATCCAGTACGCACCGCCTGTGCGCTGATGGCTGCCCCCCGCGACGGCATCCGGCCGTCGCGGGTCGTTCGACTCCCTTCTTTTCGGGGCATTTCATGCAAAATCATATCGGCGCACGGAAAGGGTTATCCCTGAGCGATCCACGTGTGCGCGCGTGGCTGTTCCAGATCATCACGGTCGTGGCCGTGATCGGCCTGGGCTGGTACCTCATCCACAACACCCAGACCAACATGCAGCACCGAGGGATCACCTCGGGCTTCGACTTTCTCGAGCGCAGTGCCGGTTTCGGCATCGCCCAGCACCTGATCGACTACACCGAAGCCGACACCTATGCACGGGTGTTGCTGGTTGGCCTGCTCAATACCCTGCTGGCAAGCGTCATCGGCATCATCATCGCCACCGTGCTTGGCTTCGTCGTCGGCGTTGCCCGGTTATCCTCGAACTGGGTGATCAGCAAGCTGGCGGCCGTGTACGTCGAGACCTTCCGTAACATTCCACCGCTGCTGCAGATCCTGTTCTGGTACTTCGCGGTTTTCACCGCCCTGCCGGGGCCACGCGGCAGCATCAACATCGATGACCTGTTCTTCATCAGCAGCCGTGGCGTGAACATGCCCGGAGCCTCCATCGGCGAAGGTTTCTGGCCGTTCGTCGTGGCGGTGCTGCTGGCGGTCGTGGCCATTGTCCTGATGGTGCGCTACGCCAATAAACGCTTCGATGAAACCGGCCAGCCGTTCCACAAGTTCTGGGTAGGGCTGGCGCTGCTCGTTGGCATTCCCGGTATCAGCGCGCTGCTGTTTGGCAACCCATTGCAGTGGGAAGTGCCGCAGCTCAAAGGTTTCAACTTCGTCGGCGGCTGGGTGCTGATTCCCGAATTCCTCGCGCTGACCCTGGCACTGTCGATCTACACCGCCGCCTTCATCGCCGAAATCGTGCGCGCGGGTATCCGCTCGGTCAGCCATGGCCAGACCGAAGCGGCCCGTTCGCTGGGGCTGCGCGAAGGGCCGACCTTGCGCAAGGTCATCATTCCGCAGGCGATGCGGGTGATCATTCCGCCGCTGACCAGCCAATACCTGAACCTGACGAAGAACTCGTCGCTCGCGGCGGTCATCGGCTACCCGGAATTGGTGTCGCTGTTTGCCGGCACGGTGCTGAACCAGACCGGCCAGTCGGTCGAGGTCATGGCGATCACCATGGCTGTGTATCTGACGATCAGCATCAGCATTTCGTTGCTGATGAACTGGTACAACAAGCGCATTGCGCTGATCGAGCGGTGAGGACAGGCGCATGACTTCCCATGTTTTCAAACCCGATATGCCGCCACCGGTGAAGACCGTCGGCGTGCTGGCGTGGATGCGCGCCAACCTGTTCTCCAGCTGGATCAACACGCTGTTGACCCTGTTCGCGATCTACCTGATCTGGCTGATCGTGCCGGCACTGCTGCAGTGGGCGTTCCTGGACGCCAACTGGACGGGCACGACCCGCGCGGACTGCACCAAGGACGGCGCATGCTGGGTGTTCATCCAGCAACGCATCGGCCAGTTCATGTACGGGTATTACCCGAGCGAGTTGCGCTGGCGGGTCGACCTGACCGTGTGGCTGGGCGTGATCGCCGCCGCACCGCTGTTCATCCGCCGGTTCCCGCGCAAGGTGCCCTACGGTATTGGTTACCTGGTGCTGTATCCGATCCTCGCCTACCTGCTGCTGCACGGTGGCAGCTTCGGCCTGACGCTGGTGCCGACCTCGCAATGGGGCGGCCTGATGCTGACCCTGGTCATCGCGACCGTAGGTATCGCCGCAGCCTTGCCGCTGGGCATCCTGCTGGCGCTGGGACGGCGCTCGAAGATGCCGGTGGTCAAGGCCGTGTCGGTGACTTTCATCGAGTTCTGGCGTGGCATTCCGCTGATCACCGTGCTGTTCATGTCGTCGGTGATGCTGCCGCTGTTCATGCCTGAGGGCACGAGCTTCGACAAGCTGCTACGGGCGATGATTTTCGTGATCCTGTTCGAGTCGGCCTACATTGCCGAGGTGGTTCGCGGCGGCCTGCAGGCGATACCCAAGGGGCAGTACGAGGCGGCTGCGGCGATGGGGCTGGGCTATTGGCGTGCCATGGGCCTGGTGATCTTGCCGCAGGCCCTCAAGCTGGTGATCCCCGGCATCGTCAACACCTTCATCGCGCTGTTCAAGGACACCAGCCTGGTGATCATCATCGGCCTGTTCGACCTGCTCAACAGCACCCGCCAAGCCACGGCAGATCCTGCCTGGCTCGGCATGGCGACCGAGGGCTACGTGTTCGCGGCCCTGGTCTACTGGATTTTCTGTTTCGGTATGTCCCGCTACTCCATGCACCTGGAGCGCAAGCTGGACACTGGCCACAAGCGTTAGGAGTTTCGAAATGAGTGAAGCGATCAAGCAGCCTGCCGGCCCCGAAGGCATCATCCAGATGCAGGGTGTGAACAAGTGGTATGGCCAGTTCCATGTGCTCAAGGATATCAATCTGAACGTACGCCAGGGCGAGCGCATCGTCCTGTGCGGGCCGTCCGGCTCGGGCAAGTCCACCACCATCCGCTGCCTGAACCGGTTGGAAGAGCACCAGCAGGGGCGCATCGTCGTCGATGGCGTGGAACTGACCAACGACCTCAAGCAGATCGAGGCGATCCGTCGTGAAGTCGGCATGGTGTTCCAGCACTTCAACCTGTTCCCGCACCTGACCATCCTCGAGAACTGCACCCTGGCACCGATGTGGGTTCGCAAGATGCCCAAGCGCAAGGCCGAGGAAATTGCCATGCATTACCTGGAGCGTGTACGTATTCCGGAGCAGGCGCACAAGTTTCCGGGGCAGTTGTCGGGCGGTCAGCAGCAACGCGTGGCCATTGCCCGCGCGCTGTGCATGAAGCCCAAGATCATGCTGTTCGACGAGCCGACTTCGGCACTCGATCCGGAAATGGTCAAGGAAGTGCTCGACACCATGGTCGGCCTGGCCGAAGACGGCATGACCATGCTCTGCGTGACCCACGAGATGGGCTTTGCCCGCACCGTGGCGAACCGGGTGATCTTCATGGACAAGGGCGAGATCGTCGAGCAGGCCTCGCCGGATGACTTCTTCGACCGGCCGCGCAGTGACCGGACCAAGTTGTTCCTGAGCCAGATCCTGCACTGATGTGACTGGGGCCGCAAAAGCGGCCCCATGTCGTTGTTACTTTTCTTCCTTGGTCGCCACCGGCGCCGGTGGCGGACGCAGCCCGACCTCGGCAATCAGCTTCAGCTGCTTGCCATTGCGCATCACCTCGATGCTGATCTTCTCGCTGGGTTTGATCCGCGCCACCTGGTTCATCGACCTGCGGCCATCGCCGGCCGGCTCGCCGTTGATGCTCATGATCACGTCACCCAGTTGCAGCCCCGCACGCTGGGCCGGGCCGTCGCGGAAAATACCGGCGACCACGATACCCGGACGCCCCTGCATGCCGAACGACTCGGCCAACTCCTCGCTCAATGGCTGCACCTCGATGCCCAGCCAGCCGCGAATCACCTGGCCATGCTCGACGATCGACTTCATCACTTCCAGCGCCAGCTTGGCGGGGATGGCGAAACCGATGCCCTGAGAACCACCAGATTTGGAGAAGATCGCGGTGTTGATGCCGATCAGATTGCCGTTGGCGTCGACCAGCGCACCGCCGGAGTTGCCCGGGTTGATGGCCGCGTCGGTCTGGATGAAGTCTTCGTAGTTGTTCAGCCCCAGCTGGTTGCGGCCGGTGGCACTGATGATGCCCATGGTCACGGTCTGGCCGACGCCGAAGGGGTTGCCGATGGCCAGGCAGACATCACCGATGTGGATGTTGTCGGAGCGGCCGATGGTGATGGCTGGCAGGTTCTTCAGGTCGATCTTCAGCACCGCCAGGTCGGTTTCCGGGTCGCTGCCGATGACCCGGGCCAGGGTCTCGCGGCCATCCTTGAGCGCCACCACGATCTGGTCGGCACCGCTGGTCACGTGGTTGTTGGTCAGCAGGTAGCCTTCGGGGCTCATGATCACCGCCGAGCCCAGGCTCGATTCCCAGCGCCGCTGCTTGGGCAGGTTGTCGCCGAAGAAACGACGGAACTGCGGGTCTTCGAACAGCGGATGGGCGCTCTTGTTCACCACTTTGGTGGTGTACTGGTTGGCGACCGCGGGCGCCGCCAGGGTGACGGCGTCGGCATAGCTGACCGGGCCCTGCATGATCCGCGAAGTCTGCGGTGCCTGTTGCAGGTTGACGTCCTGGCTGGGCAGGCCGACCCATTCCGGGAAACGCTGGATGATCAGTGCGGCGATCAGTACGCCAGTGAGCAGGGGCCAGCCAAAGTAACGCAAAGCCTTGAGCATCGAATGAATCCTGGAAATGGGACGAGGGCCGGGGCGCGAACGCGCGCGATCATACACCTCGGTGATCGGTGAGGGTATGGATCGCGAAGCAGCCGAAGCTGATGTACGCCGGTTTCCCCGAATCCGGCGACGGCCCATAATGGCGCCCAGTATACGAGGCCTGGCGCCCGTTGAAGCAGCGAATTACGAGGAGATTTTCCATGGCCGTCGCCCTTAGCACCTTGGTCGAGGAAGCCGAGCGCTACCTGTCCAGCGCCAAGATCCAGGATTACTGCCCCAACGGCCTGCAGGTCGAGGGGCGTCCGCAGGTCAGCCGCATCGTCACGGGCGTCACGGCCAGCCAGGCCTTGCTCGATGCTGCAGTCGAAGCCGAGGCTGACCTGGTGCTGGTGCACCATGGCTACTTCTGGAAGGGCGAGAGCCCGTGCATCACCGGGATCAAGCAGCGGCGCATCAAGACCCTGCTCAAGCACGATATCAGCCTGCTGGCCTTCCACCTGCCGCTGGACGTGCACCCTGAGGTGGGCAACAACGTGCAACTGGCGCGTCAGCTCGACATCACCGTCGAAGGCCCTCTCGACCCCGAAAACCCGCGGGTGGTCGGCCTGATCGGCTCGCTCGCCGAGCCCATGTCGGCTGGCGATTTCGCCCGCCGCGTGTGTGAAGTCATGGGCCGCGAGCCGCTGTTGGTCGAGGGGGAGGGGATGATCCGCCGGGTTGGCTGGTGCACCGGTGGCGGCCAGGGTTATATCGACAACGCCATCGCCGCGGGTGTCGACCTGTTCATCAGCGGCGAGGCCTCCGAACAGACGTACCACAGCGCGCGCGAGAACGGCATCAGCTTCATCGCAGCAGGGCACCACGCCACCGAACGCTATGGGGTGCAGGCGCTGGGCGACTACCTGGCCAAGCGCTTTGCCCTGGAGCACCTGTTCATCGATTGCCCGAATCCGATTTAGCCAGGTGTGGCCCTCTAGCGGGCTTGCCCCGCGACAGGGGCCTCAAACCCCCAGTCATATCATTAGACCGTTTCGATCTAGCAGCCCTCCTAAATAGAATCAGGCGCTGTGATAAAGTGGCTCGCTCGAACACGGCCCGCTGGCCGTCCATAAGATCGTTTTTCGTGAGTAGCCATGGTCGACAAACTGACGCACTTGAAACAGCTGGAGGCGGAGAGCATCCACATCATCCGCGAGGTGGCCGCCGAGTTCGACAACCCGGTGATGCTGTACTCGATCGGCAAGGACTCCGCCGTGATGCTGCACCTGGCGCGCAAGGCTTTCTTCCCGGGCAAGCTGCCGTTCCCGGTGATGCACGTCGACACCCAGTGGAAATTCCAGGAGATGTACCGTTTCCGCGACAAGATGGTCGAGGAAATGGGGTTGGAGCTGATCACCCACGTCAACCCTGAGGGTGTGGCGCAAGGGATCAACCCCTTCACCCACGGCAGCTCCAAGCACACCGACATCATGAAGACCCAAGGCCTGAAGCAGGCGCTGGACAAGCATGGTTTCGACGCCGCCTTCGGTGGCGCGCGCCGCGATGAAGAGAAGTCGCGGGCCAAGGAGCGTGTCTACTCGTTCCGCGACAGCAAGCACCGCTGGGACCCGAAGAACCAGCGTCCGGAGCTGTGGAACGTCTACAACGGCAAGGTCAACAAGGGCGAGTCGATCCGCGTCTTCCCGCTGTCGAACTGGACCGAGCTGGACATCTGGCAGTACATCTACCTCGAAGGCATCCCGATCGTGCCGCTGTACTTCGCTGCCGAGCGTGAAGTCATCGAGAAGAACGGCACCCTGATCATGATCGACGACGATCGCATCCTCGAGCACCTGAGCGACGAGGAGAAGGCGCGCATCGTCAAGAAGAAGGTGCGTTTCCGTACCCTGGGCTGCTACCCGTTGACGGGCGCTGTCGAGTCCGAAGCCGAAACGCTGACCGACATCATTCAGGAAATGCTTCTGACGCGTACTTCCGAGCGTCAGGGCCGAGTCATCGACCACGATGGCGCCGGCTCCATGGAAGACAAGAAACGTCAGGGCTACTTCTAACTTCAGGGTTACTCCATGTCGCACCAATCCGATTTGATCAGCGAAGACATCCTCGCTTATCTGGCTCAGCACGAGCGCAAAGAACTGCTGCGTTTCCTCACCTGCGGCAACGTGGATGACGGCAAGAGCACCCTGATCGGGCGCCTGCTGCACGACTCCAAGATGATCTACGAGGACCACCTCGAGGCCATTACCCGTGACTCGAAGAAGTCCGGTACCACGGGCGAGGAAGTCGACCTGGCGCTGCTGGTCGATGGCCTGCAGGCCGAGCGCGAACAGGGCATCACCATCGATGTCGCCTACCGCTACTTCTCTACCGCCAAGCGCAAGTTCATCATCGCCGACACGCCGGGCCACGAGCAGTACACCCGCAACATGGCCACCGGCGCCTCGACCTGCGACCTGGCGATCATCCTGGTCGATGCCCGCTACGGCGTGCAGACCCAGACCCGCCGCCATAGCTATATCGCCTCGTTGCTGGGCATCAAGCACATCGTCGTCGCGATCAACAAGATGGACCTCAAAGGCTTTGACGAGCAGGTCTTCGAGTCGATCAAGGCCGACTACCTGAAGTTCGCCGACGCCATCGACCTGAAGCCGTCGAGCCTGCACTTCGTGCCGATGTCGGCGCTCAAGGGCGACAACGTGGTCAACCGCAGCGAGCGTTCGCCGTGGTACACGGGCCCGGCGCTGATGGAGATCCTCGAGACCGTCGAGGTTTCGGCTGACCGCAACGTCACCGATCTGCGTTTCCCGGTGCAGTACGTCAACCGCCCGAACCTGAACTTCCGCGGCTTCGCCGGCACCATCGCCAGTGGCGTGGTGCACAAGGGCGACGATATCGTGGTGCTGCCGTCGGGCAAGAGCAGCCGCGTCAAGTCCATCGTCACCTACGAGGGCGAGCTGGAGAACGCAGGCCCAGGTCAGGCCGTGACCCTGACCATGGAAGACGAGATCGACATCTCCCGCGGCGACCTGCTGGTGCATGCCGACAACGTCCCGCAGGTGGCCGACCAGTTCGAGGCCATGCTGGTGTGGATGGCCGAGGAGCCGATGCTTCCGGGCAAGAAGTACGACATCAAGCGCGCCACCAGCTATGTGCCAGGCTCGATTGCCAGCATCACCCACAAGGTCGATGTGAACACCCTGGAGCAGGGCGCCGCCAGTGCGCTGCAACTGAACGAGATCGGTCGCGTCAAGGTCGCCCTGGACGCCGCCATCGCACTGGACGGCTACGACAGCAACCGCACCACCGGTGCGTTCATCGTCATCGATCGCCTGACCAACGGCACCGTCGGCGCCGGCATGATCATCGCCCCGCCGGTGCTGCCGCACGGCGGCACCGGTCAGCACGGCAAGCTCGCCCACGTCTCCACCGAGGAGCGTGCCCTGCGCTTCGGCCAGCAGCCAGCCACCGTGCTGTTCAGCGGCCTGTCGGGCGCCGGCAAGAGCACCCTGGCCTACGCCGTGGAGCGCAAGCTGTTCGACATGGGCCGTGCGGTCTACGTGCTCGACGGCCAGAACCTGCGCCATGACCTGAACAAGGGCTTGCCGCAGGATCGCGCCGGTCGCACCGAGAACTGGCGTCGTGCCGCTCACGTGGCGCGCCAGTTCAACGAAGCCGGCCTGCTGACCCTGGCCGCCTTCGTCGCCCCGGATGCCGAAGGCCGCGAGCAGGCCAAGGCGCTGATTGGTAAGGAACGCTTGGTGACCGTCTACGTCCAGGCTTCGCCGCTGGCGTGCCGCGAGCGCGACCCGCAGGGCCTGTATGCCGCCGGTGGCGACAACATCCCGGGCGAAAGCTTCCCGTTCGATGTGCCGCTGGATGCGGACCTGGTGATCGACACCCAGAGCACCAGCGTCGAGGACGGCGTGAAGCAAGTGCTGGATGTGCTGCGCCAGCGCGGCGCGATCTGACGTTCGCTGCTGCACCAGAAACCCCGCTTCGGCGGGGTTTTCTGTTGATGGCCAGACCCGTTCAGGCCAGCCCATTGTCCTGCCGCCACGTCATCACCTTTTGAACAATGCTGTTCGCCGACTCGCTTGTGCCTGATTCAGGGTGATAGATGAGGTCTGATCCCTGCGGGTGAGCGGTGATGTCGATGAAGTGCTCCAGCAACCCGTCCTGGAACTCGGACGAACCTTGTGCGGTGATCAGCATTTCGACCAGTGATTCGAACTCGTCAGGTGCGTAGTCGTTCAGCTGTTGCCTGAAGGTGATCATTCCTCGACCTCCGAGGACAGCGCATATTGCAGGGCGCTCATGATCCGCATGTTGTCCATGTCGTACACCACTGCGCTGAGCGCCGGTGGCAAGAGGTGGCAGATCTGGTAGGAGCGCAAGCCTCTGGCCGTTTCACCGAAGGGCGCGCGAGGCGCCCAGCCTTTCTTTATTCGGTTCAATTGCGATTCGACAAATTGCTTCGAGAGTACCGGGTCTTCGGCGATGGTCATCCAGAAGGTGCTGGAGAACTGGTCGAAGCTCGTGAAATGTTGTCCGGCGAGTTTTTGGGCGATGTGAGTGGGGATGGGTGTGGCCATATGTAAACCTTTTATGCTGTGTGGGGTGTTTAGTTGCTATGGAAAGGTTTCAGATGATCACATTGAGGGGGCTTATGGGTACTTCATGACTAAGTGTTTTGTGGTAAGGAAGCTTCTTATTTACTTGTGAGAGATTTCTGCGTGCACGGCACAATCCGCTCTTGAATAAGTATTTTTTGTTACGCAAAAGAAATCACACTTTAGGCTGCGTGTGAAAAGTATAGTCATCCGTTGTTGTGGGAACGGGCTTGCCCCGTGATCTGCCGCAACGCAGCAAAGAAGCACGAACTCGAGGTGTCTTTGACACTATTTGATGTCGAATACACTAGCGCTTCGCACTCGATCACGGGGCAAGTCGCATCGGCTTACCGACACTCCGCAAAACTGTTCGTACAGAGCCTAGTCAGTTTTGAAGCCAGGCTTTCCGTTGTCCGCTCGCCAAGCTTTCACAATGCTGTGTACAGCCTCAAGTTCACTCTGCTCGTCACTTTCAGGCCAGTAGATTAGATCGGTGCCATTTGGATGTTCAGTTACTTTCGAAAAGTGGTCTAGTAGCGGTGCGAGAATCTCGTCAGGCTCCTCTGCATTGGCCCGATACAATTCTTTCAGGAAATCTAAGAACTCTGATTCCGTATAGTCACTGTATTTTTTCTTGAGAATCATTGATTGTCTCCATAGTGGATTTTGTTATGAGCCGCGGGAGTGACGACTCGAATATTGTCAATGTCATACACGGCGCCACCTTCACTGATTGGAGTGACATGATGTAGCGAGAAACTTTTCTGCAGCCCATGTTCGTCTCCTCGGCGAACCGTTGGTGCATTACCTTTCTCAAGCATACGGATAAGGTTCTGTTTGGAAAACTGTTTTGATAGTACAGGGTCATTTGCGACGGCTTTCCAGAAATCCACTCGGAATGCATCAAAGTTCTTGTATTCCCGCCCTCTGAGCAAGTCAGCAATATGTGAAGGTATGAGTGCACCTTCTGTACGTGTTATTTCACCCAACCATAGCCCAGATGTTGGCACACCTGATCCAGTGACGATCCCCGGCTCGTACCGTGGACTTTTGAATACCACCAAAATCGGAGGTAGCCCGGATTCTGCTGGAAACGTAACGATCAACCGTTCTTGATCGAGTTGGTCCAAGCCCGGGTAGCCCGGTTGTTCATTCTGTATGGGATCGAGCTTGCTACCTGGGTAAATCACCGTTCCGGGCGGTAATGATGGCAGGCTGGTGGAGCCTCCGCTTTCTGCTCCAGGCGCCTCGGAGGGTGTCCAAGTCAGGATTCGATGTGGTTCGTCCAGCGCGAGACTGTAAGTCCCGCGTGCCGGGTCGAAGGTTGCTGCCTTTACAGGGACGGGCTTGCCGCCAGGTGCGACGTAGAGTGTCAGTTCGTCCTGCAACTCTATGCCCGACAGAATGTATGGAAGATCAAGCGCCTGGGCGCCAGCGGCCATCGCGACAAGATCGGGGCCTTCAGTGGGGGTGAGGTCAGCCAAGGGGACGCTCACCAGATAACGTCGCTCGCTATTAGCCAGGGTGGAAGGCCATAGCAGCGTGACTAAGCCCACCACCACCGCAGGCGCTGCGAGTGCTGTGGGACCAGCAATCGCGGCCCGGATCGCGAGCTGCATTGCCAGGTAGCCAGCTTCGGCGAGTGCAAAACTGCTGTTACCGATGGGCGTGATGCTGGGGATGGCTATCGAAGCGCCAATCGTGGCTGTGTAGCTAATGCGCTGCCGCTCTTGCTCCTGCTTAAGTCGCTCCGCTTTTTGGGCTTCATCGTGCGCGGCTTGGTCCGCTTGCAGCTGTTCGACCACTTGTGCTCGTTGCACCAGGTTGGCATAGGCGGTTGCGAATGCTTGCAGGTAACGAATGGATTCGCTGTTTGCGAGTGCCTTGTGATAATCCAACCAGAGCGGGCCGGCGCGTCCTGTAGCCTGCTCGCCTACCAAATGCTGAAGCGCTTCGAGTTGGGGCTTGGAGAGCGGGCTGTTTATCTCGGGGTTGGTTTGGGTAAAACCCGATGAGTTGGCTTGTCGAGTGGCCACGATCTGCAGCGCAATGGAGGCATGGGTGGACAATGTCTGCGAAACAGAGACACCGCTGTCTTCGGGGGTTGCTGCTACCAATTCGTGTTGCAAGAAGTTTGGCAGGCAATCAAAGCATATTTTCTGCTCAGCCTTTATCTGGGCTGCCCTGCGTGAAATCACATCTGTACGCGCTGTAGATGTGACAGGTTCTTCAGCTTGATCCAGCGCCAGCGCAAGAGCGGGCAGGTCGCTGGCCAACGCATTGATTATCTCGGCCTCCAGGTGCAGCTCGTACGCCGATTCCAGGGCTGAGTTATAGGTCTCCCAGAGCAGGTTTCCCCACGCTTCTGCCGTGCCCGTGATCTCGAAGACACCAGGGTCGTTGAGTCGACTCATGAAGGAGTCGTTGCGTTTGTACAGGGGCATGGCTCCGAAGAAGCCGAGTGCCTTGGGTAGTTTTTGAAGATAACGTGCCCGGTTTTCCTGAACTATGGACGTGGTTAGGTTTTGGTGCCGAGTGAGGACGGATTTTGAGTCGTCAGCGGTCGCTGCAGCTTGTTGTGCGATTTCTGTACGTTGGGCTTCTATGCGGGCGGGCAACTGCTGAATAAGCGGGGAAAACTCGTTGGCATAGTGGGCAAGCGAGTTCGCTTGCTCCTCCCCGAAAATCCGGCGCCATGCCAACTCATGTCGGATATGGTTCTTGATTGCGCCGGTGCCACGTGGCGGAGCGTCGCTCAAGCCCCAGCCACCGTAACCTGGGCCACCACCGCCGAGGCCGCCAGGTATTGGGGTGAGTGGCACTCGCTCTGGGGCCGTGTCTGTAATCCACAGACCTTCTTCAAGATGGTAAACGGGTCCTTGTGTCATGACGTACTCCTGATGAAAGACGCTATCAGGATGCTGTATGTCTATACAGTTATATGTAGGCCGCCATCTTGCAATCAGGTGGGAAGCTTCCTCCGTTGCGGTGGGTCTTTCCTAGATATGCTTCTCCCCCACCGGAATCACCCGCCTTTGCTTCACGGCCTTGTACGAAAAGCTCGAATAGATTTCCTTCACCCCGGGCAGTGTCTGCAGCACTTCGCGGGCGAATTCGCCGAAAGACTCCAGGTCCCGCGCAAGGACCTCCAGGAGAAAGTCATAGCGCCCCGAGATGTTGTGGCAGGCGACGATTTCCGGGATTTCCATCAGGCGCTTCTCGAAGGCGCGGGCAGCGTCCTTGTTGTGCGATTCCATCATGATGCTGACGAATGCAGTGACACCAAAGCCCAGAGACTTGGGCGAAAGGATGGCCTGGTAGCCGGTAATGTAGCCACCTTCCTCCAGCAGCTTTACCCGACGCCAGCAAGGTGAGGTGGTCAGGGCGACCTGGTCGGCGAGGTCGGCGACGGTGAGGCGGGCGTTGTCTTGCAGGGCGCCAAGCAGGGCGCGGTCGGTTCGGTCCAGAGGGGCTGGCATGGTGTGCCCTTTTTTCAGTCTGATTGTTGTTTTTGTTCCAGAACTGCCGATGTTCATGGGGCAATTTGGAAAAAAATCCGGTGTGCCAAGGCATAAGCTTAGAACAAACAACAAGGAGGCTGTTGTCATGCGCGCTGTAGCCGACAAGACCGGTTTTTCCACGCGGGCCATTCACCATGGCTACGACCCACAGTCCCATGGTGGCGCGCTGGTGCCGCCGGTCTACCAGACCGCGACCTACGCCTTCGAAAGCGTCGAGTATGGCGCGGCCTGCTTTGCCGGAGAGCAGGGCGGGCACTTCTACAGCCGGATCTCCAATCCGACCCTGGCCCTGCTGGAACAGCGCATGGCGTCGCTGGAAGGCGGCGAGGCGGGGCTGGCCCTGGCCTCGGGCATGGGCGCCATCACCTCGACGTTATGGACCCTGCTGCGCCCGGGAGATGAGCTGATCGTCGGAGACACCCTGTACGGTTGCACCTTCGCCTTCCTGCACCATGGCATCGGTGAGTTCGGCGTCAAGGTACGGCATGTCGACCTGAACGATCCCGCCGCGCTCAAGGCGGCGATCACCTCCAGTACGCGGATGATCTATTTCGAGACCCCAGCCAACCCCAACATGCACTTGGTGGACATCGCCGCAGTGGTGGGCGTGGCGCGCCAGCATGAGCTGCTGGTGGTGATCGACAACACCTACTGCACCCCCTATCTGCAACGCCCGCTGGAGCTGGGCGCGGACCTGGTGGTGCATTCGGCGACCAAATACCTCAGTGGCCATGGCGATATCACCGCCGGGTTGGTGGTAGGGCGCAAGGCGCTGATCGACCGCATTCGCCTGGAAGGCTTGAAGGACATGACCGGCGCCGTGCTGTCGCCGCACGACGCATCGCTGCTGATGCGCGGTATGAAAACCCTGGCCCTGCGTATGGAGCGCCATTGCAGCAATGCCTTGCGCGTGGCGCAGTTTCTGGAGCGGCATCCGCAGGTCGAGCTGATTCACTACCCAGGCCTGCCGAGCTTTGCACAGTTCGGCCTGGCGCAGCGGCAGATGCGTTTGCCGGGCGGGATGATTGCCTTCGAGCTCAAGGGTGGCATCCAGGCGGGGCGACGCTTCATGAACG
>NZ_JAYFUI010000112.1:0-11719 GCF_034961125.1 Pseudomonas machongensis | reverse complement strand
TAAATACAAATCAAGCGAGGTAAAAGCATGTCTGGTAATCGTGGAGTGGTGTATCTCGGCGCAGGCAAGGTCGAGGTGCAGAAGATCGACTACCCCAAGATGCAGGATCCGCGCGGCAAGAAGATCGAGCACGGCGTGATCCTCAAGGTGGTCTCCACCAATATCTGCGGCTCCGACCAGCACATGGTCCGTGGCCGCACCACCGCTCAGGTCGGCCTGGTGCTCGGCCACGAAATCACCGGTGAAATCGTCGAGTTGGGCCGTGATGTCGAGCGCCTGAAGATCGGCGACCTGGTGTCGGTGCCGTTCAACGTTGCTTGCGGGCGCTGCCGTTCCTGCAAGGAGATGCATACCGGCGTCTGCCTGACCGTCAACCCGGCCCGTGCCGGCGGTGCCTACGGCTATGTCGACATGGGTGACTGGACCGGCGGCCAGGCTGAATACGTGCTGGTACCGTACGCCGACTTCAACCTGCTGAAATTGCCCGACCGCGACAAGGCCATGGAGAAGATCCGTGACCTGACCTGTCTGTCGGACATCCTGCCCACCGGCTACCACGGCGCTGTCACCGCGGGCGTCGGCCCGGGCAGCACCGTCTACGTGGCTGGCGCCGGCCCGGTCGGCCTGGCCGCTGCCGCTTCGGCACGCCTGCTGGGCGCCGCGTGCGTGATCGTGGGTGACCTCAATCCGCTGCGCCTGGCCCACGCCAAGTCCCAGGGCTTCGAGGTGGTCGATCTGTCCAAGGACACGCCGCTGCACGAGCAGATCATCGACATCCTCGGCGAGCCTGAAGTGGACTGCGCCGTCGATGCAGTAGGCTTCGAAGCCCGCGGCCACGGCCATGAAGGCGCCAAGCACGAGGCTCCGGCGACCGTGCTCAACTCGCTGATGCAGGTCACCCGTGTGGCCGGCAAGATCGGTATTCCGGGCCTGTACGTGACCGAAGATCCGGGTGCGGTGGACGCGGCGGCGAAGATCGGTGCGCTGAGCATCCGCTTCGGCCTGGGCTGGGCCAAGTCGCACAGCTTCCACACCGGCCAGACCCCGACCATGAAGTACAACCGCCAGCTGATGCAGGCGATCATGTGGGATCGGATCAATATTGCCGAAGTGGTCGGTGTACAGGTGATCAGCCTGGACCAGGCGCCGGAAGGATACGGCGAGTTCGATGCCGGCGTGCCGAAGAAATTCGTGATCGATCCGCACAAGACCTTCAGCGCTGCCTGAGGTCTTTGGGGGCCGCTGTGCGGCCCAATCGCGGGACGAGCCCGCTCCCACAGGTGAGAAGAATGCCTTTGGGGGCGGGCTTGCTCGTTACCGACATCCGCCCCGGAACAAAGCTCCACCCCCTCAGTCCAACGCCTCGTTTCCCAGGCCATCCCGGCCGACGAGGTCCCTCCGATGAAAGCACTTACCCTGGCAACCCTGATGACCCTGGCCGCAAGCCCGGTATTCGCCTTCAACCTCAACGACGCGGCCAACGCCGTTTCGGCCATGCAGACTCCGAAAGGCCAGGTCCAGGCCCCGCCTGCGCAGGCTGATCTGCTCAACACCCTGGGCAGCCAGTTGAAGATCACTCCCGAACAGGCTGTTGGCGGTACCGGCGCCATGCTGGGGCTGGCGCGCAACAACCTGAGCAACGACCAATACGGTCAACTGACCAAGGCGGTGCCGGGCCTCGACCTGTTGTCCGGTGCCAACGCCTTGGGCGGTTTGAGCGGTTTGGGTGACCTGCTGGGCAAGAACAGCCAGCAGCAGTCGGCGCTGAGCAATGCCCTGGGTAATGTCGAGAATCGCAATGACCTGGACAGCGCCTTCAAGGCGCTGGGCATGGATAGCGGCATGATTGGCCAGTTCGCGCCGCTGATCCTGCAGTATCTGGGGCAGCAGGGGGTTGGCGGGTCATTGCTGCAGAACCTGGGCAGTCTGTGGGGCAGCCCAGCGGCAGCGGTGCCGTCGGTCTGACGCTGCTGCAGGTTCCGCGCAGCGCCAGCCTTAGCGCAACTCTGCGCGCAGTTGCTCGATGCGTTGATCCTTGTCTTCCCACAGTTGGTTGACCCAGGCCTGCACGGTCTGGCGAAACGCCGGATCGCTCTCGTAGTCGCCTTCGCATAATGCCGGGTCCAGCTCGCGCACGCGGATGTCGATGATTACCCGGCTGATGCTGCCGTTGAGCAGGTCCCAGAACCCTGGGGCCTTGTTGCCGGGGTAGACGATGGTCACATCGAGCAGGGCGTCGAGTTGCTCGCCCAGTGCGGCGAGCACGAAGGCGACACCGCCGGCCTTGGGCTTGAGCAGGTGGCGGTACGGCGATTGCTGCTGTTCGCGTTTGGCTTCGGTGAAGCGCGTGCCTTCGAGGTAGTTGACCACCGTCACCGGCTGGCGCTTGAACAGCTCGCAGGCGGCCTTGGTGATTTCCAGGTCCTTGCCCTTGAGCTCGGGGTGCTTGTCGAGGAAGGCCTTGCTGTAGCGCTTCATGAACGGGTAGTCCAGCGCCCACCAGGCCAGGCCCAGCAGTGGCACCCAGATCAGTTCCTTCTTGAGGAAGAACTTGAAGAATGGCACCCGGCGGTTGAGGCTTTCGATCAGTGCGGGAATGTCGACCCAGCTCTGATGGTTGCTGACGCACAGGTAGGAGGTGTTCGCGTTCAGCGTCTCGATGCCGCGGATGTCCCATTGCGTGGGGATGCACAGGGCGAAGATGGCCTTGTCGATTTCCGACCAGGTCTCGGCGATCCACATCACCGCCCAGGAGGCATAGTCGCGACCACGGCCGGGCAGCACCAGCTTGAGCAGGGCGAAGACCATCAGCGGGCAGATCAACACGAGGGTGTTGAGCAGCAGCAGGACAGTTGTAAGGATGCCGGTCAGCAGGCGACGCATAAGGAGACTCTTGTTGTATGAAAGTGTTGTGTGAGATTTGCGGTTGGCAATGATAAGCAGGGTAACGTCCTACGCCAAACGTCCAGTGCCCAATGGAAGGTACAAATGTTTCACATTATGTTGGATAGGCTGTGACAACGAACCTATCCTCCCCGCGTAGTCTAAGCACTGTCTCATCTCAAGGAATGCTTCCCGTGAAACCACTGCTTGCCCTCCTGTCGCTGCTGGCGTTGCCGGTGATGGCCGCCGAGCCGACACTCTATGGCCGCTATGAGTACATCAAGCTCCCCGAGATCGGCCAGACCCTCAAGGCCAAGATGGATACTGGCGCGCTGACCGCATCGCTGTCGGCCAAGGATATCGAGACCTTCACCCGCGACGGCGAGGACTGGGTGCGGTTCCGCCTGGCGACCAAGGATGCCGACGGCAAGGTCTATGAACACAAGGTGGCGCGCATCAGCAAGATCAAGGCCCGCTCAGGCGATGAGGAAGACGAGGACGAACCGGCCGAGGCTGCCCGCCGTCCGGTGGTGGACCTGGAGCTGTGCCTGGGCGACGTCAAGCGCACGGTGGAGGTCAACCTGACCGACCGCAGCAACTTCAACTACCCGCTGCTGATCGGCGCCAAGGCGCTGCGTGAGTTCAAGGCGGCGGTGAACCCGGCACGGCGGTATACGGCAGACAAGCCGGACTGCTGATCGTCCGGCCTGGCCTCTCGCAAGCAAGCCCGATCCCCGCAGCTGCAGCGTCAGCCTGCAATTGTGCGAGTGGGCTTGTCCCGCGAAGGGGCTCGGTCAGACAATCGACGACCAGCCCCTCAGAGCCTCACCCATGCCCCACATCCTCATCGTCGAAGACGAGTCCGCCATCGCCGACACCCTGGTCTATGCCCTCCAGGCCGACGGCCATAGCACCGCCTGGGTGACCCTGGGCAGCGCCGCGCTCGAACAGATGCGCCAGCGCCCGGCCGACCTGGTCATCCTCGACATCGGCCTGCCAGATATCAGTGGTTTCGAAACCTGCCGCCAGCTGCGCCGCTTCAGCGAGGTGCCGGTGATGTTCCTCAGTGCCCGCGATGGTGAGATCGACCGGGTCGTAGGCTTGGAAATCGGTGCCGACGACTATGTGGTCAAGCCGTTCAGCCCGCGCGAGGTGGCTGCGCGGGTGCGGGCAATCCTCAAGCGCATGGCGCCCAGAGCCGAGACGGCAGTCGATGCGAAGCTGTTCGAGGTCGATACGCTGGGGATGCGCATCCTCTATCGTGGCCAGGCGCTGACGCTCACTCGCCATGAATTCCGCTTGCTGCAATGCCTGCTCGAGCAACCCCGTCGGGTGTTCAGCCGCGAGCAATTGCTCGACGGGCTGGGCGTGGCTTCAGATGCCGGTTACGAGCGAACCATCGACAGCCACATCAAGAGCCTGCGCGCCAAGTTGCGCCTGGTGTCTGGCGATGCCGAACCGATCCAGACCCATCGCGGCCTGGGCTATAGCTATAGCCCGGATCACGCCTGATGCGCCTGGGGATCCGGATCTTTCTGGTGTACTTCCTGTTCGTCGGGTTGTCGGGTTACTTCCTGCTCAATACCGTGCGCGAACAGATTCGCCCGGTGGTGCGCCAGTCTTCCGAGGAAACCCTGGTGGACACCGCCAACCTGTTGGCAGAAATCCTTCACGATGACGTAAAGGCCGGCACGCTTGGGCAAAGTCGTCTGCCTCAAGTACTCGAATCCTACGGGCAGCGCCGCCCAGGTGCGGATATCTGGGGGCTGGCGAAAAACCAGGTCAGCCACCGTATCTATGTCACCGACGCCAAGGGCATCGTCCTGCTCGACTCCAGTGGGCAGGCCCTGGGCAAGGATTACTCGCGCTGGAACGACGTCTACCTGACCCTGCGCGGCCAATATGGCGCGCGTTCGACCCGCAGCGACCCGGACGACGAAAGCACCTCGGTGATGCATGTGGCGGCACCGATCATGGACAACGGCCAGGTCATCGGTGTGGTGACGGTGGCCAAGCCCAACAGTTCGCTACAGCCCTATATCGACCGCTCCGAGCAACGTTTGCTGACGCTCGGCCTGGGGTTGATCGTGCTTGGGCTGTTGGTGGGCGCTGCGCTGTCCTGGTGGCTGGCGCGGTCGTTGCGCCGTCTCACCCGGTACGCCCAGGCGGTGAGTGAGGGCGAGCGCGCGGCGCTGCCGCACTACAAGGGCGGTGAATTGCTGCAACTGGCCACGGCGGTGGAGCGCATGCGCACACAGTTGGAGGGCAAGGCGTATGTCGAGCGCTATGTGCATACCCTCACCCATGAGCTGAAAAGCCCGCTGGCGGCGATTCGTGGGGCTTCCGAGCTGTTGCAGGGGCCGATGCCGGATGACCAGCGGGCGCGTTTTGCCAGCAATATCGAACGCGAGAGTGAGCGTTTGCAGCAGATGATCGAGCGCTTGCTCAATCTGGCGCGGGTCGAGCAGATGCAGGCGCTGGAGGATGAACAGCTGGTGCCGCTCGCTGCACTGGTCGACGAGTTGCTGCATGGGTATGCGACGCGGATCGACGGTGCTGGATTGCAGATCAGGCAACAGGTGACGGACGGTGTGTTGTTGCTGTGCGACCCCTTCCTGTTGCGTCAGGCGCTGGCAAACCTGGTGGACAACGCACTCGACTTCACGCCGGCAGGCGGCACCGTGTCGTTCGAGCTGGTGCACGACGGCGATCGGGTCGCGTTGAGCCTGTTCAACCAGGGGGAGGCGATTCCGGATTACGCCATCGAGCGGGTCAGCGAGCGCTTCTATTCCCTGCCGCGGCCAGGCACCGGACGCAAGAGCACCGGGCTTGGGCTCAACTTTGTCGAGGAAGTGATGCAACTGCATGGCGGAGCGCTGGCGGTGGATAACGTCGAGGGCGGGGTGCGGGTCAGGCTGTGGCTGCCTGCGCGGCGCGTGAGCTGATTCCTGCTGTCCGCCTCGTCATCTCCACACAATCTGCACAAACCCTCCCTATCGGCTCCATGTGCGCGGCGCAAGCTGCGCCCATCACAACTAGAGCCAAAGCCCCATGAACAAGCCCCTGAGTTTCAAGCTCGGCATGATCGTCCTGCTGATGCTGCTGTTATTGATCCCTCTGTTGATGATCAGTGGCCTGATCGATGAACGTCAGGCCGTGCGCGATGGTGTGCTGCAGAACATCGCCCAGAGTTCGAGCTTCGACCAGCAGATCAGCGGCCCGCTGCTGGTGGTGCCGTACCGCAAGTACCAGCGCCGCTGGATCGACAAGGACGGCAAGAGTGTGCAGGAAACCAGCACCGTCAGCGGCCACCTGTACTTCCTGCCGGAAACCTTCGAGGTCGACAGCCAGGTCGATACCGAACTGCGCGCCCGCGGCATTTACCAGGCGCGGTTGTTCCATGCCAGGAACCGTGTCAGTGGCCGCTTCAAGCTGCCTGAGCGCTGGGGCGTCGACAAGGACTACGAAGACTACCGGTTCGACAAGCCGTTCATGGTGGTGGGCATCAGCGATATCCGAGGCATCGAGAATGCCCTGGAACTGAGCCTCGACGATCAGCGCCTGCCGTTCGAAGCGGGAACCGGCCTGGACTGGATGGCCGGTGGGGTGCACGTCACCCTGCCGGGGCTGGATGGCCAGGCTGCCCGCGAGTTCGGCTATGCCTTCGACCTGGCGTTGCAGGGCACCGGACAACTCCATGTGCTGCCAGTCGGGCGCAGCAGCCGGGTCGAGATGCACGCCAACTGGCCCCATCCGAGCTTCATCGGCAGCTACTTGCCGGCCAGCCGTGAGGTCGATGCCCAGGGTTTCACCGCGCGCTGGCAGACCTCGTTCTTTGCCACCAACCTGGAAGACGCGCTGCGCCAATGCGCCGGTGCGGACAAGTGCGCGGATTTCAGTGGGCGCACCTTCGGTGTGAGCTTCGTCGATCCGGTGGACCAGTACCTCAGGAGCGAGCGTGCGATCAAGTATGCGCTGCTGTTCATCGCGCTGACCTTTGCCGGCTTCTTCCTGTTCGAGGTGTTGAAGAACCTCAGCGTGCACCCGATGCAATACGTGCTGGTGGGGGCGGCGCTGGCGCTGTTCTACCTGTTGCTGCTGTCACTGTCGGAACACCTGGGTTTTGGCCTGGCCTATGGCTTGTCGGCAGGGGCCTGCGTGCTGCTGATCGGCTTCTACTTGAGCCATGTGCTGCACAGCCCGGTACGCGGGGTGGGTTTTGCGGCGGGGTTGGCGGCGCTGTATGGGCTGCTCTACGGGCTGCTGAGCGCGGAGGACTATGCGCTGTTGATGGGCTCGCTGCTGTGCTTTGGCTTGCTTGGCGTGTTCATGGTGCTGACCCGGCGGCTGGACTGGTCGCGGGTGGGGAGGGCGGCATGAGAGAGGACAAGGCAATCGGGCGCTGGCTGGCGGTTCGGGTGGGGTCATTGTTTCCTGCCAGGCCGGGGTGAAGCATTCGCGGACAGGCTGGCTCCTACAGAGGGGATATGTCTGTGGGAGGGGCTTGCCCGCGAAGGGGTTTCAGGCGACCGGCACGGTAGCCAGCATCGACGCGCGCTGGCTCACTTGGGCATACCATTCAGCCAGCCCAGGCTGTTTTTCACGCCAGCCGAACTCCGGCTGGCGCAGGTCCAGGTAGCCCAGCGCGCAGGCCACGCCGATCGCGGCGATATCGAAGCCGGAGGCGATCTCTGCCAGGTGATGCTGCTCAAGATCCGCCAGGCCTCGGCGGATTTTCTGTGACTGCGCCTGCAGCCAGCCATCCCAGCGCTTGTCCTCAGGACGCAGGAAGCTTTCATAGCGGCTCGACACCGCCGCATCCATGATCGCATCGGCCTGGGAGGCCAGGGTCAGGCGCCGCCAGCGCGCCGAGCCCTCGTGGGGGATCAGCGGGTTGCCGACGTGCTGGCTGTCGAGGTACTCGCAGATCACCCGGCTGTCGTGCAGCACGCTACCGTCTTCCAGGCGCAGGGCCGGGATCTTGCCGATCGGATTGTCCTGGTTGAGCTGCTCGTCACCGCTCACCGGGCTGATGTTGACGGTTTGCAGGCGTACGCGGTCGAGCTGACCGGTCTCGTGCAGCACCAGCAAGACCTTGCGCACGAAAGGCGACAGCGGCGCATGGAACAGCACCATACCCATGTCAATTACCCTGCAGGCTGGGCGGCAGGCACACGCCAGTGCCACCGATGCCGCAGTAGCCTTCGGGGTTCTTGGCCAGGTACTGCTGGTGGTAGGCCTCGGCGAAGTACACGGTCGGCGCCTGGTCGATCTCGGTGGTGATCTCGCCGAAACCGGCCTTGTTCAACTCGGCCTGGAAAGCATCGCGGCTGGCCTTGGCCAGTTCCAGTTGCTCGGGCGAGGTGCAATAGATGGCCGAGCGGTACTGGGTGCCAATGTCGTTGCCTTGGCGCATGCCCTGGGTCGGGTTGTGCAGTTCCCAGAACATCGCCAGCAGTTCGCGGTAGCTGACCTTGTCCTTGTCGAACACCACCAGTACCACCTCGGTGTGGCCGGTCAGCCCCGAGCAGACCTCTTCGTAGGTCGGGTTCGGGGTGAAGCCGCCGGCGTAGCCGACCACGGTGCTGACCACGCCTTCACGCTGCCAGAAGCGTCGTTCGGCGCCCCAGAAGCAGCCCAGGCCGAAGATGGCGAAGTCGATGCTGCCCTCGAAGAATGGGCCGAGCAGCGGGGTGCCTTCGAACACGTAGTGGAATTCGGGCAGGGGCATGGGAGTTTCGCGGCCGGGCAGGGCCTGTTCGGCAGTGGGCAGGACGTTTTTGTTCACGAGGATTTCCGAGCGCAGGACCATGATTGTTCCTCTGTCTGACAGTGGGAGCGGTTGTGGCTTGTTCGCAGGCAAGCCCACTCCTGCAGGGTTGCATTGCAGCCTGCCATTGTAGGAGCGGGCTTGCCCGCGAAGAGGCCCACATGGCCCCTATAGTGCCCGAGGTTTGCGCGCCTGTCAGGCCACCGGCCCGCGCGGGTAGCGCCTGAGCTTGTCGACCAGCTCGCGCCCCGGGATTGGCCGGTCGAACAGGTAGCCCTGGCCGACGTCGCAGCGGTGGCGACGCAGGAATGCCAGCTGTTCGGAGGTCTCGATGCCTTCGGCGACCACCTTGAGCTTGAGGTTGTGGGCCATGGCCACCACCGCCGAGGTGATCTCCATGTCGTCCTGGTTGGCGGGGATCTCGCTGATGAAGCTGCGATCGATCTTGATGATGTCGATGGGAAACTTCTTCAGGTAGCTCAGCGATGAATAGCCGGTACCGAAGTCATCCATGGCCAGGGTCAGACCCAGCTGCTTGAGCTCGTCGAGCTGGCGCCGGGTGTCTTCGGTGGCTTCAAGCAGCAGGCCCTCGGTCAGCTCCAGCTCCAGCAGGTGCGGGGGTAGCGCTTCTTCCTTGAGAATGGCGCCAATCGAGCTGACCAGCTCGGGGTCGGAAAACTGCTTGGGCGACAGGTTGATCGCCACATGCAGGTTGCCCATGCCGGCCTCGCGCAATTCCTGGCTCATGCGGCACGACTGGCGCACCACCCATTTGCCGATGGGGATGATCAGGCCGGTCTCCTCGGCCACGCTGATGAACTGGTCGGGGCGGATCATGCCGCGCTCGGGGTGGTTCCAGCGCAGCAGCGCCTCCAGGCCCAGCAGGCGACCACTGCGCAGGCACAGCTTGGGCTGGTAGAAGACCTCCAGCTCGTTCTGGGTCAGGGCCCGGCGCAGGTTGTTCTCGACGAACAGCTTGTAGCTGGCCTCGGCGTTGAGCACTTCGGTGAACACCTGGACCTGATGCTTGCCGTTGGCCTTGGCCTTGTGCAGGGCCAAGCCTGCGTTCTTCATCAGGGTCTGCGGGTCGGCGCCGTGCAGGGGCGCGCAGGCCAGGCCCACGGAGGCGGTGACGTTGATCAGCTGGTTGTCGACGAACATGGGTTTGTCGAGGGTGCGCAGCAACTGCTGGGCGATGTTCTGGCCGTCTTCGAGGCTGGTGTCGTCCAGCAGCACGGCGAACTCGTTGCTGGCAAAGCGCGCCAGGCTGCCACCGCTGCTGAGGCTGTTGCGCAGACGGCGGGCCAGGCTGATCAGCAGCTTGTCGCCGGTCTGGTGGCCGAGGCTGTCGTTGATCCGCTTGAAGTTATCGATGTCGACCAGCAGCAGGCAGATCGGGATGTCGCCGTCGCGAGCGAAGCGTTCGTCGAGGCTGCGGATGAACGCCGGGCGGTTGCCCAAGCTGGTGAGGTTGTCGGTGTAGGCCAGGCGCTCGATGCGTTGCTGGGCAAGCTTGCTCTGGGTGACGTCTTCGTAGATGCCGATGTAGTGGGTCAGCTCGCGGTTGTCGCCATACACCTTGGAAATCGATAACTGGCCCCAGTAGGGCTCCAGGCTCTTGCGCCGGCTCTTGAATTCACCTTGCCAGCTGTTGCCCATGGCCAGGCTCGACGGTGAGTCGAACAGGATCTGGCTGAGGTTTTCCAGTGCCGGCAGCTCGGCCAGGTGGTGGCCCTGAACTTCTTCGGTGCTGTACTGGGTAATGGCGGTGAAGCTTGGGTTGACGTACTCCACCACCCCGTCGCGGTTGACCAGCAGGAAGGCGCTGGCGCTTTGCTCTACCGCGCGTTGGAACAGGTGCAGGGCGCTGGTGGCGGTGCGGCGGTTGTGGTTGGTGATGACCTGGGCGAACTGGTCGGCCAGCTCACCGGCAAAGGCGATTTCGTCGGATTGCCAGGCCCGGGGCTGGCCAGTCTGCTCCAGACAGAGCACGCCGACTACCTGGCCGTCGACGCGGATACTGGCATCGAGCATGGCATTGTCGGCGGTATTTAGCAGGCCCTGGACCATGTCCCGGGTGCGTGGGTCATGGCTGGCGTTGTGGGCGTCGATGGCGCGGCTGGCGTGCAGGGCGTCGAGGTAATCCGGGTAGTGGCTGGCGTCGATCGGCTGCGGCAGGCGGTGGGCCTGCTCGTGCTGGAACCAGGCGGTGATCGGCTCCAGGCGTTGCTCGTTGAGGTACCAGATGCTGGCGCAGTCGAGTTTGTAGATTTCGCAGGCGCTACGGGTGATCAGTTCAGCCGCTTCGAGCAAGGAGTTGCTGGCGCTGTAGCGCTGGCGTGCCAGGCGCAGGATCAGGTCCTGCTGGGCACGCACCCGCTCCAGGTGTTCGAGTTGCTCTCGCTGGGCGCGCTGGTTGAGTTGCAGGGCCAGTTGCAGGCGGCTGTTGCGTGACTCGAGATCGTTTGCGTCCTGGCCTGGAGTTTCCTCGGCCTGGTCGTCCAGCACCGTGAGGTAGCCGCGCAGCAGCTGGCGATTGTGCTGCTTGTAGGCCTCGCCGACTTCCAGCAAGCGCAGGGGCCCGGAGCCCGCGTGCAGGGTATAGCGCACGCGGTAGTGGTTGCGCCGCGCCAGTTGCAGTTGGATCTCGTCATGCAGCTTGTAGCGCGCTTCAGGCTCCATGAGGCTGGCATAGGGCGAGCCGATCAGAGCGCAGAGCTCGGCCGCGGGCAGGCCGAACTGGCGATCGCAGCCAGGGTCGAGGTAGAGCATCGCCCAACTGGCTTCGTTCAGCCGCTCGAAACGCAGCATCCCGAGCCGCGAGGGCACGGGTAACTGCGTCACGACCTCGGCCGCCACACGGCTGGCGGCATCGGGTTGGCTTTTCATCGAAGACTCGCTTGAACAAGGCGGTTGGCGCGGTATGCCGCAGGTAAGCGGCGGCGCGTTGAGCAAGGGTGCATCATGTCCCGTGGGCTGGCAAGCGGCCATATGGGGCAGCGTATGCAGGTTGTCGGCTGGGCGTGGGAAATCTGAAGCTTGTGCGCCTCGCGGCCCTTCATGGGG
>NZ_JAYFUI010000111.1:0-20483 GCF_034961125.1 Pseudomonas machongensis | reverse complement strand
GCACGCCGCAGAGCCCGTCGCTCAAGGGCAAGGACGGACAGCTGCCGGTGATCGTCGCCTCGCCGTCGCCCATCTCACGCCTGCTCAACGACAGCAGCGACCTGGTGACCAACATCAACCTGCTGCTGCACAACGCCAACCAGATGTTCTCGGAAAACAACATCGAGCGCCTGAGCAACACCCTGGCCAACCTCGAACAGACCACCGGTGCCTTCGCCAGCCAGAAGGGCGGCATCGCCCAGGCCATCGAGCAACTCGGTCAGGTCGGCAAGCAGGCCAGCGCCACCCTGGCCGAGACACAGGCGCTGATGCGCAACGCCAATGGCCTGCTCGGCAGCGAGGGCAAGCAAGCCTTCGGCAGCGCGGAGCAGGCCATGCAGTCGCTGGCTCAGAGCACCGCGGCCATCAATGACCTGCTCAAGAACAACCGCGAGGCGCTCGACGACGGCGCCCAAGGCCTCAATCAGCTGGCCCCGGCAATCCGCGAGCTGCGCGAAACCCTCAATGCCCTCAAGGGCATCTCCCGGCGCCTGGAGGCCGACCCCAGCGGCTACCTGCTGGGCCGCGACCCAACCAAGGAGTTCCAGCCATGAGGCCGTCCCTTCGCCTGCTCGCCGCAGGCAGCCTGCTGAGCCTGGCCAGCGCCTGCTCGATCCTGCCACAGGCCGAGCCCACCGACATTTATCGCCTGCCGGTGAACCAGCAGAGCCGCCCGGCGACACCCGTGGATTGGTCGCTGCGCCTGAACAAGCCGCTGGCCAGCGAGGTCCTGGCCGGGCCGCGTATCGCCGTGATTGCGCAAGGCGACGTGATCAGCAGCTACAAGGGCGCGCGCTGGAGCGATCCGGTGCCACTGCTGGTGCGCAATCGCCTGCTCGATGCCTTCCAGCGGGACGGCCGGGTGCAGCGCCTGAGCGCCGATGACAGCAATCTGCAGGCCGACTACGAGCTGGCGGGTGAGCTGCAAGCGTTCCAGAGCGAATACCGCGAAAACGGGGTGCAGGTACTGATCCGCTACGACGCGCGGCTGGTGCAAGGGCGCAGCCAGCGCATCCTTGCCAGCCAACGCTTCGAGGTGCTCCAGCCACTGGCCGACAAGCAGGTGCCGGCAGTGGTCAGTGGCTTTGGCGCTGCCAGCGACCAGCTCGCGCGCCAGGTGGTGGACTGGACAGTCGCCCAGGCCTCACGGATGCAGGCTCAGGCGAAGAACCAGTAGCAGACGAAGATCGCCGCGATCACCCCGGACAGCTCGGCCAGCAGCGCGCAGCCCACTGCGTGACGCACGCGCTGGATGCCCACGGCGCCGAAGTACACCGCCAGCACGTAGAAGGTGGTTTCGGTACTGCCCTGAATGGTCGCGGCCACGAGCGCCGGGAAGCTGTCGACGCCGTGGGTCTGCATGGTCTCGATCAGCATCGCCCGCGCCGCGCTGCCGGAGAACGGCTTGACCAGTGCCGTGGGCAGGCCTTCCACGAAGCGGCTGTCCACACCCATCCACTCGACCGCATGGCGTATGCCACCCAGCGCCAGCTCGAGCGCCCCGGAGGCACGCAGCACACCCACTGCGACCAGCATCGCGACCAGATAGGGCAACAGGCTCTTGGCGACGTCGAAGCCTTCTTTGGCGCCCTCGACGAAGGCCTCATAGACCTTCACCTTGCGCAACGCACCGATCACCAGAAACAGCATGATCACGCCGAACAGCGTCAGGTTGCCGAGGATCGACGACAGGCTCGCCAACGCAGCCGCCGACAACGTGCCGAGAAACGCCATGAAGCCACCGAGCAGCAGGGCGCCGGGGATGAAGTAGGCCAGCACCACCGGATCCCACAGGCGCAGGCGCTGCATCACGGCAACCGACAGCAGGCCGACCAGGGTCGAGACGCTGGTCGCCAGCAGGATGGGCAGGAACACCAGCGTCGGGTCGGGAGCGCCTTGCTGGGCGCGGTACATGAAGATGGTGACCGGCAGCAGGGTCAGCGACGAGGCGTTGAGCACCAGGAACAGGATCTGCGCGTTGCTCGCCGTGGTGCTGCTGGGGTTGAGCTCCTGCAGCGCACGCATGGCCTTCAGGCCGATGGGCGTGGCGGCGTTGTCCAGGCCCAGGCCGTTGGCAGCGAAGTTCATGGTGATCAGCCCCAGGGCAGGGTGGCCAGGAGGCACTTCCGGCATCAGACGCGCGAACAGCGGGCCGAGAACCTTGGCCAGCCATTCGACGATACCGGCCTTTTCGGCAATCTTGAGAAAGCCCAGCCACAAGGTGAGGGTACCGAACAGCAGGACCATGACCTCGACCGACAGCTTGGCCATGGCGAAGATGCTCTCGACCATCGCGGCGAAGATTCCCGCGTTGCCACCGACCAGCCACTGGGCCAGGGCGGAGATGGCCGCTACCACGAAAAAGCCGAGCCAGAGGCCGTTGAGCATCTGCAATCCCCCTGAAAAATGCCCGAATGATAGCGCATAAGGCGCCCTGAATCCGATCCCTGCAAGAGCGGCCGACAGGGGTGGTGTCGGACGCCACAATGCAAAAAGCCCCGACGGGTCGGGGCTCTTGCTTGCAACCAGAGGCTTACTGGTTGACGGGCTTGCCCGCCACCACCGCTTCTTTTTTCTTGCCGTTGGCCTGGAACAGCGAGTTGTAGTACGCCTCGCCCTTGGCGCTGTCGTACATGCCTTGCCACTTGGCGATCACCACGGCGGCCAGGGCGTTGCCCACCACGTTCAGTGCGGTACGGGCCATGTCCATGATGCGGTCGACACCGGCGATGAAGGCCAGGCCTTCCAGCGGAATGCCCACGCTGCCCAGGGTCGCCAGCAGCACCACGAAGGAGACGCCCGGCACACCGGCGATACCCTTGGAGGTGACCATCAGGGTCAGCACCAGCAGTAGCTGTTGGCTGATCGACAGGTCGATGCCGTACAGCTGGGCGATGAAGATCGCCGCGATGCTCTGGTACAGGGTCGAACCGTCGAGGTTGAACGAGTAGCCGGTCGGTACCACGAAGGAGCAGATCGACTTCGGCGCACCGTACTTCTCCATTTTCTCGATCACGCGCGGCAGCACGGTCTCGGAGCTGGAGGTGGAGTAGGCGAGGATCAGCTCGTCCTTCATGATGCGCATGATCTTGATGATCGAGAAGCCGAACACGCGTGCCACCAGGCCCAGCACCATGAAGGCGAAGAAGGCGATGGCGAAGTACACCAGCAGCACCAGCTTGGCCAGCGGCAGCAGCGAGGCGAAGCCGAAGTTGGCGACGGTTGCGGCGATCAGGGCGAATACGCCGATCGGGGCGTAGTTCATGATCATGTGGGTGACCTTGAACATGGTCTCCGACACACCCTGGAAGGTACGCACCAGCGGCTCGCGCAGGTCGGCATTGAGGCTCGAGAGGCCCATGCCGAACATGACCGAGAAGAAGATGATCGGCAGCATCTCGCCACGCATCAGCGCTGCGAAGATGTTCGATGGGATCAGGTTGAGCAGGGTCTCGATGAACGCATGCTCATGCTGTACCTCGGCCGCCGTGGCCTGGTACTTGGAGATGTCGACGGTGCCCAGGGTGCTCATGTCGATGCCGGCACCTGGGTGGAACACATTGGCCAGTACCAGACCGACGACGATGGCGATGGTGGTCACCACTTCGAAGTAGAGAATGGTCTTCAGGCCGATGCTGCCCAGTTTCTTCGCGTCGCCAACCCCGGCGATGCCCACGATCAGCGACGAAATCACGATCGGGACGACGATCATCTTGATCAGGCGAATGAAGATGTCGCCGGCGGGCTGGAGGACGTTGCTGATCCACCATGCCTTTTCTGCACTGAAATGATTCAGTAGCGCGCCGACTGCAACGCCCAGGACGAGACCGATCACGATCTGCCAGGCGAGGCTCAGTTTTGCCTTCTTCATGTCGTTACCTTTGTTGTAGTGGTCATGGCCAGCAGATCGGAAAAGCGCGTCCCAGAGCCTTTGGCAACGTCACGGGCAGCGATTGGCTTCCGTCTGGCGACCCTGTTCTCAGGTCAACGCCAGCGAGCGAACGAGCGCTCGGGCCAGCTAAAAAGGCGGCAACTATTGCGACGTGGACAGGGCCAGTCTAATGCCGGAAACGACTACCCCATGCCGAATCGGCATAGGAAAAGACCGCAAATCGGCCAATTCAGCGGCCAAAAAATCCAGGCGTTCGGTTTTCCGAACAAGACCAAACCGCCATTTTTAGGCAGAAACGACAGGATCAGTTGGAGGGTGGTGGGGGGTTGTTCGACAATCCGAATGGAAGAAAACACACCCTGCGCACAGCGCAATCGAGGGGAAAAAAATTCGATATACGGTTACGACAAAATGTGTCTTGAGAGAAAAATCGTACAAGTACGTTCTGGAAGGGAAATTTCTGTAAGGACGCTTCGGAAGCCAGGTCGAGTGTTAGTGCCTTTTCCGACACCACTGACCTGGATCTTCCGATGCTGTCTCTCCTGACCCGGCCCTCGTCGGAGGTACTCCCTGTACCCCTAGGCCACTCCGATCCTGACGCGATCAGAACAGCCCGGCCCCCTGGTCATGTGCTGCCTCTCCTCGAGGCGGCGCATCATGGACGACGCAACGGTAAATACGTTCAACGTCCATCCGATTACGGTGCGCGACCCTAGGTCAGTACCAGTTCGGATCGCGCTTGAGCTGCTCCTGCAGCAGCTTCTTCATGCCGTCATCCGGCTCGCCCAGCCAGCGATAATCCGCATGGCGGGTCGGCGACTTGTCTGAGGGCAGACCTTCGGGAACCTCCACGAGCATCCCGTAGGCTTCATCCTTGTCCCAGCTGAACGCAACGATCAGGCGCTTGTACGTGCAGTTGTCGTCCGACTCGCAGAGAGGGCCGACCAGATACTTGTCGCCGTCCTCGGTCACCGCAGACATCTGCTGCGCAGAGCTGCCGCTGAGGTTGATCACCCACTCGGGCAGGCGTTCTTCATTCTTTATGGTCTTCTGCCAGGTCTGGCGGTATTCCGGGTCCGACCCCAGCAACTGGTTAGCCCGCACCTGACCGTCATTGGCTGCCATCGCCGCCGAGCCACCGCCCACGAGCAGGGCGGTGACCAGGGCATTAAAGAGCATCCTGCTCATGGGCGTCCTCTACCGCGTCCGAAGAAGAAGGAAGCGACGAACAGGACCAGGAAGACAATGAACAGGATCTTCGCGATACCCGTTGCGGCGCCGGCGATACCACCGAAGCCCAGCACTGCGGCGACAATGGCGATGATCAGGAATGTGATAGCCCAGCTCAGCATGGTGTTTCTCCTTTCTTTTCGGGATCGGGTCGGTGTGGCACTAGAACACCCAGCGTTCCTGAGGAACGATGTTTTCCAGGGTGGCCGGCGAAGCATTGGCCGAAGGCAGCGGCTGTGCCGCCTTGACCAGGGTGGTGGCGTGATTCGTCTTCAATTGCGTCAACAACGCAGTCTGAGCAGCTACCTGGTCGGCTAGGCGAGCGGTCTGCCAGCTGTGATAGAACAGGCCGCCGGCGAGGGTCAGTACCAGTGCCATCGCCAGGTACAGAAACTGATGCACGGGCAGCGCTGCGTCCTGCGAACGGTTGACTGATTGGCGATTCATGCCGGCTCCTCCTGCTGTATTTGTTATCCAAACCTTGAGGGAGTTATTGCAGCCTGCATGCCAGCTTTTTCATCTCGAAAAAATCTTTATAAATCAGATAGTTATGTACAAATGGGAAATGCAGCAAGGACGTATCCTGCACGATGCCTTGCTGCAGGCCGTGCGTTTTGCACGATTCAACCTTCCACTTTGCTCGCCACCTTCAGCAGGTCGGCATCCACGCCCCGTACTCCGAGGATCTGCCCCGCAATCTGCACGGCGATGGTCTTCTGCTCCTGGCTGACCACCTCGCCAGACAGCCGCACCAGGCCTTCCTGGCTCGCGACCTTGATGTTCGGCCCGTCGAGATTACGGCTGTAGCGCAAGCTGCTTTGCACCTTGTCGATGATCCAGGCATCGCTGGGCTGCGGCCCTGCCGGAACAGTCGGCGGATTTTCACGGGCCTGGGCCATGGCTGCGGAATCCAGGCTGATCAGGTTGTTGACCAGGTACACACCCTCGCTGGTACGGGCGATGACCCCGGCCAGCTCCTTGGCCTCGACGTTGTCGACGCGACCGCGCATGGTCACCACGCCCTCGCGGCTCTCGACCTCGATTGGCGCCTTTTCCGTCACCCGGCTCCAGAGCAGGCGCGCGCGGATGATCGCGGTCAAGGTGGCGTCCTCAAGGCGTTGGGCGTAGGCACGCCGCTCAAGCGGCTGCTCCGCCAGCTCGGCATTGACCTGCAGGCGGTTATCCACACGCTCGATACCGCGGGTGGCCAAGGCGACACGCTCGGCCAGGTCGCGCTCGACAGGATTTTCCACCTCACCGCTGAGGCGGGCCTGCTGCCCCTCCACCTGCACCTCTATGCGGAACGGATTGAGTACCTTGTTGAGGGAAACCGCAGTCTGCACGGCCCCCTCCAGCCGTGCATCCTGCAACGGGTCGGCGACAACGGGACCGACTGCCAGCAGCAGGCCGGCAGCCAGGGCGCAATGACGTGGGAACAAAGGCATGGCACTTCTCCTTTTTCGTAACAAATCCAACCAACCTCGCAACCTGCATGCCAGCGTCACGAATGCTGGAAAAGCTATTTATTTCAATCTGTTAGCCAATAAACAGAGCAACAGCTAGCATGCACAGGACGGAATCCTTCAGAATCGACCATGCAACTTGCCCGATTTTTCCGACACTAACTGAGATCAATCCCATAGGAGCGCAGGAAAAATGGAACCAGCCCAGGACAAGCAAGGCCGCATTCTGCTGGTGGACGACGAGTCCGCGATCCTGCGCACCTTCCGTTACTGCCTCGAAGACGAGGGCTACAGCGTCGCCACGGCCAACAGTGCCGTTCAGGCAGAGACCCTGTTGCAACGCCAGGTGTTCGATCTGTGCTTCCTCGACCTGCGCCTGGGAGAGGACAACGGCCTAGACGTGCTGGCCCAGATGCGCATCCAGGCGCCCTGGATGCGCGTGGTGATCGTCACTGCACACTCGGCGATCGATACCGCAGTGGATGCCATCCAGGCCGGTGCTGCCGACTATCTGGTCAAACCCTGCAGCCCCGACCAGTTGCGCCTGGCCACCGCCAAGCAACTGGAGGTGCGCCAACTGTCGGCGCGCCTGGAAGCGCTCGAAGGTGAAGTGCGCAAGCCCAAGGACGGTCTCGACTCCCACAGCCCGCAAATGATGGCGGTGCTGGAAACCGCGCGGCAGGTGGCGACCACCGATGCCAATATCCTCATCCTGGGCGAGTCCGGCACCGGCAAGGGCGAACTGGCACGCGCCATTCACGGCTGGAGCAAGCGCGCACGCAAGGCCTGCGTGACCATCAACTGCCCCTCGCTGAACGCCGAGCTGATGGAAAGCGAACTGTTTGGTCATACCCGCGGCGCCTTCACCGGCGCCAGCGAGAGCACGCTCGGGCGGGTCAGCCAGGCGGACGGCGGCACGCTGTTCCTCGACGAAATCGGTGATTTCCCACTGACCCTGCAGCCAAAACTGCTGCGTTTCATCCAGGACAAGGAATACGAAAGGGTCGGCGATCCGGTCACCCGTCGGGCCGACGTTCGCATCCTCGCCGCAACCAACCTCAACCTTGAGGAGATGGTGCGCGAGAGCCGCTTCCGTGAAGACCTGCTGTACCGCCTCAACGTCATCACCCTGCACCTGCCGCCACTGCGCGAGCGCAGCGAGGACATCCTCACGCTCGCCGATCGCTTCCTTGCCCGTTTCGTGAAGGAGTATTCGCGCCCGGCGCGGGGATTCAGCGACGAGGCCCGTGCGGCACTGCTCAACTACCGCTGGCCGGGCAACATCCGCGAACTGCGCAACGTGGTGGAGCGCGCCAGCATCATCTGCCCGCAGGAGCGCGTGGAAATCAGCCACCTGGGGATGGGCGAGCAGCCCACCGGCAACGCTCCGAAGGTTGGCGCAGCGTTGAGTCTCGATGAGCTGGAGCGCGCCCACATCGGTGCCGTCCTGGCAGCCAGCGATACCCTCGACCAGGCCGCCAAGACCCTCGGTATCGATGCCTCCACCCTGTACCGCAAGCGCAAGCAGTACAACCTGTGAAGTGGCCCATGAAGCTGCGTACGCGGCTGTTCCTGAGCATCTCGGCACTGGTGACGGTAGCGTTGCTGGGGTTGCTGCTGGGGCTGATCAGCGTGCTGCAGATGGCAGCGGTGCAGCAAAAGCTGGTGCGTGACACCACCCATACCCTGGAAGTCGGGCTCAAGCTGCGGCAGAACCTGGGCGAGCAGTTGAACCTGATACTCGATCCAGATACCGATCCGAAAAGCTTGGCAAGCCTGCAGGAAAACTTCCAGGCGCTATTGGTGGCAGGCCTCGAACAGGGCGGTGAACGCACCGGATTCAGCAAGGCCAGCAGCAACTACCAGACCTTCCTCCAGGCCTATCGCGACAGCACCTCACCGTCGCGCAGCATGGGCGTCGACGACCCTTTGGGCGCCGCGTTCAACCAGGTCCGTACCGACCTGATCGACTCGCACAAGCAGGCGCTGGAGCACATTTCCCGCAGCGAAGAACATGCTCGCGATCATGCCCTGCTGGTCAGTGGTGCATTGGGCCTGATGGGTCTGGCGGTAGTGGTGCTGGGCTTCATCACCGCGCATAACATCGCGCGTCGCTTCGGCCAGCCGATCGAGGCCCTGGTCAAGGCAGCCGACCAGGTTGGCCAGGGCAACTTCGACGTCACTCTACCTGTGACCCAAGCCACCGAACTCAACCAATTGACCCGCCGTTTCGGCCTGATGGCCGACGCCCTTCGCAAGCACCAGGCCACCAATGTCGATGAACTGCTGGCCGGCCAGCAACGCTTGCAGGCCGTGCTCGACAGCATCGACGACGGCCTGCTGATCATCGATCGCCAAGGTCGCCTGGAACACCTCAACCCCGTGGCCCAACGGCAGTTGGGCTGGGATGCCTCGCGGCTCGGCAGCAGTCTGGCCGAAGCCCTGAGCCGCCCGGAGCTCGAGCAACAGATGCGCCAGGTGCTACGCGGCGGCAGCCTGGACCGGCCACCGGATGACCTGAGCATCGAGGTGGACGAAGAGACCCGTCTGCTGACCTTCAGCCTGACACCCGTCAGCCACCCGCAAGGGCCGATTCTCGGCGCGGTGATGGTGTTGCATGACGTGACCGAACAGCGTGCATTCGAGCGCGTACGCAGCGAGTTCGTCCTGCGTGCCTCCCATGAGCTGCGCACCCCGGTCACCGGCATGCATATGGCTTTCGGCCTGCTGCGCGAACGGATCTCGTTCCCGCCCGAAGCGCGGGAAAACGATCTGCTCGACACCATCGGCGAAGAAATGCAGCGTCTGACCCAACTGATCAACGACCTGCTCAATTTCTCTCGCTACCAGAGCGGGCTGCAGAAACTGGAACTGGCGCCCTGCACACTCGATGACCTGCTGGAACGGGCCCGAGCACGCTTCGCCGAGTCGGCGGCGCACAAGCAGATCGAACTGGTCAGCGAGCTGGAGCCTCCCTTGCCGCACATCCAGGTCGACCTTGCGCAGATCGACCGGGTGCTGGACAACCTGCTGCACAACGCCATCCGCCACACCGCCAGTGGCGGGCACATTCGCCTGCACGCACGACGGCATGCCGAGCGGGTGATCATCAGCGTCGAGGACGACGGCGAAGGCATTGCCTATGGCCAGCAGGGGCGAATCTTCGAGCCGTTCGTGCAGGTGGGGCGCAAGAAGGGTGGCGCGGGGCTGGGTCTGGCCCTGTGCAAGGAAATCGTGCAACTGCATGGCGGGCGCATGGGCGTGTTCTCTCGGCCGGGGCAGGGGACGCAGTTCTACATGGCCCTGCCGGTCTGAGGCGCCTGTTCAAGGCTCATCATCGATCCGCCGCCCGCCCATCCGTCGTCCGCGCGTGATCAGCTCGGCGAACTGTCGGGCGTTGAGCGGATGGGCGAACAGCCAACCCTGCCCATAGTTGACCCCTTCGCTGTTGAGCAACACGGCCTGGTCCTCGCACTCGATACCCTCGGCGATCACCCGCAGGTGCAGGTCATGGGCCATGCGGATGATATGCGGGGCGACGCCGCTGCTGGCGGCGTCGTGGCCCAGGGCGTCGATGAACGCCTTGTCGATCTTCAGGCAATCGACCGGCAGGGTCTGCAGGTAGGCCAGGCTGCAGTAGCCGGTGCCGAAATCGTCGATCAGTACCTGATGCCCGACCGAGCGCAGGGCCTGCAGGTTGTCGCGGGCCACCACCACATCGATCAGGCCGCGCTCGGTCACTTCGAATGCGATCTGCGTTGCGGACACCCGATGCTGGGCCAGCAACCGCGCTGCGACCCGGCCGATACGCGGCACCATCACATCGCACGCTGCCAGGTTCACCGAGATGTACAAGTGCCGATTGGCCCGCAACAACTGGCCCAGTTGCTCCAGTACCCGCTGCAGGACGAAGTCGGTGATCGGACGGATCTGCCCGGTGTTCTCGGCAAGCGGGATGAACAGCTCCGGGCTGGTCAGGCTGCCATCCGGTCGACGCCAGCGCACCAGTGCTTCGGCGCCGACACAACGGCGGCTGTCCAGCTCGAAGATCGGTTGGTAGAGCACCTGCAGCTCGCCACGGCGCAGCGCCTGCTGCAACTCCGAGCTCATCGAGCGCCGCTGCAGGATCAGTTGCAGCACCAGCCAGCCGATGCAGCAGGCGAGCAGCAGGCTACCGGGGAACAACAACCAGAGCATGCCGTTGAGCTTCAGCGGCAGGCTTGCACGGGGGGCGATGAGGACGAGTTGGTAGTCCGGTGACTTGGTCGGCATCCGGTAGACGAGGCGGTCGCTGAGCTCGATCAGCGCCTTGCGTGACGGTGGCGGCCAGTCTGGCGCGGGTGGCCAGGACTGGGGAGGGCCCAGCACCGGGATCGCCCGGCTGCCGCGGTCGAGCACCACCAGCAGGCTGCCACCGGGCGGGAGATCGACCACATCGGTCAGGTGGCCGCGTGAGGTGGACACCAGGAAATGGCCACGCCCCAGCATCAACGCCGCAAGATTTTCGTTCGGCTCGGTGGTGGTGTTCAGCCAGTAACTGTAGGTCGGCCCCTGGATGTCGGGGGCGCGCATGGGCCGCATGACCTGCTCCCCACCGCGGCTGGAGCAGGCGATATCTCCGTCGACATAGACCGCCTCGTAGACAAAGCGGTAGCTCAGGCCCACCTGACGCAGCGCAGACAACATCGCTGCATCACAGCCGCGCATCGGCAGCGTCTGCAGTTGGTCGACCCCCTCGCGCAACTGGCCGAACACTTGCTCGAGGCGCTCGAGAAAACGCTCGCCACGGGCATTCATCTGCGCGCTTTCGCTCTGTTTCATCTGCTGCAGGGTGACACCGACACTGGCGGCCAGCAGCAGCGCAGCACTGGCCAACGCGACCAGAGAGGCCAGCAGCCAGGGGCGGTAGAAAATTTGGCGCACAGAGGCGATCAGCGAAGACATGCGCGGCATCCAGTTGAATACCAAAGGTATAGCAACTGGATGAACAGTTGGCGCGGTGCGATAGGCGGTCCTGATTTACCGCATGCTGTTGAGCACCTGCAGTATTGCCGCGGTCTGCGCATCGGGCATGCCGTCGAAGCGCTGCGCGCGGAAATGCATCTGGAAAGCGGCGATCACATGGCGGGTCGAGACATCCAGCTCGCCAGTCTGCTCAATGGCATAGCCGAAGCGGGCCAGTTGTTGCTGATACCAGAGCGGGCTAGGCGGATTGGCCTCGAAATACACCTGCTGGCGCGCCACGGAGGCAGCGTTCGGCCAGATCCCCAGGCCTGCGTCAGCCAGGCGCTTCCAGGGGAACAGCGGCCCCGGGTCGAGCTTGCGCAAAGGTGCGATGTCGCTATGGCCAATGATGTTGCGCGGCTGGATGTTGTAGCGCTGGACGATATCCTTGACCAAGGCGATCACTGCCTCGATCTGCGCTTCGCTGTAGGGGTGCCAGACACGTCCGCTGGGGGTATCGGTATAGCCGGGATTGACGATCTCGATACCGATCGAGCTCGAGTTGAGCCAGGTACGGCCCTGCCACTGACTGTCGCCGGCATGCCAGGAGCGGCGGCTTTCATCCACCAGCTGGTATACCGTGGCATTGCCGTCGCCAACCAGGTAATGGCTGCTGACCTCGCCATGGGTCAGCAGCGCCAGCGAGCGCTCCAGCGACGCGTTGGTGTAGTGCAGGACGACGAACTGGATGCGACTGTCCTGGTTCGCCGAAGTGTGGCTGCGGTCGACACGCAGACCGCTGGAGCAGCCGGCGAGCAGGATGAGGAGAAGGGCAGTAGCGAACGTTTTCATCGGATAGAGGCACGTCATGTGTCGGTATAAGCGCTACAGTATAACGTGCTATCGCTGATTACCCATTCCCCAACGATGCCCGCTCAGCGGACGCACATCACCTGGAATGCCAATGAGTTGTTACCGCTCGGCCCAGTCAGGTCCACCAGCTGTGTCATGACATTCACATGCTCGGCGACAGGTTTTCCGATGACCTTGGCCTGACCATGCAGTTGTCGGTCGAAGCTGCTTGCATCGATCACCGACACTGAACAGAAACCGGGGTCCCGCTGAATGATGCGTGGATTGAGCACCAGCTTGTACTGCACGTAATAATTATCCAACGCCGTTTTCTCGATCTCCAAGATCCATTCGGACGACTGGCGCAATACCTTGCCGTCAGCGCCGACATCGGCAGTATGCATCACATCCTTGGCCATGGCGCCTGCCTGCAAGGTCAGGCCCGCCACCAGCGCTACGCTCCATCTTGTCAATTCCATCGACTGCTCCTCATACGTCCGGATTTATGTGCACAGGCTAAGTGCCCGGCCAGTGTCGAACGCAACGGGAGGGGCGTAGCGGTACTTATCTATCCCTGCTCGACGCGATTGCGCCCCTGGTCCTTGGCGCGGTATAGCGCGTCGTCCGCACGCTTGAGTACCTGGTCGCCACGCTCGCCGGAGCGGAAGGCGCTGACGCCGATGGACGTGGTGATCACCACGCGCTCGCCCTTGAAGTGAAACGGGCAGGCCTCGATCGCCGCCCGCAGCGCTTCGGCGACCTGCAGCGCTGCGGGGGGGGATGTCTGGGGCAGCAGCAGGACGAACTCCTCGCCACCAAAGCGGGCGATGAAGTCGCGTCCGCGCAGGCGCTTGCGCAACTGGTCGGCAACGATCTTCAGCACCTTGTCGCCAGCCAGGTGGCCATAGCCGTCGTTGATGCGTTTGAAATGATCGAGGTCGAGGATGGCCATGGCCAGGTGGCCGCCATTCTCCTGCCAGTCGGCAAGCTCGCGCTCGACCCGCTCGCTCCAGGCGGCGCGATTGGGCAGCCCGGTCAGCGGATCGACCAGTGCTTTCTGCCGCTGCTCTTCCAAGTGCTCACGGTAGCCAAGCGCCTCCTGCTCCATGCTCGCCACTCGCTCGGCCAGGCCTTGCAGGCGTCCGGCCAGTTCCTGCTCACGGCGATCGCGTTCGTGCTGGTGGTCATCCATGGTGACTAGCAGGCCCTCGAGCCGGTGGTCCAGCAGGTGCTTGAGGCTGTCGATGTCCACTGCGCCCTGGACGCTGTTTTGCAGGCCATCGACCTGTTCACGCAGCTGACTGTCCAACTCGCGAGCAGCAGTGCTGTTGTCGGCGTGCCCCTCACTGGCCTCCTGCAGGTGGCTCTGGAAGGTCTCCAGGCGTTCGTTGATCTGCTGCAGATAGGCTTCGAACTCATGCTGGCCGCTGTCGTTGATTGCCAGCATCAGCACCGCCAGGTCGTCCAGTACCGGGATCAGCTCGTACCAGTTCAGCCCGCGCGCCACCCGCTCGCGCATTTCCAGGGCCTGGGCCTTGTGGCGCTCCGGCAGGCTCAGGTCGTCGAGCAGGCCGATCAGGGTTTCTTCGATGTGCGCGGCAACCTGGCTGTAGGGCGGCTCGACGGCATCAGGCAGGGCGTAAGGGCCGTCCCCACCGACTGGTTGTTCTTCCGGGGGCTCGGTGGCGGGGGCTTCGTCCGCTGGCGTGCTGTCGGCGGCGGTCTCCGGCTCGACAGGCTCGGACTCGGCGGGAGGAGCGACTGGCTCGGCTTCGACAATGCTCGCCGGCTCGCGGGCGTCGTCAACTGGCTCCACCGTCTCGGCAGCACCGGCCAATTGCGCAACCGGCGCCGGGGCCTCGGGGGCGGGCTCGACAGAGCGGGGCGCCGCAGGCAGAGGCTCCAGTTCATCAGCATCTATCGTGCTGTGTGCCGCAGAGGCTGGACTCGGGGCTGGGGCTGGGGATCGTGGCTCAGGTTCGCGCGCAGGCGACGGTTCGCCCGTTGGCTCGACGGCCTGGCTCTGTGACGTTGCGCGCGAGGGTGCCGGTTCGTGCTCCGGCTCCGGCGCTTCGGCCTGAGCACCCTCTTCGCGACCGCCAAACAAGCGTTGCAGGAAGCCTGGCCGGGCCTCTTCGGTCGCCTTGCGCAGCGACGACAGCGCGCGCCCCTGCAGACCGCTGAGCTCGCCAAGCAGCGGCGGCAACTCACGCGACTGGCTGACACCGCCGTCGAGCTTCTTGGCCAACTTCTTGAGCGGACGGGAAACGTCGCCGGGCAGCTCAAGCCCCTGCAACTGGGAAACCAGCGAGGTCAGCGCATCGCTGACCTGGTTCATCCGCGTTTCGCGACGCTGCTCCGACTCGAGCACGGCCTTTTCCAGTCGTGGGATAAGCCCGGCGAGCCCCGCGTCCATGCTGTCGCTGCGGATGACCTCGCGCATCTCCTTCATGCACTGGTCGACGACCTTGTCGCTACCCTCGGCGGCCAGCGTGCTGCGGACCAGGCCACGGCGCAGCAGGTCGAGGCGAGCTTCCCATCGACGCTCGAGCTTCTCCTGCCGTTCGATGCTTTTCAGATACTTTTCTTTCCAGCGCTCGGCTTCGTCGGTCATGCCTGGATCCGCAACGGTAATAGCATCAGAGGGTATGTGAATACTGGATTTCGGCGCGAAGCGCGAACTCTTGAGTGTGTCAGCGCACGACCGGCAGGGTATCCACAGTCAAGGCATCCGGCAATCGGATCTCGACCGCCACAGGCAGGTGGTCGGAAATCGGCTGCGACAGCACCTCGACCCGTTCAAGCGTCAGGCTCGGGCTGAGCAGGATGTGATCCAGGCAGCGTTGCGGGCGCCAGCTGGGGAAGGTCGCCTCGACCTGTGGGGCGATCAGTCCGAGGTCGCGCAGGGGCGAGCGCTCGAGCAGGTCGTTGGCGTGGGTGTTCATGTCGCCCATGAGGATCTGATGGCGGTAGCCGCCGATCAGCTCACGGATATACCCCAGTTGCAGGGCGCGGGTCTTGGCGCCGAGCGCCAGGTGCATCATCACCACGATCAGCGCGTCCTCGCCTTCGCCGAAACGCACCAGGATCGCCCCACGACCGGCCGGACCGGGCAGGGGGTGGTCTTCAAGGTGCTGGGGCTTGAGCCGGCTGAGCACGCCGTTGCTGTGCTGGGCGAAACGCCCGAGATTGCGGTTGAGCTGCTGATACCAGTAGGGGAAGGCACCGAGCTGGGCCAGGTGTTCGACCTGGTTGACGTAGCCCGAACGCAGGCTGCCGCCGTCGGCTTCCTGCAGGGCAACCAGGTCGAAATCAGCGAGCAGGTCGCCGATCTTCTGCAGGTTGCCGGCCCGCCCGGTATGCGGCAGCAGGTGCTGCCAGCTGCGGGTCAGGTAGTGGCGGTAGCGCTCGGTGCTGATACCGACCTGGATATTGAAGCTGAGCAGCCGCAGGCGACCATCCTCCGGCAGGCCTGGGGCCTGCAGATGATGTTCGTTGACCCGCGGCTGGTGCAGGCCAACACTTCGCGTGGTACGCAAGCGGGCCATGGCTGCGCCGCTTACTTAGCGGCGCGCTCCTTGGCGATCAGTTGGTCGGCAACGTTCAGGACGCCTTCCGGCCCGCCAGCGGTACCCAGGTCGAAGCGGTACTTGCCGTTGACCACCATGCTCGGTACGCCGGTGATTTCGTACTTCTTCGCCAGTTCCTTGGCTTGGTTGACCTGGCCCTTGATAGCGAACGAGTTGAAGGTAGCGAGGAACTTGTCCTTGTCCACGCCTTGGGTGGCGAGGAATTCAGCCATGTCGTTCGGGTCGGTCAGACGCTTGCGCTGGTTCTGGATGGCGTCGAAGACCGCGGCGTGAACCTTGTGCTCGACGCCCATGGCTTCGAGGGTCAGGAACATCTGGCCGTGGGCATCCCAAGGGCCGCCGAACATGGCCGGGACGCGCTTGAAGTTGACGTCGGCCGGCAGCTTGTCGATCCAGGGATTGATGGTGGGTTCGAAGTGGTAGCAGTGCGGGCAGCCGTACCAGAACAGCTCGACGACTTCGATCTTGCCTGGCTGCGAGACCGGGACCGGGTTGCTCAGCTCGATATATTCCTTGCCCGCCACAGGCTCGGCGGCCTGCACCGCGGCCATACCGAATACGCTGGCGGCGACCAGCGCAGCGCTGAGAATCAGTTTACGCATGCTTTACTCCTGAGCAATCAATGGTCGCCTCGACACGACCTATGCTGTGACAGGCCATGAAGGGCTCGAGTTCTGTAGTGTAACGGCTGGGACCATAGAAAAGGGCGGCCTACGCCACCCTTTTCATGTTTAGGGTCTGTCTGAAATGTATCTGCACTCGCCCATACTGCGTTGAAACGGGGCTCGGAATGCTCATGTACTCCAGTACACTGCGCTTCCTCCCCCCGTTTCGCCTTGTCTGGCCTTCGCGCAGACACATTTCAGACAGACCCTAGCGATGTTGCATTAACCGAGTGTTAACGCTCGTCTCAATGCAGCCCCTGGATATAGCTGGCCAACGCCTCGATATCCTTGTTGCTCAGCTTGCCGGCGATGGTGCGCATGGTCATGGCATCGCCATCGTTGGTGCGATTACCTTCACGGAAGTCGGTGAGCTGCTTGCTGACATACTGCGAGTGCTGGCCGCTCAGGTGAGGGAAGCCGGCAAGGGCGATGCCTGCGCCGTTAGGGGAGTGGCAACCGGTGCAGGCGGGCATGCCTTTCTCCAGGTCACCACCGTTGAACAGCGCACGTCCACGCTCGACCAGCTTGGGATCTGCCGCGCCGACACTGCCTTTCTGGCTGGCGAAGTAAGCGGCGATATCGGCCAGGTCCTGGTCATTGAAGGCGGCCAGCATGCCGGTCATTTCCAGCACCGTGCGCTTGCCCGACTTGATGTCGTGCAATTGCTTCTCAAGGTAGCGCTGGCCCTGGCCGGCCAGTTTCGGGAAGTTCGGCGCCAGGCTGTTGCCGTCAGGGTTATGGCAGGCACCACAGACCGCAGTCTTCGCCTGGCCGGCAGCGGCATCGCCTTTGATGGGGTCGGCAGCAGTGGCCGCACCTGCGACACCCATGGTCAACAGCAGACTCACGAATAGTTTGTTCATCAGCTAATCCAACACGGCTAAGGGTGAAATGTTATGTATCGGGACTGCCACTCATCCAAAGGATGACCAATCGGTAGTCCTCGGCACTGCAGTCCATGCACAATCCACGCGGCGGCATAGCCTTGAAACCCTGGGTAACATGCGCCACCAGTACATCCACACCTCGCGCCAGCCTCGGTTCCCAGGCCGCCGCATCGCCCTTCCTGGGGGCCTGTGGCAGCTGACCGGCGTGGCAGGCCGCACATGTGCGGTTGTACAACGCCTCGGGATCCTGTGTAGCCTGTGCGCTGAAAAACGGCTGGAACATACCGACCGCCAGCAGCCATTTCGCCATGCGGAACGACCTGACAGGGTTGGGGGCCGCGCTGCGTTCTGATGCGCGAGCTAGTGATCGACACCCCATGCTCGTCCTCCTTCGCTGGGAGAATGAGCACACAAAAACTGGGGCATTATATACTTCCGCCCTCCAAACGGAAACGCGGCCTGGATCAGGCAACACCCACATCGGATATCCCATGCAAGTCAAGAACCCCATCCTCGGCCTCTGCCAGAAAGCCAAATTCGCCCTCAGCGCTGCCAAGGTCGAACAATGCCCGGAAGACCAGGGCTACGAGGTGGCTTTCGCCGGCCGCTCCAACGCCGGTAAGTCCAGCGCCCTCAATACCCTGACCCATGCCAGCCTGGCGCGTACCTCCAAGACCCCGGGGCGCACCCAGCTGTTGAATTTCTTCAGTCTGGACGATGAACGGCGTTTGGTCGACCTGCCAGGTTACGGTTATGCGAAAGTGCCGATTCCGCTCAAGCAGCACTGGCAGAAACACCTGGAGGCCTACCTGGGCGGGCGCGAATGCCTGCGCGGCGTGATCCTGCTGATGGACGTGCGCCACCCGATGACCGACTTCGACAAGATGATGCTCGACTGGGCCAAGGCCAGCGGCATGCCCATGCACATCCTGCTGACCAAGGCCGACAAGCTCACTCACGGCGCGGGCAAGAACACCCTGCTCAAGGTGCAGTCGGAAATTCGCAAGGGCTGGGGCGACGCGGCGTCCATCCAGCTGTTTTCGGCACCCAAGCGCCAGGGGCTGGAAGAGGCCTATCGGGTCTTGGCGGACTGGATGGAGCTGGAAGACAAGCCGGTGGCTTGAAGATCCACCTGCACGCTGTGGCGGCGGGCGGGTCCGCTGCCGCAGGCTTCTCCAGCAGCCATGAGGCAAATTCCGGGCAAAAAAAACCCCGGACTTCATATGGGGAGGGGGAAGTTCGGGGTCCAAGTCCGGACCGCTAGGGCGGGGTCCAGATATCTGCCAACACTTAACACAACATAGGAGCATCGAAAGGCTTCACCAGCCATTCAGTTACTCTGAGTTCCGGTTCACCGGTTTAGTTCCGAAGCCTTGAAAACTATTTGCGATAGTTTCATGAAACTTCAGAACCGGGGGCGAGGAGCCCACCCTGCGGATCCGCGACACTACGCCACAGATCCTACTCCTCTTCGCCACGCCGTTTAGTGAGCTTCGTCCCAATTCGAACCAACGCCGACCTCGACCAGCAGCGGCACATCGAGCTGCGCGGCGTTGCTCATGTAGGGGCGAATTTCGGCCTTCACCTGCTCGACCAGGTCTTCACGCACCTCCAGCACCAGTTCGTCGTGCACCTGCAGGATCACCCGTGCATCCAGGCCACTGTCGTTCAGCCAGTTGTCTACCGCGACCATGGCGCGCTTGACGATATCGGCCGCGGTGCCCTGCATCGGCGCGTTGATCGCGGTGCGTTCGGCGCCTTTGCGCAGGGCCGGGTTCTTCGCATTGATGTCCGGCAGATACAGGCGCCGCCCGAACAGCGTCTCGACGAAGCCTTGCTCGGCGGCCTGGGTGCGGGTGCGCTCCATGTAGGCCAGCACGCCGGGATAGCGGGCGAAGTAGCGGTCGATGTAGTCCTGCGACTGCTTGCGGTCGACGCCGATCTGCTTGGCCAGACCGAAGGCGCTCATGCCGTAGATCAAGCCGAAGTTGATGGCCTTGGCGCTGCGGCGCTGGTCGTTGGTAACCGCCTCCAGCGCCACACCGAATACCTCCGCGGCCGTTGCGCGGTGCACATCGAGGTCATTGCGGAAGGCATGCAGCAGGCCTTCATCCTTGGCCAGGTGGGCCATGATGCGCAGTTCGATCTGCGAGTAGTCCGCGGCCAGCAGCTTGTAGCCGGGGCTGGCGACGAAGGCCTGGCGGATGCGTCGGCCTTCGGGAGTGCGTACCGGAATGTTCTGCAGGTTCGGGTCGCTGGACGACAAGCGCCCGGTGGCGGCCACCGCCTGCTGGTAGGAGGTGTGGATACGCCCGGTACGCGGGTTGATCTGCTCCGGCAACTTGTCGGTGTAGGTGCTCTTGAGCTTGCTCAGGGAGCGGTATTCCATCAGCACCGTTGGCAGCGGATAGCCTTCGGCGGCCAGGTCCGCGAGCACGGCTTCGGCCGTGGAGGCCTGGCCCTTGGCGGTCTTGCTCAGTACCGGCATGCCCAGCTTGTCATAGAGGATCACCCCCAGCTGCTTGGGTGAGCCCAGATTGAACTCCTCGCCGGCCAGCTCGAACGCCCGACGTTCGAGCTCGGCCATCTTCACGCCCAGCTCACCGCTCTGCACCTTGAGCAGCGCAGCGTCGACCAGCGCGCCCTGGCGCTCGATCCTGGCCAGCACCGGCACCAGCGGCATCTCGATATCCATCAGCACCGGCTGCACGCTGGGGGTTTTCGCCAGGCGTGCCTGCAGTGCGTGGTGCAGGCGCAGGGTGATATCGGCATCTTCGGCGGCGTACGGGCCAGCCTTGTCCAGATGGATCTGGTTGAAGGTCAGCTGCTTGGCGCCCTTGCCAGCAATATCCTCGAACGCAATGGTGCTGTGGTCGAGGTATTTCTGCGCAAGGCTGTCCATGTCGTGGCGCGTAGCAGTG
>NZ_JAYFUI010000110.1:0-13475 GCF_034961125.1 Pseudomonas machongensis | reverse complement strand
GGTTGCCGCACTGGGCGCTGCCCACTACACAAACCGACTGCAAAGGTCATAGCTGGTCGTTTCGTTACGACAAGCGTGGCAACTGTGTCGAAATCATCGACCCGCTTGGCGCGAGCACAGTCTACCAGCGGGATGTGCAGGGCCAGCCTGTTCGTATCACCAATGCCGCACAGCAGTCGACGACGTTACGCTGGGACGAATGGGGCAACCTCAGTGAAATCCTGGACTGCTCCATGCAATCTACGCGCTATGAGTACGATAACCTCGGCCATTGTGTGCGCCTCATTGATGCAGAAGGTCGCCGCCACGAGTACCACAACGATGCCAGGGGCAATCTTTTGGAGCGTCGCTTACCGGGAACGGGTACCGAGCGCTTTGTTCGCGATTGCGCCGGCGCGCTCGTCGGATATATCGATGCTGCAGGTGCCGAGGTAAAACTCACCCGTTCGCCACGTGGGCTGATCCTGAGTCGCACCAATCGACTGGGGCATACCCTGGACCTTACCTACGACGCCTATGGCCGGGTGAACACGCTGCGCAACGAAAATGGTGATTGCTATCGATTTTCCTGGGATGACGCCGACCGCCTGGTCGAGCAGGTCGATATTGACCAAAGCGGTAAACGGTACCGGTATGACAGCCTGGGAGATATCTGTGAGGTCGAATTCTTTCCAGACGGCAGTAACGCTGAAGAAGCCCCGATCCATCACCACCTGCAACGAGACGTTGCGGGAAGGCTGATCAGAAAAGTAACTCAGGACGGGATCAGCGAATACAGCTACGACGCCTTGGATCAGCTGTTATCCGTCAATTTCGAAGCGCCTGACGGACAACAACAGTGCTTGTCATTCCGTTACGACGCTCTGGGACGCATTGTCGAAGAGCGTAGCGACGACGGTGCGATCCGGCATACCTACGATGAATTGGATAACCCGCTCACTACACGGCTACCCGACGGTCGAAGCATCTCTCGAATGTTCTATGGCAACGGGCACCTGCACCAGTTGAATGTCGACAACATATTGATCTGTGATTTCGAGCGAGATCGACTCCACCGAGAAATCCATCGGAGCCAAGGACAGATCAGCACACTGACCGAGTACGGCACTGACGGTCGTGTTCGCAGCCAACAGCAGAAGACCCTGCACCAGCCTTGGCAGTTACCAGGCCAGCGGCAGATGGACTACAGCTACGACGTGGCCGGTCAATTGGTCAGAACAACCCTCACTGATAGTCGGCAAGCCGATCATCACGCTTACGATGCAATCGGGCAGGTACGATTTTCGCAACAAGCCCAGCACCCCGAAACCTTTGCCTATGATGCAGCCGCCAACCTGCTTGCACCGGGCACCCAGGGACCTGTACGGCACAATCGTCTGCAAATCCATGCAGACAAGCGCTACCGATACGACGGCTTTGGCCGGCTTGTGGAAAAGCGAAGTGGTCGGAGTTTGGTGCAGCACTTCAAATACGACAACGAGCAGCGCCTGATCGAAGTCGTCAATGTAAGAGGAGCAAAACAGACTGTAGTGAAGATGGCTTACGACCCCCTGGGTCGGCGCGTGAGCAAGATCGAACTCGATCCACAAGGACGAGTCCTCGGAGACACTCGGTTTCTTTGGGAAGGCATGCGGCTGCTTCAGGAAACACGCTTCCAGCTGAAAAGCGTATTCCTCTACACCCACGGCAGCTACGACCCTATTGCCAGGGTCGACGGCAGTGGAGGGAATCAGAGGGTTCTCTATTTTCACAATGATCTTTCAGGGATGCCTCGGCGCCTCACAGATATCGACGGACGGGTTGTCTGGAGTGCCGACTTCATGCATTGGGGCAACTGCAGGCTCGAAAACAGCGCAATCGACTTGCTGGAAGAGCAGAATCTGAGATTTCAGGGGCAGTATCTGGATCGCGAGACAGGCCTGCACTACAACACCCTGCGGTACTACGATCCCGATATAGGTCGCTTCACCCAGCCCGATCCGATTGGTTTGGCCGGGGGTACGAATCTTTATCTGTATGCGCCCAATACGCAATCCTGGATCGATCCGCTGGGTTTGCGCTGTACACTCAAGGCCAATAACCCTAAGCAAGCGCATGCCATGATCCAGGAAAAGTGGGGGTACCGGATGTCCTCCAGGGACATGAAGGAGTTACAGGCGACCATCGACAATATCAAGCTGCGTCGCCCTGCGCATCAACGCGATGGAATCGAGTTCGAAAACAACTTCAAATACGCACCGCAAAGCCAGCGCTTGAACACAGGTAGCGGTCCTTACGAAGAATGGCGCGTACGCACGCCAGGTGGCTCCGGGGCTGGCGCCCGCAGAATCGTGGTCGACAAGAAGACCGGACAAGCCTACTACACGCATGACCATTACGACTCGTACATTGAAATTGACATGGGAGGCTGGAAATAAATGTCAGCAATGATTGTCGAGCTGGACTTCAGCCAAATCACTAGTGCTCTCGACTTCCACGAGGCGGCAAGCAGGGTGTTTGGTTTTCCTGAGTTTTACGGGAACAACTTTCATGCCTTTGTCGACTGCTTGAGCAGCCTGCGCATACCGGAAGACGAGCTTACCCGCCAGCACCTCGGCGAAGCAGAACACCTAGAGCTTCGACTCATCAATTTCAACCATGCCAATGAAGAACTGCGTCATGATTTTCTTGAAGCGATTGGCAATGTAAATCGACGGTATATCAAGCTCGATGAAGCCCCCGCTCTTCATCTTGTTCCCTGCTGAAGGTACCTTTGAACTCTGTACACACCATCCGGAGCACACAACTCCGTGGAGTCGACTCAGGTGAAGCGACACAACCGCCCGTCTTGGAAACAAAACAGCCCTGGCAAGATGTCAGGGCTGCTGATTACGCCAACTCAGTATCAGAAGATGTCGGTCGGGTACTCGACGAACATGCGAGTTTCGTTGCCGTCGTCGTTGTAGCGGTCCTGCCGTACCGCGTTGTTTGCCCGAATTCCATGGGCATCCGATCTCGCAGGCAGACTACATGAGCTATCTGAAATCAAAAATATGAACATTATCCAAACGATTGTGCAGCAACACACACTGATGGCTCTGCGAATCCCTACCGGTTGGTCGATCTCGAAAAATGACTTCGTCGATATCGGCCCTGACATCCTGGAAACAATCGACGATGAGCATGTGCGCTTTCTGGTAACACAGAATTTTTTCGCCGATAACATATTCATGGCGGGCAGTGAGCGAACACTCGATAGTGGCGTCCCTATTTACGCCACTTTGGACATCTGGTGCAGAGCACCGGATGAAGAACGCATGATCGAGTATCAGGCTTCGATAAATGTATACAAAGGTAAGAAGAAAACGTCTATTTTCTCACTGACCTGCACCACTGAAAATCGTTATGAAGCACGAGAGATGATTGATCGCTGGGCCACCGCATTCACGTGGAAAGTCCTGTTTGAATTTGAAAGTGCAGGATTGCCGATCGAGCATTACTTTTCAGCCGAGCAACATCATTGAACAGGCCTGTTCATGTAATCATATACTGGCGAAATGTAAGTGACGGCGGTAAAACCCAGCTGCCTCTCAACCAACCCTACTACGTCATCACCTCCCCGATTGAAGGTCCTGATGGCTCACAGGCCGCCTGGAGTGTTGTACTTGAGGTCACTGAAAATCACCAATCACGTGGTAGCAGAATAGGAACTGGAACCGCGCGTGTCCTTTCCCCCCATGCCCCCAGCGACCTGTTATGCCCCGGATGTACGCTTGAAGTCTATGAGGGACGATGGGCCGTCGCGCGCCTTGAGTCTGACGCGGGGAATATGCCCCTATGAACACCCTCAAGGCAGCCAGGACCGACCTGCGCAATTCGAGTGTCATTCGCGAGGCGCTGGAAGATTACGAGGAAGGCGAAGCGATCGACCCGATGCTGAAGAAGGCCGGGCTGGCACCTGCAAGCCAGAAAATGTCCCACGACCAGGTGGTGCAGTGGCTGCTGAAGGAGCGTGACAAGGCTGACAAGGCAAATATCGTCGCCCAGTTCCTGCACGGCGTGGAAACGAACCAGGCACACTTGCGCGCCGGGCTTTCCTCACTCGCCAGCGCGACTCACTTCATGCAGCACCCATTCAGCGTCGACAACCGGCTCAATTGCCAGGTGTGCAGTGCCTTCGAGTATCTGGACATCGATTTCGTCCTGCTGAACCAGACACGCTACCTGTGCGGCAGCGTGCTGAGCGGCGATATCGCCGAGATGGCGTTCTTCCTGCAACAGGCCAACGCCATCGACAGCCCCAGCCCTGAGGCACTGCCGCTCACGACCCGCATCTTCGAGATGATCCGGGCGATGCCAGACAGCGCCAGGCCCAAGGATATGCTCAAGCAACTGCGCAAGCTCAAGGGCGTGAAGATGAGCGAAGAGGAAGCGCGCAGCTTTATCGATCTGCTGGGGCATTGCGCGATCCTGCAGACGCCCGAACACCCCGGGCTTTTACAGCGTTTCACCAACCAGGGCCTGGCGCCGAGCAGCTCGCGCTCGTCGGACTGGAGCTATCCGGTGGATTTCTGGACCGGGGCAAACGGCGTGGACGCCGACGCGATGGAATATTGGTTCGGCGACTATCCGCAACTGTTGGCGCGCTAGCCTTGAAACGAAACAGCCCCGGCAAATGCCGGGGCTGTTTCGTTACGCCAGATCAGTATCAGAAGATGCTGATCGGGTATTCGACGAACACGCGAACTTCGTTGCCGTCGTCGTTGTAGCCGTTTTGGCGCACAGCGTTGTTGGTACGCAAGAACGAACTACGCAGCTTGATCGAGAGGTCCTTCGCCGGGCCGTCCTGCACCACGTAGCGAACCTGGTTGAAGATCTCGCGCTCCTTACCCTCGCCGAAACCTTCCGGGTTCTTGAGGTTGCGGGTGTTGATGTTGTCACCCACCACGTAAGCCAGCTTGTAGGTCAGACCAGGGATGCCGAAGGCACCGAAGTCCAGGCCGTAGCCCAACTGCCAGGAGCGCTCGTCTTCGGCGTTGAAGTCGGACCAGTACGAGTTGGCCAGGTAGATGGTCGAACCACCGTCACCGACACCGCCTTCGTTCTGGTACCAGCCATAGTTATAGCCGGTGCTGCCGGTGCTGCGCTGGTGGGCCAGTGTGAAGGAGTGCGGGCCATAGGCGTAGGTAGCCGCCAGGCTCCAGATGGTGTTGCGGTCGCCATTCAAGCCAGCTTCACGCACATACTTGTTGTCGATGTCCGACTTGTAGCCGTTGAAGTCCAGGGTCAGGGACTGGTCGGCCGCGATCGGGAAGACGTAGTTCAGGCCCAGGTAGTGCTTCTTCATGACATCTTCGTTGTCCGCGGTGTACAGCGACGCGGTGAAGTTGTCGGTGAACTTGTAGCTGCCGCCGAGCACGTTGATCGACTTCAGGCCACCGCCATCACGGCGCTCGGCACTCTTGCGGGCTTCCTGGGTGAAGCGGCCTGCATTCAGCTCCAGGCCTTTGATCTCCTTGGAGGTGATCATGGTGCCAGTGAAGCTCTCTGGCAGCAGACGAGCGTCGTCGTACTGCAGGACCGGCAGAGCCGGCATCTGGTCACCGTACTTGAGCACAGTGTTGGAGATGCGGAACTTCACCGCTGCACCACCACGAGCCAGGTTGTGAGGGGCGTTGGTTTTCTCACCGTCGAAGGTGGGGTCGGAGCGTTTGAAGAAGTCGACACCGCCACCCTGATTACGACCCTTGCCACCATCCAGGCGCACGGCGTACAGGCCGAAGGCGTCGACACCGACACCCACGGTGCCTTGAGTGAAGCCGGACGAGAAGTTGGCGATCACACCCTGGCCCCACTGGGACTGGTCGTTGGTGTGGTGCTTCTTGTCACGGTTGATGAAGGCGTTGCGCAGGAGGACGTTGGCGTGGCTGTCCTCGATGAAGCCCTTGCTTTCGGCCTGGTCGTTGGCCTGGGCCTGAGTGGCGGCGATGAGTGCCAGCGCTACCAGGCTGATCCTTGTATTCAACATGTTGTTTTCCTTATTACCGAATCAGAACGCTCTGCTACCTAAAACGCCAGGAACCAACGCCCCTTCGTAGGTTCGACGCTTGTATCCAAACTGAAAACCCCGCTCCTTTTGCAGGTAGCGGGCTTCGTCCGGCGCTCGGCCAACTGATGGCCGGCAGGCGTAGAGGCCGAATCCTAGCCGCGTGTGCTTCGCAATGTCAAAAAAACGTGAAATGAAGGTTGATATAACCAAATTAAAGGCCAGAGCTGGTGCAAAACTGTGCTGAATCGCAGAGCAGACAGTTATTCCCTCTCTTTTCTGTACTTTCGTACAGGCAACTCACTTCTGGTTGGCTTGACAAAAACACCTCGATAAAAGCGAATAATTACCAGTTACAATTTGATACATTCGTAAATACGCGCCCTTACAAATAGCCAAGCAAGAGCAAATAGCAAGCATTACCATTCGCATCCTCTTCAACAGTCTCTGCTGGATGCCTGCCGATGCTTGTCCCCTGCCGCTTGTCTCCCTTGTCTCTGGGCCTGTCACTGATGTTCAGCGCGGGCCTTGCCAGCGCTGCCACCACTACCCTGCCTGAGCTCTCGGTCACTGCTGAAAGTGAACGCGAGCGCGATAATCCGCGGGTCAAGGACGTCAGCACCGCCACCCGGACCTCGACGCCTGTGCGCTACGTCCCGCAGGCGATCGACACGGTCAAGACCGCCAACGTGCTGGACTACGGCAACAACAGCCTGGGCAAGGCACTGGAAGGCATCCCCAACGTCAGCAGCAGCGCCGACACACGCTTCGACAGCCTGCGTATCCGCGGCTTCGACGCCAGCAACGACTTCTATCTGGACGGCGTGCGTGATGACAGCCAGTACGTACGCGACCTGCACAACATCGAGCGCATCGAGGTGCTCAAGGGCCCGGCAGCCGTGCTCTATGGCCGTGGCAGCCAGGGCGGCATCGTCAATCGGGTGAGCAAGGCGCCCGAGCATGGCCGGCGCTCGACCATCGAAGCCCAGGGCGGCAGCGAGGACCTGCGCAGCCTTTACGCCGATCTCAATGCCGACCTGAACGACGACATCAGCGTGCGCCTGAACATGGGCAACCAGGACAACAACAGTTTCCGCGATGGCGTCGATGGCAACCGCCAACTGTTCGCCCCGTCGCTGAGCTGGCAACTGAACCCCGACCTGAACTGGCTGGTGCAGTACGAATACAGCCGCTACAACCGCACCCCGGATCGCGGCATTCCTGGCGTCGGCGGTCGTCCGGCGGATGTCGGGCGCAGCACTACGTACGGCGACACGCAGCGCGATTTCATCGACGACAAGTCGCAGTCGCTACGCTCGCGCCTGAACTACCAGCTCAGCGACAACTGGCAAGTGCGCCATACCCTGAGCCTGTTCAAGCTCGACAGCGACTTCGACAACACCTACCTCACCGGCTACACCCCCAGCACCAACCTGGTGACCCGCCAGCGCTGGCAGCAGGACCTGAACACCCGCAACCTTTTCAACAACCTCGAGGCCGAGGGCGATGTCAGCACCTGGGGCCTGGAGCACAAGCTGCTGCTGGGACTGGAATTCGGCAATCAGCGCCGCGATCCGCGCCTGTACACCGCGCGGGCGGTGAGTGCCGGTGGCCAGGCGGTGCCGTCGCTGAACCTGAACAACCCCAACCGGCGCCTGCAACACAACGGTCCCATGGTGCCGTCGAGCTACAACCACACGGTGGTCGATAGCCGTGGCGTCTACCTGCAGGACCAGATCCGCCTCAACGACCAATGGCAGATCCTGGCGGGCGTGCGCTTCGACCAGTTCGAGGTGGAAACCACCAACAAGCTGCGCGGCATCTCGGAAAAACAGGACGACAACAGCACCAGCCCGCGCCTGGGCGTGGTCTATTCGCCATGGCAGGAACATTCGTTCTATGCCTCCTGGAGCAAGACCTATTCCCCGGTCGGCGGCGGCCTGATCGGTATCACCCCCGGCGCTGCCGGCAACACCAACGAAACGGCTCCGGAGAACACCCGGCAGAAGGAAATCGGGGTCAAGAGCGACTGGTTCGACGAGCGCCTGAGCACCACCCTCGCCATCTACGAGCTGGAGCTCTACAACCGTCGCACCACTGACCCGGACAACCCCGGCATCACCATCCTCACCGGCCTGCAACGCTCGCGTGGCGTGGAGCTGACCGCCCAGGGCAATGTGGTCGGCAACTGGTACGTACGCGGCGGCATCGGCCTGCAGGATGCCATCATCGCCAAGGACAACAGCGGCCTGGAGGGTAACCGGGTCAACAACGTGGCGCGGCGCAACGCCAGCCTGTTCGTGACCTGGAAGCCGGAGCTGGGCTGGTACGCCGAAACCGGCCTGGTACTGGTCGGCGAACGCTACGCCGACAACCAGAACACCACGGTGCTGCCAGGCTATGGGCACTGGGATGCACTGGCCGGCTACCGCACCCACGACTGGGACGTTCGCGCTGCGCTGAACAACATCACCGACAAGACCTACTACAGCTCGGCGACCAGCGCCGCGCAGATCCAGTTCGGCGATCCGCGCAGCCTGGTGGTGACAGGCACCTACAGCTTCTGACCGATGGGCCCTATCCAGAACCGCGGCAACTAGGCTTCAATACGCGTTTTTTCCGGACACACCCAAGGATTCACCCATGGCTTCCAACACCAAGCAACAGAAACGCGCCAAGCGCGCCGCCTCCAAGGCCAAGCAGAACCGCATGGTCCGCGGCGGCCAGGCGGTCAAGGCCAGCGCTGGCGACAGCGCCAGTGTCGAGCAGGTGTACAACAAGGCCATGGAGTCCGGGAGCTATGACGCCCTGTTCGACAAGATGAAGGAGGCCCAGGAAACCAGCCTGGTGTCGATGATCTCGGTGTTCCTGGTCGATCCATTGCTGGCGCTGGTACTCAAGGGGCACAAGGAAGAGCACGCCACCGACTACATCGTCCTGGTGTTCACCGCTTACCGCGCCTGGCTCGATGGCGCCGATGAAGCGGCGACCATGGCCTGGCTGGAGAGCGACGAGTTCCAGGAAGCCTACGTGGCAGCGTCGGAGGCAGTGGCCAAGCAGCAGCAACAACAGAAGCAGTTCGGCTGAAGCTCGGCTTGCGCCCACAAAAAAACCCTCGGGTCGATCCCGAGGGTTTTTTATGCCGCGCGATAACGATTACTGCAGGGAAGGCGCTTCGCCGGCTTCCTGCATGCGCTGCAGCTCCTGAGCGTACAGGGCATCGAAGTTCACCGGCGACAGCATCAGCGCCGGGAACGAGCCACGGGTCACCAGGCTGTCGAGGGTTTCACGCGCGTACGGGAACAGGATGTTCGGGCAGAACGCACCCAGGGTGTGGCTCATGGAAGCTGCGTCCAGACCCGAGATCAGGAAGATGCCCGCCTGCTGAACTTCAGCGATGAAGGCGACTTCTTCGCCGTTCTTGACGGTAACCGACAGGGTCAGCACGACCTCGTGGAAGTCACCTTCCAGGGCCTTCTGGCGGGTGTTCAGGTCCAGCGCGACGCTGGGTTCCCACTGCTGGCGGAAGATCTGCGGGCTTTTCGGGGCTTCGAACGACAGGTCACGCACGTAGATGCGCTGCAGGGAGAATTGTGGGCTGTTCTCTTCGGCGGCGCCGTTGTTCTGTTGGTCAGTCATGGCAGATCCTTTTCTGAAAATGGTTGAAAGAGGCGTGAATCAGGCCTCGAGCAGGGCGTCGAGCTTGCCCGAGCGCTCCAGCGCAAACAAGTCATCGCAACCGCCAACGTGGGTGCTGCCGATCCAGATCTGCGGCACCGAGGTACGCCCGGCCTTCTGCGCCATCTCGGCGCGCAGCTGGGGCTTGCCGTCGACACGGATTTCCTCGAACGCCACCTGCTTGCTCGCCAGCAGTTGCTTGGCGCGCATGCAGTAGGGGCAGTAGTCGCTGGAGTAGACGATGACGGGCTTCATATCACTTCACCAGGGGCAGGTTATCGGCTTTCCAGCTGGACACACCACCGCTGAGCTTGGCAGCGGTGAAGCCAGCCTTGAGCAGCTCGCGGCAGATGGTGCCGGACTGCTGGCCCATCGCATCGACGATGATCAGGGTCTTTTCTTTGTGTTTTTCCAGCTCGGCAATGCGGCCGATGACTTTGTCCTGCGGAATGTTCAGCGCCCCCACTATGTGGCCGGCGGAGTATTCCTTGCTTGGACGGATATCGATCACCACGCCCTTCTCGGCGTTGACCAGCGCGGTCAGTTGGCCGTTGCTCAGGCTCTGGCCGCCGCGGCGGATTTCATTGACCAGCAGCAGGATCAGCAGGACGAAGAAGATCGCAACCAGGATGAAGTGATCTGTCGCGAATTGAATCAGGTGAGCAACCATCAGGGGTGTTCCAGGCGATTGAAAATGCCGGCCAGTATACACAGCCACCCATGCCCGCCAAAGCCCGCCGGGCCGGCTCGGAAACAGCCTTCATCTGCAACCCGTCGGGACGCTGGTCGTACGAACCGACGAATATTCGCCGTCGCTGGCCGATTTGCCCTAAAATGCGTGTCTTTATCATCTTTGAACAACCGTGAGTTTGATTGATGACGAGCACGCCCAAGCCCCTGGTCCTGATCATCCTGGATGGTTTCGGTCACAGCGAAAGCCCCGAATACAACGCCATCTACGCCGCCAACACACCGGTCTATGACCGCCTGCGCGCCACCCAGCCGCATGGCCTGATCTCCGGTTCCGGCATGGATGTCGGCCTGCCGGACGGGCAGATGGGCAACTCCGAAGTCGGTCACATGAACCTCGGCGCCGGCCGTGTGGTGTACCAGGACTTCACCCGGGTCACCAAGGCCATCCGCGACGGCGAGTTCTTCGAAAACCCGGTACTCACCGGCGCCGTGGACAAGGCAGTTACAGCCGGCAAGGCCGTGCACCTGCTGGGCCTGCTCTCAGACGGCGGCGTGCACAGCCACCAGGACCACATCGTCGCCATGGCCGAACTGGCCGCCCAGCGTGGCGCCGAGAAAATCTACCTGCACGCCTTCCTCGACGGCCGCGACACCCCTCCGCGCAGCGCCCAGTCGTCCATCGAACTGCTCGACGCGACCTTCGCCAAGCTGGGCAAGGGCCGCATCGCCAGCCTGATCGGCCGCTATTACGCGATGGACCGTGACAACCGCTGGGACCGCGTCAGCGCAGCCTACAACCTCATCGTCGACAGCACCGCCGAGTACAGCGCAGACAGCGCTGTGGCTGGGCTGGAAGCAGCCTATGCACGCGATGAGAGCGACGAATTCGTCAAGGCCACGCGCATCGGCGAGGCGGTCAAGGTCGAAGACGGCGACGCGGTGATCTTCATGAACTTCCGCGCCGACCGCGCCCGCGAACTGTCGCGAGTGTTCGTCGAAGCCGATTTCAATGAATTCCCCCGTGCGCGCCTGCCGAAGCTCGCGGCCTACATCGGCCTGACCCAGTACTCGGCGAAGATCCCCGCCCCCGCGGCCTTTGCCCCAGCCAGCCTGAACAACGTGCTGGGCGAGTACCTGGCCAAGAACGGCAAGACCCAGCTGCGCATCGCCGAGACCGAAAAGTACGCCCACGTGACCTTCTTCTTCTCCGGCGGACGCGAAGAGCCGTTCGAAGGCGAAGAGCGCATCCTGATCCCATCGCCGAAGGTCGCCACCTACGACCTGCAGCCTGAGATGAGCGCGCCGGAAGTGACCGACCGTATCGTCGAGGCCATCGAGCAACAGCGTTATGACGTGATCGTGGTCAACTACGCCAACGGCGACATGGTCGGCCACACCGGCGTATTCGACGCGGCGGTCAAGGCCGTTGAGGCGCTGGACGGCTGTGTCGGGCGCATCGTCGAGGCGCTGGACAAGGTCGGTGGCGAAGTACTGATCACCGCCGACCACGGCAACGTCGAGCAGATGGAAGACGAGTCCACTGGCCAGGCGCACACCGCGCACACCACCGAGCCGGTACCGTTCATCTATGTCGGCAAGCGCAGCGTGAAGGTCCGTGACGGTGGCGTGCTGGCCGATGTGGCGCCGACCATGCTCAAGCTGCTGGGGCTGGAGAAGCCTGCCGAAATGACCGGAACATCGATCCTGATCGACGCTTGAGACTGCGCGTTGGGGCCGCGACGCAACGCACCCTGACGTGATTTCCGGACAAACGCCCCGCCGCACCCGCAGCGGGGCGTTTTTTTTGCACGCTCAGGCGGGCATACTAGGCCAGTCTCCATCCCTGGTACGCCCGATTCCATGCGCCGCGCCCTCATACTCCTAGCCCTGTCATGCCTGCTCAGTCCGGCGTTCGCCGACGAGCGCGCGCAGACCCAGCAACAACTGGACGCCACTCGCCAGGACATCGCCGAGCTCAAGAAAATGCTGGGCAAGCTCCAGGAAGAGAAAGCCGGCGTGCAGAAAGACCTCAAGTCCACCGAGACCGATATCGGCAATCTCGAAAAGCAGGTGGAGGGTCTTCAGCAAGAACTAAAAAAGACCGAGGGCGAGCTGGAGCGCCTTGACCACGAGAAAAAAAAACTCCAGAGCGCCCGCGTTGAACAGCAACGACTGATCGCGATCCAGGCCCGCTCCGCTTACCAGAACGGTCGCGAGGAATACCTCAAGCTGCTGCTCAACCAGCAGAATCCCGAGAAGTTCGCTCGCACCCTCACGTACTACGACTACCTGAGCAAGGCACGCCTGGAACAACTGCGCACCTTCAACGAAACCTTGCGCCAGCTGGCCAATGTCGAACTGGAAATTTCCGGCCAGCAGGAACAGCTGATGGCCCAGCGCGCCGACCTCGACAGCCGCCGCCAGGCACTGGAGGCCGAACGCAGCAAGCGCCAGCAGGTACTGGCCAAGCTCAACAGCGACGTCAAGGATCGCGACCAGAAGCTCCAGGCCCGCGAACAGGACCAGGCCGACCTCGCCAAGGTGCTCAAGACCATCGAGGAAACCCTTGCCCGCCAGGCCCGTGAAGCCGAAGAAGCGCGGCAGAAGGCGCTGCTGGCCAAGCAGGAAGAAGAGAAGCGGCGCAAGGAACAGGCGCTGGCCGACGCTCGCCGCGACGAGCCGCAAGAGCCGCCGAAAAAGGCCCGCACCGTGCTCGGCCCGCTGGTGTCCAGCGATGGCGCCAACTACGGTGGTGCATTTTCCGCCGCCCGTGGAAAACTTCCATGGCCAGTCAATGGTCGATTGCTGGCACGCTTCGGCGACACGCGAGGCGGTGATGCGCGTGCCAAGTGGGACGGTGTGATGATCAGCGCCAGCGCCGGCACTCAGGTGCGCGCCGTACATGGCGGGCGCGTGGTGTTCGCCGACTGGTTGCGCGGCGCTGGACTTCTGGTCATTCTCGACCATGGTAATGGCTACCTGAGCCTGTACGGCCATAACCAGAGCCTGCTCAAGAGCGCCGGCGACATCGTCAAGGCCGGGGAAGCCATTTCTACCGTCGGCGACAGCGGCGGCCAGG
>NZ_JAYFUI010000109.1:0-81419 GCF_034961125.1 Pseudomonas machongensis | reverse complement strand
TGCGCACCTCGCTGGCGAGGTCTCGGTTAGTGGCGGCGATCAGGCGCACATCGACCCTGTGTTCTTGATCCGAACCCAGGCGCTGCAACTGGCCGCTTTGCAGAACCCTCAGCAGTTTGGCCTGCACTGACAGAGGCAGTTCGCCCACCTCATCGAGAAACAGCGTTGCGCCGTCGGCCAGTTCGAACTTGCCACGGCGCTCGCTGTGCGCGCCGGTGAAGGCGCCTTTGACGTGACCGAACAGCTCGCTTTCCACCAAGGCTTCGGGCAGTGCGGCGCAGTTAAGGCTGACCAGCGGTTTGTCCGCACGCTTGCTGGCCTGGTGCAGCGCCAGTGCGACCAGTTCCTTTCCGACCCCCGTCTGCCCGGTGACCAACACGGTCAGGTCGCTGCTCGCCACCAGGCGAATTTCTTCCAGCAAGTGCTTGTGCGCAGGGCTTTGGCCAATCAGTTCCCTGTGCTGATCGTTGACCTGTCGATAGACCTCGGCGCGTTGTTGCTCAGTTTCCACGCGCAAGGCCAGGCTCTCGATGCGTTCGGCCACGGTCACAGTGGCGGCAGCCAGGCTGGCGAAGGCCTGCAGGGCATCCAGTTCAAGGCTCTGGAACTGGCCAGGGGTGAGGGCATCGAGGGTCACCAAACCCCATGGGCGTTCATCGACCATCAGCGGGCAGCCCATGCAGTCGTGAACCTCCAGGCCTGCTTCGAAGGTGTTGACCAGCCCATCGTAGGGGTCTGGTAGTTCGGAGTCGCTGGCAAAGCGAGTCGGCTGCGATCGGCTTAGCAATATCTGGAAGCGAGGGTGTTCGCTGACCTTGAAGCGACGCCCCAGGGTGTCTGTGGATAAACCGTCGACGGCAAGCGGTACCAGCCACTCGCCATCCAGGCGCAGCAAGGCAGCGGCATCGCAGGGCAGCAAGCTGCGCATGGCTTGCAACAGACGGCGATAGCGCTCCTGGTCAGGCAGGTCGCGAGAGAGGTCGCTGACCAAGGGGAGGAGGGCGGTGAGCAGGGGTTTTGCGAACATGCGGGCGTCCTGGAGCGGCGTCTGGGGCATACGGTCGCGAGTTGTCTGCTTGACGTCAAGATCTGCCTGCTGCGTGACATGAGGTTACTCGGCATTCTTACCTGGTAAATCTGTCAGGTTACGCCCTCGTCGGTAGTGGATAGAGTTGGACGACACCTTATGCCACCCGTTCCGTCTGATGGGTAAGGCAACGGCTGGGTATCCTTTCAATCGGGCGAAGGTATTTTTCCAATGACCAAACAAGAGATATTTCTCAGCAAATTCCCTGTTTCAACCATGGCAGATGCATTGCATCCACTGGTTATCACGGACATGGACTCTGGTGGCTTACCGCGCGATGGCTTGGGCTGGAGTGAGTTGTTCGATCCAGCCCGTGTCGTGTCGATGTCAGCCAAACTGCCGGACGTCGTTCGAGAGGGCGACGAAGTCAGCCTTTTCTGGACATCTGTCAAACCTGCCACGCAACCACCTCAAGCCCCTCCAGCAGAGGAGCCGGCGCAGTTCTACCTGTTGGATGCAGATACCGAGAGCCGTGGCTGGTTAAGCTTTGGCGTGGTACGCGATGATCTGAAGCTGCCGCCGGAGGCGGATATTCCTTATCCGTACTTCGGTTACGTCTTTTATAGCCTGTATGACCCGGACGCCCGTGAAACACGCTACTCGGAGTATCGGGAGGTGCTGATTGACCTTAGTGTGCCTGGAGGACTCGATCCCAAGCCAGGATCTCCGGCCAATGAAAACCTTGTCGCGCCTATAGTGATGCCCTCCACGATCGACTCCCCTACCACCCCAGTGAGGGTTACGATCGAGGCATGGGATTTCATGCAGCCGGATGACCAGGTCACGTTGGTCTGGAACGGTGCTCGTCATGTCGGGAACCGCCTGGTCGCGGGTGATGTGGGTAAGCCATGGGTGATCAACGTTCCCGCTGAATTGATCAGGGAGGGGGGGAGCGGTGAAAACCTGCTGGTGTATTACGAAATCCGTGATCGGGTGCAGAACTACTCGCGTCCCTCCCCGCCTACTTACGTGAAGGTCGAAGACCCCAACGCACTCGAGGCCCCTGAAGTGGAGGGCGCGGAGAATCCACCCTACAAATTGGACCTGGCAGCGTTGGACGGTGACGATGTGACCATCTACCTACCTGACTACGAGGGGTACGCGAGAGGGGATTCCGTCACCATGCACTGGGTTGGGCTCAGTGCCGAAGCCGATGGTAAGCAGGTGCCGTATGATTGGCCGGCCAGAACGATCAATGGGACCAGGGACAAGATCTTCACTCTGCCGTATATCTACGCGGCCCTCGTGGTGAACGGTCTCGCTACGGTGTATTACGAGTCCACACCTGCTGCTGGCGGTAATGCCAGACCCTCACGTCGACGCTCGATCATCATTGTCGGTGAGGGCATTGCTTTGCAGCCCCCGGTTCTGCTCGAGGCGGAAGGTGACGAGATCGACCTGGCCAACTTGAGCGCCGAGGAGGTCCATGTGCGAGTGCCCGTTTACCCAGGGCAACGGGCAGGGGATGTGGTCACGCTGTTCTGGACTGGCAAGGTCGGTAACGGCGGTGGCATGACCTGGCAAACCGACCTGACGGTTCCCGTCGGGGGCGAAAAAGTCGAGCTTGTGTTCGAGGTGTCGTTGCCTTACCTGAGCCCATTGGTGGACGGTACCCTCACCTTGAGTTATTCGGTGCATACCCCCGAGTTCGATATCAGGCGATCCTCGCCCGAGAACGTCTACAACGTTGTGGACAGTGGGGCAGCCAATTTGCCGGCACCGACCTGTGCCCAGGTAGAAGGCAGTGGTGCCGGTGCGTCGATGCCCTCGGGTACCGAGAATGCAATCATCGAGATCCCGGACAGTGCAAGTCTGCGTGTGAACGATGCAGTCACGCTGCATTGGGAAGCAGCTTCTGGGGGTACCCCGCCAGCTTACACCGAGACCAAGACGTTCACGGGATTCCCGTTCAGCTTCACTGTGGGCAACGCGGTGATCAAGTCTTTTGAAGAGGTTGATGTGTCGGTGACCTACTCGGTTCAGCGAGCTGCTGCGTGATCGATGTGTCATGAGGGGCGGGCCGTTGAGCCAGTGATCACTCACAGGCTCAACGGCTTGGTCATTTTGACTATTGCAGTCATTATGACTTCAATTGATTCAGGTCATATTGACTTCACTGATCTCAACTTGTTGATTTAAAAGAATTTAATTGTTGGCATTGTAATTGCGTTTGGCTGGGTAGTCATTCGAAGCCCAAAGCTCAGGAGTCACTGCAATGCTCAATGCCGACCAACGTGCAATCATCAAGGCTACCGTCCCGCTGCTCGAAAGCGGTGGCGAGGCGCTGACCACCCACTTCTACAAGATGATGCTCAGCGAGTATCCCGAAGTGCGTCCGCTGTTCAACCAGGCGCACCAGGCCAGCGGTGACCAGCCACGCGCGCTGGCCAACGGCGTGCTCATGTATGCCCGCCATATCGACCGGCTGGAACAACTGGGTGGCCTGGTTGGCCAGATCATCAACAAGCATGTGGCCTTGCAGATCCTGCCCGAACATTACCCGATCGTTGGCAGTTGCCTGCTGCGTGCCATCGAGGAAGTGCTGGGCAAGGACATCGCCACCCCGGAAGTGATCGCTGCCTGGGGCGCGGCCTATGGCCAGCTGGCCGATATTCTTATCGGTGCCGAAGAGGGCCTGTACAAGGCCAAGGAAGAGGCTGACGGCGGCTGGCGTGGTGCCCGGGATTTTCGTGTGGTGCGCCGTGAGCAGGAAAGCAGCGAGATCGTCTCGTTCTACTTCGCCCCCATCGATGGCAAGCCGGTACTCAAGGCCGAGCCTGGTCAGTACATCGGCCTGCAGTTGTTTATCGACGGTGCCGAACAGCGCCGCAACTATTCGCTCTCGGCATTGTGCGATGGCGAACAGTACCGCATCAGTGTCAAGCGCGAGGCCGGGGGCAAGGTGTCGAACCATCTGCACGATCAACTGCAGGTCGGCGACACGCTCAAGCTGTTCCCGCCGTCTGGCGACTTCACCCTGGCACCTGGCGACAAGCCGCTGGTGCTGATCAGTGGGGGTGTCGGCATCACCCCGACCCTGGCGATGCTCGAGGCTGCGCTGAAGACCGAGCGTCCGGTGCACTTCATCCACTGCGCACGCAACGGTTCGGTGCATGCTTTCCGTGACTGGATCGACAGCCTGGCGGCGCAGCATCCGCAACTGCAACGCTTCTATTGCTATGCCGAGGACGACGGCAGCCGTGACGCCAATGCGGTCGGCCTGCTGACCCAGGATCTGCTGGCCGAGTGGCTGCCGCGAGCGCGTGACGTGGATGCCTACTTCCTTGGACCAAAGGGCTTCATGGCGGCGATCCGTCGTCACCTCAAGGCCCTGGGGGTTCCGGATGCGCAGAGCCGCTACGAGTTCTTCGGGCCGGCGGCTGCTCTGGAGTGATGTGCTGACCGGGCCAACCCCTTCGCGGGCAAGCCCGCGAAGGGGTTGGCCTGTCCATATATAAGGAAGGATGAACAGCGCCCCGCAGCTTTCATCTTTAATCCTCCTTTAATCACTGTATCCTTCACTCCCGGGTGTCGAGGGGCTGGTCCCTGCGCGACGCCCGGGCAGCCGCTTTTTTTACCGGCCAAGGTTGAACCGATGTTGCCAACGCCGGTCACAGCATCTCCGGATAGCCCTGCGCAGCGCTGTCTCGCCGCTTCCTCGACACGCTAAGAGACCATCCCTGCGTGTAGACTTGCGCCCAGGCAGGCGGAACACGCTGCCACCTATCCATCCAAGGAATCGGCAATGAACGAACAAACCTTGCGCCTGAATCGGGAACGGCGCTTCCTCGTGCTGCTGGGGGTAATCTGCCTCTCGCTGATCGGCGGCGCGCTGTACATGCAGGTCGTGCTGGGCGAGGCACCTTGCCCGTTATGTATCCTGCAGCGCTATGCCTTGCTGCTGATCGCGCTGTTCGCGTTCATTGCCGCAGCCATGCCCGGACGACGGAGCCTGACCTTCTTCGAGGCGTTGGTCGTGCTCAGCGCAATTGGCGGAATCGTTGCGGCCGGCAACCATGTGTATATACTCGCCAACCCGTACGCCAGTTGCGGCGTCGATGTACTGCAGCCGATCGTCGACGACCTGCCCCTGGCGCGACTCTGGCCCCTGGCATTCCAGGTCGACGGTTTCTGCACCACACCGTACCCGCCCATCCTGGGTCTGTCGCTGGCGCAATGGGCACTGGTGGCGTTCGTCCTCACTGCCATCCTGGTGCCGCTGGGCATCTATCGGAATCGGCGCCGGGCTTAGACAAAAGTCCCGATTTGATGCAGGTCTATTGCACGGTGAGATAACCGGCAAAAGTTTCCCAAAGACTGATCCTGATCAACGTTGAGCCCTTGTGATACAAGGGCTTCAGGGCTATCAAGCCGGGTGCGACAAACTGTCGCGAAGTTGATTTTTCAGGCGGGATTATTACAAATCCTGTAAAAGACTGTTGCTCAATAAGTCATAGTCAAGGGGGGGCGACCTATCTACAATCGCCCCCAATTTCCGTTCGGCACTGCTTGCGAGTCGCAGGATTGAAGGAAGCCCCAGCGCTCCTTTTGCTGACTTCGACAAGTTTCGCCCAACGGCGATCCGGGCGGACACCCCTCCGCGTTTTCCCGCACCAAATGGAATTGGTCTGAAGTACAGGCCTTTAGCCTAAGAAAACCCCAAGCTCGTCCATACGCTCAACGCCCAGATCCAGCAGTCGGATCCCAGGCAGGCGCGGGTTCGAGCTCGAAATGCTAACGCTTGGCAGGACGAAGTGTTGGCGAACAAAACACATTGCATTGAAGCAAGCTGATCTAGAGGTCGTGAGATGAGTAAAAAGCGTTACCCCAGACTGTTTGGCATATTGCCCTTTTTAGGCATGCTTTTACTCAGTGGGTGCAACTGGACCCTGCTCGACCCGAAGGGCCAGGTCGGCATTGAGCAAAAGAACCTGATCCTCATCGCTACCGGCCTGATGCTGCTGGTCGTGGTGCCAGTCATCATCATGACCCTGGTCTTCGCCTGGAAGTATCGTGCTTCCAACAAGGCTGCCACCTACACCCCCGACTGGTCGCACTCGACCAAGATCGAAGCTGCGGTGTGGATCATCCCGATCCTGATCATCATCGCCCTGGGCTACGTCACCTACCACTCCACCCACAAGCTCGACCCTTATCGTCCGCTGGATTCCGATGTGAAGCCGGTGCAGATCGACGTGGTCGCCCTGGACTGGAAATGGCTGTTCATCTACCCGGAGCAGGGCATTGCCACGGTCAACAAGATCGTCTTCCCGGCTAACACTCCGGTCAACTTCCGCGTGACCTCCGACGCCGTGATGAACTCGTTCTTCATCCCTGCGCTGGGCGGCCAGATCTACGCGATGGCCGGCATGACCACCAAGCTGCACCTGATCGCCAACGAAAATGGCGAGTTCGACGGTATCTCCGCGAACTACAGCGGTGCTGGCTTCACCGGTATGAAATTCAAGGCAACCGCCACTTCGCAAGCCGACTTCGATGCATGGGTCGCGCAAGTGAAGGCTTCGCCGAAGAAGCTGGACAAGGCCGAATACGACGCCTTGGCCAAACCAAGCGAAAACAACCCAGTCGAGCTGTACAGCGAGGCTTCGCCTGACACGTTCCAGCTCATCGTCGACAAGTACGAAGGCATGAACCGTGGTCGTCCGAGCCACGAAGAAGCAGGCAGCAAAGACCTGGCCACTACCAAGGGTGTGGAAACGAGTATGCAACCAGCTGCCGGTGCAGAGGAGTAAGAGATGTTCGGTAAATTAAGCCTGGAGGCGATTCCCTATCACGAGCCGATAGTCATGGTGACGCTTGCCATTGTCGCGCTCGGGGGCCTCGCCGTCGTTGGTGCCCTCACCTATTTCCGCAAGTGGTCCTACTTGTGGACCGAGTGGCTGACCACGGTCGACCACAAGAAGATCGGGGTGATGTACATCATCGTCGCGATGGTCATGCTGCTGCGCGGCTTCGCCGACGCCATCATGATGCGTACCCAGTTGGCTGCCGCGACCGGCGGCTCCGAAGGCTACCTGCCGCCTGAACACTATGACCAGATCTTCACCGCCCACGGTGTGATCATGATCATCTTCATGGCGATGCCGTTCTTCACCGGCCTGATGAACCTGGCCCTGCCTCTGCAGATCGGTGCACGTGACGTTGCCTTCCCGTTCCTGAACTCCCTGAGCTTCTACCTGCTGCTGGCAGGCGTGCTGCTGGTCAACATCTCCCTGGGCGTCGGCGAATTCGCCAAGACCGGTTGGGTTGCCTATCCGCCACTGTCGGGGATCCAGTACAGTCCGGGCGTAGGGGTTGACTACTACATCTGGGCGCTACAGCTATCAGGCTTGGGTACGACACTCACAGGCGTGAACTTCCTGGTCACCGTCCTGAAGATGCGCGCACCTGGCATGAAGCTGATGGACATGCCGATCTTCACCTGGACCTGCACCTGGGCCAACGTGCTGATCGTCGCTTCCTTCCCGATCCTGACCGCCGCACTCGCCCTGCTGACCGTTGACCGTTATCTGGACTTCCACATCTTCACCAACGAGCTTGGTGGGAACCCGATGATGTACGTCAACCTGTTCTGGGCCTGGGGTCACCCTGAGGTGTACATCCTGATCCTGCCGGCGTTCGGCGTGTTCTCGGAAGTGACCTCGACCTTCTCCAGCAAGCGTCTGTTCGGCCACCACGCGATGATCTACGCATCGGGTGCCATTGCCGTACTGGGCTTCGCGGTCTGGCTGCACCACTTCTTCACCATGGGTGCAGGCGCCAGCGTCAACACCTTCTTCGGCCTGGCGACGATGCTGATCTCCATTCCGACCGGTGTGAAGCTGTTCAACTGGCTGTTCACCATGTATCAGGGCCGCGTGCGTTTCACTCCGCCGATGCTCTGGACCCTGGGCTTCATGGTCACCTTCTCCATCGGTGGCATGACCGGCGTACTGCTGGCCGTTCCAGGTGCTGACTTCGTGCTGCACAACAGCCTGTTCGTTATCGCCCACTTCCACAACGTAATCATCGGCGGCGCGGTGTTCGGCTACATTGCCGGCTTCGCCTTCTGGTTCCCGAAAGCCTTCGGTTTCACCCTCAACGAGAAGTGGGGCAAGGCGGCATTCTGGTTCTGGCTGTCCGGTTTCTACGTGGCCTTCATGCCGCTGTACGCGCTGGGCTTCATGGGTATGACCCGTCGTCTGAACCACTCCGACAACCCACTGTGGGAACCCTACCTGTACGTGGCCGTGGTCGGTGCAGTGCTGATCCTGTTCGGTATCGCCTGCCAGCTGATCCAGCTGTACGTATCGGTTCGCGACCGCAACCAGAACCTGGACGTCACCGGCGATCCATGGGGTGGCCGTACCCTGGAATGGTCGACTTCGTCGCCACCTCCGTTCTACAACTTCGCCCACATGCCCGAGAAGGTCGGCCTGGACGCCTGGCAAGAAGCCAAGGAAGCCGGTGTCGCCTACAAGGTGCCGGCCAAGTACGAAGCGATCCACATGCCGAACAACACCGCTACCGGTCTGTTCATGGGTCTGTTCCTGACCATCTTCGGCTTCGCTTTCATCTGGCACATCTGGTGGCTGGTGGGTGCGAGCCTGGTAGCAACCATCGCGGTCTTCGTTCGCCACGCTGCGCGTGACGACCAGGGCTACATGGTCCCTGCCGAAGAAGTGGCGCGCATCGAAGGCGAACGCCAGCGGGCCCTGCAGCTTGCCGGTGTACCTACCGGTGGCGCACGTGTCGAAACCTTTGAACGGGTGTAATCAATGTCCAGTCAAGTAATTCACGGCGATGCACATGGTCACGACCATGGGCACGACGATCACCACCACGACTCGGGCCAGATGACCGTCTTCGGTTTCTGGCTGTACCTGATGACCGACTGCATCCTGTTTGCGTCGCTCTTCGCCACCTACGCGGTGCTGTCCGGCAGTTTTGCCGGCGGCCCGTCGGGTCATGACATCTTCCAGCTCGACTTCGTGCTGGTCGAAACCGCGTTCCTGCTGCTGTCCTCGATCACCTTCGGCTTCGCCATGCTGAAGATGTTCGCCGGTAACAAGGCAGGCGTACTGGGCTGGTTGGCAGTGACCTTCCTGTTCGGTGCAGGCTTCATCGCGATGGAAATCTACGAGTTCCATCACCTGATCGTTGAAGGCTACGGCCCGCAGCGCAGTGGCTTCCTGTCGGCGTTCTTCGCGCTGGTCGGTACCCACGGCCTGCACGTGACCTCGGGTCTGATCTGGATGGCCATCCTGATGTACCAGATCAACAAGCACGGCATCACGCCGACTGCCAAGACCCGCATGAGCTGCCTGAGCCTGTTCTGGCACTTCCTGGACGTGGTCTGGATCTGCGTCTTCACCGTCGTCTACCTGCTGGGGGTTCTGTAATGGCTAACGCACACGACACTCACCACGAAGGTAACCACGGCAGCGTGAAGTCCTACATGATCGGCTTCATCCTGTCGATCATCCTGACCGCGATCCCGTTCGGCCTGGTGATGTATCCAACCCTGCCGAAGAACCTGACCGTCCTGATCGTGGTGGCCATGGCCGTCATCCAGGTCGTGGTGCACCTGGTGTACTTCCTGCACATGGACCGCTCGAAAGAGCAGCGTTCCACTGTCTCGACGTTCCTGTTCACCGCTCTGGTAATCGCACTGCTGGTAGGCCTGTCGCTGTGGATCATGTTCAGCATCCACTACGAAATGTTGGCCAAGTGAGGTAAGACTGCATGTCCGTGAAGCACTTTATCCAAATCACCAAACCGGGGATCATTTTCGGTAACGTGCTTTCCGTGGCAGGCGGTTTCTTCCTTGCCGCGAAGGGCCATGTGGACTTCGCCCTGTTCCTGGCGGTGGTGGTCGGTACTTCGCTCGTGGTTGCGTCCGGTTGCGTGTTCAACAACTGCATCGACCGTGACATCGACCAGAAGATGGAACGTACCAAGAACCGCGTCATGGTCCAGGGCGGCATGTCGCTGCCCCTCGCACTGATCTACGCCACCCTGCTTGGGGTGGCGGGCTTCAGCCTGCTGTATGTCCAGGCCAACCCGCTGTCGGCGTTCTGCGCGCTGATCGGCTTCGTGGTCTACGTCGGCTTCTACAGCCTGTGGCTCAAGCGCAAATCGGTGCACGGCACCCTGGTCGGCAGCCTGTCCGGTGCCATGCCTCCGGTGATCGGCTATTGCGCAGTGAGCAACAGCTTCGACCTGGCAGCGGTCACGCTGCTGGTGATGTTCAGCTTGTGGCAGATGCCGCACAGCTTTGCCATCGCCATCTTCCGCTTCAGGGATTACAGCGCTGCCAACATCCCGGTCCTGCCGGTGGCTCGCGGTATCCTGGCGGCGAAGAAGCAGATCGTGCTGTACGTGCTGGCCTTCGTGCTCGCCACGCTGATGCTGACGCTGGGTGGGTATGCCGGTCTGGGTTACCTGGCCGTTGCGGCTGCCATGGGTCTGTACTGGTTGTACATGGCCTGGGGTGGCTACAAGGCCGAGGACGACAGCAAGTGGGCACGCAAGGTGTTCGGCTTCTCCATCCTGACCGTCACGGCGCTGAGCGTGATGATGTCGGTGGACAGCCAGACCGCTGCCGACGTGCTGATGACCTACGCACGCTGAAGCCTTCGCGTTTTACAAGAACCCGGCCTTTGGCCGGGTTTTTTGTTGGCAGATTTTCCGTCTGCGTGCAGGCGTTCGAACACACTAGTTTGGGCCTCCAAACCATCAGGAGGCATCCAAATGAGTGTTTTTACCGTCTATTTCTGTGGCACCGGGTCCCATCGTTTCGATGACAAGAACCCCAACTTCTGGAATGGTGAGCTGATCGCCACGCTGGCGAGCAATCACTCCGGCAGGGAATTCGTCGATTGGATCACAGTCGATGGCCCAGGCAGTGGCAACCTGCAGGACGATGCCCTGTTCGTCGATGACGGCGACTACTACAAAGTGACCGGCACCCTGTTCGGCAAGGGTTGGGATGAGAATGTGCAGCACGCCCTGCAGGTCATCAAAGGCAAGAGTACCTGGGCCCGCACCAAGCTCACCGAGCAGCAATACCAGAACCTGAAGAGTGCAGGCATTCCCATTCCTGATGCCGAGGCCGGCGGCTCGTGGTTCTGGCGCACTTACGACTACGGCGATCGCGCGGTGACTCCTCAGGCCTTGCAGGAGCAGTTGATCAAGCAACTGCGCAAACCGCTGATCCCGACCACGGTCAACCTGGTGGGGTGGAGCAGGGGCGGAATCAGTTGTCACATGCTTGCCAACGCCATGGCGCAAGACCCGGAGCTGTGCGATGTAAAGGTCAACATCTTTGCCGTCGATCCGGTGCCCGGCGTGGGTAACGTGCAGTCTGAGCGTGTGCAACTGGGAGCCAACGTGAAGGAGTACGTGGGGTTCTACGCACGAGACGAGCGATCCAAAGGTTTCGCCTGTGTGGTGCCTGTCACTGCATACGGTACGCGTATCAGCGTTCTCCCGATGCCGGGCCGTCATGCAACGCTGGTGGGCAATGCTTCGATAGACGGCGCAGGTTCCGGCAAGGCACTGCCTGAACCGGGGATGATCGTGCGGCACTTCGCCGAGGTTTGCCTGAAGCGTTGGGGTGTAACGTTGGACAAGTGTCTGGATTTGAGCGATGCCGCGCTGATGACCTATCACAAGACCATCGACGCGAACGATGAGCTCTACCGCGCCATGCGCAAGAAGTCCTATACCGTACTGACCGAAGGCACTGCCGATGAACGTATGGTTCACCGCGGCAGCATTGCCACGGAGTTCACCCAGGTGCGTGGCGAGCACATGGACCCCAGCGATGGGTTGAGCATCCAGCGCTTCGACTTGAACGCCTACAAGGCTTTGCGCTGAGTTACACGCTTACCCGCCAACGAGCGAGTCTCGCTGGCGGGCTGCCAATCTGTCGGTAGCCCCTTTACAACGCCAGGGCAACCAGACTATTTTCTGCCTCGGCCACCGCAGTGGCCAACGTCGCTCGGACGGTTCCGGGCGCTTACGTCTCTCGAGGAAAGCATGGCCAACCCAGGTTCGCCGCGCCGCTTTGCGCGCATCGATCGTCTCCCCCCCTACGTCTTCAACATCACTGCCGAGCTCAAGATGGCGGCACGCCGTCGCGGCGAAGACATCATCGACCTGAGCATGGGCAACCCGGATGGCGCGACTCCGCCACATATCGTCGAGAAGCTGGTGCAGGTCGCCCAGCGTGAAGATACCCACGGCTACTCCACCTCGCGCGGCATCCCGCGCCTGCGCCGCGCCATCTCCAACTGGTACAAGGAACGCTACGAGGTCGAGATCGACCCGGACAGCGAAGCCATCGTCACCATCGGCTCGAAAGAGGGCCTCGCGCACCTGATGCTCGCCACCCTCGACCATGGCGACACGGTGCTGGTGCCCAACCCAAGCTACCCGATTCACATCTACGGGGCGGTGATTGCCGGTGCTCAGGTTCGCTCGGTGCCGCTGGTACCGGGCGTGGACTTCTTCAATGAGCTCGAACGTGCGATCCGCGAATCGATCCCCAAGCCGAAGATGATGATCCTGGGCTTCCCATCCAACCCGACGGCGCAGTGTGTGGAGTTGGACTTCTTCGAGCGTGTGGTCGCCCTGGCCAAGCAGTACGACGTGCTGGTGGTGCACGACCTCGCTTACGCCGATATCGTCTACGACGGCTGGAAGGCCCCCTCGATCATGCAGGTGCCCGGCGCCAAGGATATCGCCGTGGAATTTTTCACCCTGTCCAAGAGCTACAACATGGCGGGCTGGCGGATCGGTTTCATGGTCGGCAACCCCGAGCTGGTCAGCGCCCTGGCGCGGATCAAGAGCTACCACGACTACGGCACCTTCACTCCGCTGCAAGTGGCGGCGATCGCTGCGCTGGAAGGCGACCAGCAGTGTGTGCGCGACATCGCGGAGCAGTACCGGCAGCGCCGCAACCTGTTGGTCAAGGGGCTGCATGAGCTGGGCTGGATGGTCGAGAACCCGAAAGCCTCGATGTACGTCTGGGCCAAGATCCCCGAAGCTTATGCGCACCTCGGCTCGCTGGAGTTCTCCAAGAAGTTGCTGGCCGAGGCCAAGGTCTGTGTCTCGCCCGGTATCGGTTTCGGCGACTATGGCGATGACCATGTGCGTTTTGCCCTGATCGAGAACCAGGATCGCATCCGCCAGGCCATCCGCGGCATTCGTCAGATGTTCCGCGCCGACGGCCTGACCAGCAAGTAAGCCCCAGGCTCAAGCCGCAAGCAGGTCTGCGATGGCAGGCCGTTTGCGGCTTTACCTGCCGCTGGCAGCATGGCGCTCGAAGGTCGCGACCAGCGGCCGTCTTTTTTTCATTTCCCCTCTATCCAGCCGCTCGTGCTTGGATTAAAAATGGCGCCGCGAGCGCCCGCTCGATAACAACAACTTCCCTTCCTGGCCATCATGTCCGAACAGAACCCTTGCCTGACCTGCGGCGCCTGCTGCGGCTACTTTCGTGTGTCTTTCTTCTGGGGTGAATGCCAGTCTTCGGGCGGGTTGGTGCCCGACGATCTGGTGGTGCAGATCAATCCGACCCGCGTGGCGATGATCGGCACAGACGCCAAGCCTTGCCGCTGTATCAGCCTGGACGGCGAGATCGGCAACAAGGTCGGGTGCACCATCTACGAGAATCGTTCCACCCCCTGCCGCGAGTTCGACGCTTCATGGGAGAACGGGGTGCACAATCCCAGCTGTGATGACGCCCGTGCCGCCTATGGCCTACCACCACTGACACCTCCTGGTGCCAACGAGCCGCACTGGCCTGACGATGGGGCAGAGGTCGCCTGAAAGTGAACGGCCGGATCATTTGCGAAACGGCCAAGCCCATCACGTTTTGCCTGTCGGACACGACCGTTCGTCGGTTGGATCCAAGCGGCGCACCGCTGCAGCCCGCGAAATACGGGCTGCCTTGAAAAAGTATTAACACCATTTGACCGCCCCGGCGGAGCCTCACGCTTGCTCGCCAGCGGCTACACATTCCCCACAAGGAATCATGTAGCCATTGGTCAGGTGTTTCGTCGTCGCGTGTTCGACTAGCCGGCAACATTGCAGTGCGCGCGTTCAAGGACCGAACCACCTGATCCACGAAGGAGCTCTCCGTGGACAGAAGCGTCGCCTCCGTTTTGCCTACCCGTCTCTCCCATTTGTCGCTTGCTGTGAGCCTGGCTGTCGGAGGGCTGGCCTTCGGTCTTTCGAGCGAGCAGGCCCTGGCCGTGTGCAGCGCGGCCGGGTCCACCGTCACTTGCAGCGGTGCTGCCAACCCGCTGGCGCCGAGCTATAGCAATGGCGGTAGCGGCCTGACGGTCAACGTGAACCCTGGCGCCAGCCTGGGTACGCTGTTGGGCGTGGGGGGCACGTCTCTGTCGCTGTCGGGCAACAACAATACGTTGAACAACTCCGGCACCATCGACCCTACGTTGCTGGGGTTGTTGAGCATCCAGTCCAGTGCTGTGCTGATCGGCAATACTGGTACCGGCAGCACGCTCAATATCAACAACAACGCCTCGGGGGTAATCAAGGGCACGGGTGCCTTGCTTGGCGCCAACCTCCTTAACCTTACGGGCATGGCGCTGGACGCGCGCAATGGTGTGGGCGGTACCACCACCATTACCAACGCCGGCAGCATCGGTTCCTCGGCGTTGCTTGGCCTCACGCTGCTCAGCGAGGACACGCCGGTCATCGCTGTGACCGGCGGGAGTACGGTTAACTTCACCAACACCGGCACCATCCTTGGACGGGCAGCGTTCGAGGCTTCTGCTGCGGGCAACACCTTTACCAACGCCGGCACCTTGGCCGGCAGCTTGTCGATGGGGGCCAACAGCACCAACCGCTTCAATGCCATTACCGGTTCGAGTGTCGGTGCCGGGCTTGGTATCAGCGTTGCACTGCTGGTCACCAGCAATCCCAACCTGGGCTTCGCAGCCGCCGGCAAGATCGATGGCGGTGCCGGTGGCAACAACACCCTGGCCTTGCAGAATGCCATTGGTGGCGGTAGCGGAACCACCGGCTCCGGCACGATCAACGCCAACAACTACATCAACTTCAACCGCCTTATCGTCGACAGCGGCACCTGGAGCCTGATCGGCCAGGTGCTCAACGGCACCACCCAGACCACCCTCAATGGCGGTTTGATCAACTTCGACAATGCCAGCGCCTTTGGTACCGGCGGCATCACCGTCAACGGTGGCGGGCTTGCCGGTACCGTCGCAGGTCTGAGCCTGGCCAACGCCCTGACGCTCAACGCCGGCATCAACGTCGGCGGTGCTACCGACATGGCCCTCAATGGGGTCATCTCCGGCGTTGGCGGCTTGACCAAGACTGGCGCCGGCCTGCTCACCCTTGGGGCCACCAACACCTATAGCGGTGGTACCACCCTGGCCGCTGGCGGCCTCAACCTGACCAGCGCTGCGGCGCTCGGCAGTGGTGCGCTCACCGTCAGTGGTGCGGGCAGCCTGCAAGGCAGCGTGCCACTGGTATTGAACAATGCCGTGGCGCTGAACGCGGCGCTGACCTTGCCCGGCAGCAACGCCCTGACCCTCGGGGGCGTGCTCAGCGGCACGGGCTCGCTGGTCAAGAGCGGCACCAGTAACCTGACCCTCAACGGCGCCAATACCTTCTCCGGCGGCACCAGCCTCGGCGGCGGCACGCTCACCCTCGGCAACAGCGCTGCCCTGGGCATTGGCGCGCTGACCCTGACCGGCAGCGGCGTGCTGGACACCACGGCCGCCATGACGCTGGCCAACGCGGTCAACCTCGGTGCCAACGCCCTGACCCTGACGGGCAACAACGCCCTTACGCTGGGCGGCGTGATCGCCGGCGCGGGCGGCAGCTTGATCAAGAACGGCGCCGCCGACCTGAACCTGAACGGCACCAACACCTTCAGCGGTGGCACCACGCTCAACGCCGGCAAGCTCACCGTCGGCGCCAACGCCGCGCTTGGGACCGGTGCCTTGACCCTGGGTGGCAATGCCAGCCTCGACGCCAGCACCGCAGTCAGCCTGGGTAACGCAATCAACCTCGGCGCCAACACCCTCAATCTGTTGGGCACCAGCGCCACTACCCTGGGCGGGGTGATCAGCGGCACCGGTGCACTGGTCAAGAACGGCGCCGCCGACCTGGCGCTCAACGGCAACAACACTTTCAGCGGCGGCCTGACCCTCAATACCGGCAAACTCACCGTGGGTAACAACAACGCCCTGGGCGGCGGTGCCCTGACCCTGGGTGGCAACGCCAGCCTCGATGCCAGCACCGGGGTCAGCCTGGGCAATGCCATCAGCCTGGGCGCCAATACCCTCAACCTGCTGGGTACCAGTGCTACCACCTTGGGTGGAGTGATCAGCGGCACTGGCGCGCTGGTCAAGAACGGCGCCGCCGGCCTGACCCTCAACGGCGCCAACACCTTCAGCGGTGGCACCACCCTCAACGCCGGGGTGCTGACCGTCGGTAACAACAACGCGCTGGGCACCGGTGCCCTCAGCCTGGGCGGCAATGCCAGCCTCGACGCGGGCGTGGCGGTCAACCTGGGCAACGCCATCAACCTAGCGGGCAACACCCTGAGCGTGGTGGGTAGCAACGCCACCACCCTGGGCGGTGTGATCAGCGGCACCGGTGCATTGGTCAAGAATGGCGCCAGCAACCTCACCCTCGGTGGCACCAATACCTTCACCGGTGGCCTGACCCTCAACGCCGGCACCCTGACCCTGGCCAGCGCTGCGGCGCTGGGCACCGGCGCGCTGACCGTGGGCGGCGCATCCACACTCGCCAACAGCGCGGCGATGACCCTGAACAATGGCGTCAACCTCGGCGCCAACCTGACCCTGGCCGGCGCCAACAACCTGAGCCTTGCAGGCAACCTGAGCGGTACCGGTGGCCTGATCAAGAACGGGGCGAGCACCCTGACCCTGAGCGGCAACAACACCCAGAGCGGTGCCACCGCGCTCAACGCCGGCACCCTGGTGGTCGGCAGCGCCACTGCCCTGGGCACCGGCGCACTCAACGCCGCCGCCAACACCACGCTGGATTCGTCGGTCGCCGGGCTGACCCTGGGCAACGCGCTTAACCTGGCCGGCAACCTCAACCTCGCCGGCAGCAACGACCTGACCCTGGGAGGCGTGATCGCCGGTGTCGGTGGCCTGACCAAGAACGGCAGCGCTACCCTGACCCTCAACGGTGCCAACACCCAGATCGGCACCACCAACCTCAACGCCGGTACCCTTGTGGTCGGCAGCAACACGGCCTTGGGCTCTGGCGCGCTGAATGCCGCTGCCGGTACCCACCTGGACGCCAACGCCGCAGTCAACCTCGGCAACGCCGTGAACCTGGCCGGTGCCCTGACCCTCGACGGCACCGCCAACCTCGGCCTTGGTGGCGTGATCGCCGGTGCCGGTAGTCTGGTCAAGAACGGTGCCGCCACGCTGACGCTTTCCGGTCCCAACACCTACCTGGGCGGCACGACCCTCAATGCCGGTGGCCTGGTGCTGGGCAATGGCGCCGCACTGGGCGTCGGCAAGCTGACCGTGGCGGGGGCCGGTAGCCTGGATACCTCGGCTGCGCTGACCGTTGGCAACGCCGTCACCCTGGATGCCGACCTCACCCTGGCCGGCAGCAACAACCTCAACCTCACCGGCCTGGTCGACGGCACCGGCCGGCTGATCAAGAACGGCACCAGCACGCTCACCCTCGGCGGGCTGAACACCTATGCCGGTGGCACGCTGCTCAACGGTGGCACCCTGGTGCTGGGCAATGGCAGTGCCATCGGCACCGGTGACCTCACCGTCGGTGGCGCCGCGAGCCTGGACAGCAGCGCTGCACTGAGCCTGGGCAACAACATTGGCCTGAACGCCGACCTTACCCTCACCGGCAGTAACGCGCTGACCCTCGGCGGTGTGGTCAGTGGGGCAGGGCAGTTGGTCAAGAACGGCAGCGCCACTGTGACCTTGAACGGGGTCAACACCTATGCCGGTGGCACCACGCTCAACGCGGGTGGCCTGGTGATAGGCAACGGCAACGCCCTAGGGACCGGCGCCCTGACCGTGGCCGGCGCCGCCAGCCTGGACAACAGCGCGGTCGCTACCCTGGGCAACGACATTGCGCTCAACGCCAACCTGACCCTCGGCGGCAGCAACACCCTGACCCTTGGCGGCATCATCAGCGGTACCGGAGGCTTGATCAAGAATGGCCTGGCCGACCTCACGCTGACCGGCAACAACACCTTCAGCGGCGCCGTCGACTTGCTTGGCGGCACCCTGACCACCGTTGGTACGGGTGCGCTGGGCAACGCCTCGGCGGTCAATGTCGGCGCTGGCGCCAACCTCAACCTTGGGGCCAGCACCACGGTCGGCGGGTTGAGCGGTGCCGGCGCGGTGAGCGTGGCGGGGGGCAGTGACCTGACGGTCGGCGGCAACAACCTCAACAGCGTGTTCAGCGGCGCCCTGGCCGGTAGCGGAGGCCTGATCAAGGCTGGCACCGGTGCTCTGGAACTGTCCGGCGTGAACGTGCTTGGCGGCGCCACCACGGTCAATGGCGGCCTGCTCAATGTCAGCGGTTCGCTCGCCAGCTCCGGCGTACAGGTCAATGTCGGCGCCAGCCTGGGCGGCACCGGCAGCGTGATCGGCCCTGTGGACATCGCCAACGGCGCACACCTGGTGGCCAACAGCGGCGCGACCCTCAACACCGGTGCGCTGACCCTGCACAGCGGCTCGATCCTCGACTTCGGCCTCGGCTCGCCCTCCACGGGCGGCACTGCCTTGGTCAACGTCAACGGCAACCTGACCCTCGACGGCACCCTCAACGTCACCGATCTGGGTGGTTTCGGCACCGGTATCTATCGGCTGTTCGACTACACCGGCGCGCTGGTCGACAACGGCCTGCTTGTTGGCGCGTTGCCGGGTAGCGTACTGCCGGGCGATGTCCAGGTTCAGACCGCCATCGGCGCGCAGATCAACCTGCTGGTGGGCGGTGCCACCGGTAACGTGCAGTTCTGGGACGGTGCGCAAACCGTGCCAAACGGCGTCATCGACGGTGGCAGCGGCACCTGGAATGGCAGCAACACCAACTGGACCGACATCAACGGTGTCCTCAACGGCAGCTGGGCCAGCGATTTCGCGGTGTTCCAGGGCACCGCTGGCGATGTCAACGTGGTGGGCACCCAGTCTGCCACCGGTCTGCAATTCGTCACCAACGGCTATCGCCTGATCGGTACCGGTGGCCTGAACCTGGTCAATGGCAGCAACGGTGCATTCGCCGTGCGTGTCGATCCGGGCGCTACTGCGACGATCAACGTCGGCCTCTCCGGCAGCGGCCAACTGGCCAAGCTCGACACCGGAACCCTGGTGCTGAACGGCGCCAACAGCTACACCGGTGGGACCCTGCTCAACGGCGGCACCCTGGTGGTAGGCAACAACACCGCCCTGGGTACTGGCGCGGTCAGCGCCGCAACGGGCACCACGCTGGACAGCAACACTGCAGTTACCCTTGGCAACGCCCTGGCCCTGAGCGGCGCCCTGACCATCGCTGGCAGTGCCGACCTCGGCCTGTCTGGTGTGGTTTCGGGCGCCGGCAGCCTGGTCAAGAACGGCGGTGCCAACCTGACGCTGGGCAATGCCAACACCTACAGCGGCGGCACCACCCTTGCCGCTGGCACCCTGACCCTGGGTAACGACCTGGCCCTCGGCACGGGCGGCCTGAACGTCACTGGCGCCTCCAGCCTCGCCACCACGGGTAACGTGGCGTTGGCCAACACCGTTGCGCTGAACGCCAACCTGACCCTGCCAGGCACTGGCAATCTCACGCTCAACGGCGCACTCAGCGGCACCGGTGGGCTGATCAAGACCGGCACCGGCGTGCTCACCCTGAACGGCAGCAACAGCCAGCAGGGTGTTACCAGCCTCAATGGCGGCACTCTGGTGGTTGGCAGCAACACTGCCTTGGGCACTGGCGCGCTGAATGCTGCAGGTGGTACCACCCTGAGCGCAGGCGCCAACGTGACCCTGGCAAACGCCCTCAACCTGGCGGGCAACCTGACGCTCGCCGGCGCGCAGGACCTGGTGCTAGGCGGCAACATCATTGGCGTCGGCGGCCTGACCAAGACTGGCAGCGGCACACTGACCCTCAATGGCACCAATGGCAACCTGGGCAACACCAACCTCAACGCCGGCACCTTGGTGCTCGGCAGCGCAAGCGCGCTCGGCCTCGGCCAGCTCAACGCGGCTGCGGGCACCACCCTGGACAGCAACTCGGCGCTCAATATCGGCAACACCGTCAATCTGGGCGGCAACCTCACCATCGCCGGCAGCAACGACCTGGGCCTGGGTGGGCTGGTCACGGGCGTTGGCAGCCTGACCAAGAATGGCGCCGGCAACCTCACCTTGAGTGGCCCCAACACTCTGTCCGGTGGCGTGACCCTCAACGCCGGCACCCTGACCCTGGGCAATAACTCGGCACTGGGCCTCGGCAACTTGACCGTCGGCGGCGCCAGCAACCTGGCCACCACCGGCGCCCTGATCGTGGCCAATCAGGTCACGCTCAACGACACCCTGACCCTGGCTGGTAACAACGACCTGGCCCTGAGCGGCGTGATCAGCGGTACCGGTGGGCTGACCAAGACCGGCACCGGCAACCTGACCCTCGGTGCCGCCAACACCTACCAAGGCACCACCACGCTCGCCGCAGGCACCCTGACCCTGGGCAACGGCAGCGCGCTGGGCGCTGGCAATCTTTCGGTCACCGGCAACAGCACCCTTGCCACCACCGGCGCCCTGCAAGTAGCCAACGCCATCGGCCTGGGCACGGGCGCCACCTTGGGCGTCAACAACGCCCAGACGCTGACCCTCGACGGGGTCATCAGCGGCGGCGGCAGCCTGAACAAGACCAGCACCGGTCAACTGGTGCTCAACGGCGCCAACAACTACACCGGCGGCACCTCGCTGCAGGCCGGCAGCCTGCTGCTGGGTAACGCCAGTGCCCTGGGCAGTGGCGCCCTGAACGTCACCGGTGCCGCAGCCCTCGACGCCAGCCAGGCCCTGGCGCTGGTCAACGCGGTCAACCTGACCGGTGGCAATCTTACCCTCGGTGGCAGCCAGGCCCTCACCCTCAACGGTGTGGTTTCCGGCACCAACGGCCTGGTGAAGAACGGCGCCGCCAGCCTGACCCTCAATGGCAACAACACCTATAGCGGCGGCACCACCCTCAACGCCGGCACGCTGACCGTCGGCAGCAATACCGCGCTGGGCACCGGGGATCTGAGCACAGGCGCCAATACTTCCCTCGATGCCAGCGTGAACGCCGCATTGGCCAACAATGTGCACCTGGGTGGCACGCTCAACCTGCCAGGCACCGCCGACCTGACTCTCAACGGCGTGGTCGACGGTGTCGGTGGCCTGAACAAGGCTGGTGCCAGTACCCTGACCCTCAATGGCGCCAACAGCTACCTGGGCGGCACCATCCTGGGCGCCGGGCAACTGGTGGTGGGTAACGACAACGCGCTGGGGCAGGGCGGCCTCACCGTCGCGGGGGCCTCCACCCTGAGCAGTGGCGTCGCCAGTACCACATTGGCCAATAACGTCACCCTCAACGCTGGCCTCACCGTCGCCGGCACCAACGACCTGACCCTCAACGGAGTGATCAACGGGACCGCCGGGCTGACCAAGAACGGCAGCGGCAACCTCACGCTCAACGGTAACAACGGCTACCAAGGCGGCACCCAGCTCAATGCCGGGCGCCTGACCCTCGGCAGTAGTGGTGCCCTGGGCACCGGCACCCTCGGCGTGACCGGCGACGCCACCCTGGCCAACAGCGCGCCGATGGCACTGGGCAACACCATCGCCCTGAGCAACGGCGCCAACCTGACCGTCGACGCCGCCAATGCCCTGATCATCAGTGGCGACCTGGGCGGCACAGGCAACCTGGTCAAGACCGGTGCCGACGATCTGACCCTGGTCGGCGTCAAGACCTTCACCGGCAACGTCGATATCCAGGCCGGCTCGCTCACCACGCTCGGCAGCGGCGTGCTGGCCAACGTCGACACCCTCAACGTCGGTGGCAGTGGCCAGCTCAACCTCAATGGCAACACCAGCCTTGGTGCCCTCACCGGCAGCGGCAACGTCGATGTCGGCGTTGGCAGCACCCTGAGCCTGGGCAGCAACAACGTCAGTACGACCTTCGCGGGTGCCCTCAATGGCTCGGGCGGCCTGGCCAAAGATGGCACCGGTACCCTGACCCTCACCGGTACCAGCAATCTGGCTGACAACACGCAGGTCAACGCTGGCACCCTGAAAGTCGATGGCAGCCTGGGCAGTAACCTGCTGACCGTCGCCAGCGGCGCAACCCTCACCGGCAGCGGCTCTGCCAATGCCTCGGTGGTGATCGACAACGGGGGCCACCTGGCAGGCCAGAGCGGCGCCACCCTGGGCCTCGGTTCGCTGGTGCTCAACAGCGGATCGATCGTCGATGTTGGCCTGGCTTCGCCAGGCACTGGCGGCACCGCGCTGTTCAATGTCGGCGGCAACCTGACCCTCGACGGCACCCTCAACGTCAGCAATATCGGTGGCTTCGGCAACGGCGTATACCGCTTGTTCGACTACGCCGGTGCGCTGACCGACAACGGCCTGGACTTCGGCACCCTGCCGCTGGGCGTGAGCCTTGGCGATGTGTCGCTGCAGACCGCCCTGGCCAACCAGATCAACCTGCTGGTCAGCTCCAGCGGCCTGAACATCCAGTTCTGGGACGGCAGCCAGACTGCCCCGAACGGCCAGGTCGATGGTGGCACCGGCGTGTGGAACGCCGGCAACACCAACTGGACCGACCTCAACGGCACCGTCAACACCACCTGGGGCAGCACCTTCGCGGTGTTCCAGGGCACGGCAGGTGACGTCACCGTCGACGGCAGCCAGAGCGTCAATGGCATGCAGTTCGTCAGCAACGGCTATCGCCTGCTGGCCGGGACCGCCGGCCTGCTCGACCTGGTCAACGGCAGCGGTGGCGATACCAGCGTGCGGGTCGATCCCGGCGTGATCGCGACCCTGGATGTTGGCCTGGGCGGTGTCGGCAAACTGAACAAGCTCGACACCGGCACTCTGGTGCTCAACGGCAACAATAGCTACAGCGGCGGTACCCAGCTCAGTGGCGGCACCCTGGTGCTGGGCAGCAACACCGCGCTCGGCACCGGCCTGCTGGACACTGCCAGTGGCACCACCCTGGACACCAACAAGAGCGTGAGCCTGGCCAACGCGATCAACCTGGCCGGCCCGCTGAACCTGACCGGCAACAACGACCTGGCGCTCACTGGCAACATCGGCGGCGCTGGCAGCCTGGTCAAGGCTGGTAATGCGCAACTGGCGTTGTCCGGCAACAACAGCTACAGCGGCGGCACGGCGCTGAACGGCGGCACGCTGGTGGTAGGTTCCAACACTGCCCTGGGTACCGGCGTGCTCAGTGCGGCGGCAGGCACCAGTCTGGATAGCAGCCAGGCCGTGACGCTGGCCAACAACGTCAACGTCGCCGGCAATCTCAACGTGCTCGGCAGCAATGACTTGAGTCTTGGCGGCACCGTCGCCGGCGCTGGCCGTCTGATCAAGTCCGGCATCGCGCGGTTCAGCCTGCTGGGTGCCAATACCTTCAGCGGCGGCACCGAGCTGCAGGCCGGCACCCTTGTGGTCGGCAACAACGGCGCGCTCGGCACTGGTGGCCTCGACGTGACCGGCAACGCCAACCTCGACAGCAGCACTGCGGTGACGCTGGCCAATCCGGTCAATGTCACCGGCGTCCTCAACGTGCTGGGCAGCAACGACCTGCAACTGGCCGGTGTGCTCAGTGGCAACGGCGTGCTGAACAAGAACGGCCTGGCCGACCTCACCCTGTCGGGCAACAACACCTTCAGCGGTATCCTCAACATCCTCTCCGGCAGCCTGAGCACCATCGGCACCACCGCGCTGGGCACCCAGAGCGAGTTGAACGTCAGTACCGGCGCGAGCCTCAACCTCGATGGCAACACCACCCTGGGCGAGATCGGTGGCACCGGCGCGATCCAGATTGCTGCAGGCAACAGCCTCAACGTCGAAGGCGGCGTGTTCGATGGCAACATCAGCGGCACCGGCACGCTCAACAAACTCGGCACCGGCACCCTGGCCCTGAGCAGCAGCAACAGCCATACCGGCAATACCAACGTGCAGGCCGGTGGCTTGAAGGTGGATGGTTCGCTCGCCAGCAGCGCGGTCAACGTTGCCAGTGGTGCGACGCTGTCGGGCGCGGGCAACCTCGGTGGGGCGGTGACGGTCGCCAGCGGCGGTAGCCTCGCTGCCGCCAGCGGCGCGACCCTGAACGCGAGCAATCTGGCGCTGGATGCCGGTTCGAACTTCAACGCCGCGCTTGGCACGCCGACCGGCGGCAATTCGCCGCTGGTCAACGTCGCCAACAACCTGACCCTCGGTGGCACGCTCAACGTCACCGACATCGGCGGCTTCGGTGCAGGCGTCTACCGCCTGTTCGCCTACGGCGGCAGTCTGATCAACAACGGCCTGGCCTTTGGCACCACGCCCGTTCCAGTGACCGACCTCACCGTGCAGACCGCCGTGGCCAATCAGGTCAACCTGGTGGTTGGTGGTGCCAGCAACGTGCTGTTCTGGGACGGTAGCAACACCGTCGCAAACGGTGTGATCGAGGGTGGCAGCGGTGTCTGGGATGCCACCAACAGCAACTGGACCGATGCCAACGGCGTACTCAACAGCACCTGGAACGACACCTTCGCAGTCTTCCAAGGCACTGCCGGGACCGTCACCGTCAACGGCAGCCACAGCATCACTGGCCTGCAATTCATCACCGATGGCTACGTGCTCAACGCAGGTGCAGGCGGCGAACTGCTCACCAGCACCAGCGGCACTACCAACCTGCGGGTCGATAGCGGCGTCACGGCAACCCTCAACGTTGCCCTCAACGGCACCGGCAACGTCGCCAAGTACGATGCCGGCACCCTGGTGCTCAACGCTGCCAACGGCTACAGCGGCGGCACCGCGCTCAACGGCGGCACCCTGGTGGTCGGCAACGACAGTGCGCTGGGCAGCGGCACGCTGACCGCCGCAGCGGGCACCACCCTGGACAGCAACACTGCCGTCACCCTGGCCAACGCCGCGGTCCTCAACGGTGCACTGGCCATCGGCGGCAGCAACGCGCTGACCCTCAACGGCGATATCAGCGGTGCTGGCGGGCTGGTCAAGAATGGCGCAGGCCTGCTGACCCTGGGCGGCAGCAACAGCTACAGCGGCGGCACCCAGATCAACGCGGGCAGCGTGGTCGGCAACACCACCAGCCTGCAGGGTGCGATCCTCAACAATGCGGCGCTGACCTTCGAGCAGAACGCCAACGGCAGCTACACCGGCAACCTCACTGGTAGCGGTACGCTGACCAAGAACGGCAGTGGTGAACTGCTGCTGACCGGTGTCAACGGCTTGACCGGTGCCACCACCGTCAATGCCGGCAGCCTGCTGGTCAACGGACGCCTGGACAGCGCCACGGTACAGGTCGCTACCGGCGCTCGCCTGGGCGGCAGCGGCACCTATGCCGGGGCTGTGCAGATCGCCGACGGCGCCACCCTGGCCGCGGGCCAGAGCAGCACACCGTTGACGGTAGGCAGCCTGAACCTGAGTTCCGGCAGCGCCCTGGACTTCTCGCTCGGGGCGCCAGCGGCGTCCACTACAGTGGTCAAGGTCGACGGCAACCTGGTGCTCGACGGTACGCTGAACATCACCAATGCCGGCGGCTTCGGCACCGGCGTCTACCAGCTGTTCAACTATGGCGGCGCACTGACCAACAACGGTCTGGTCTTCGGCGCCATCCCCGGCAGCGTGGCACTGGGTGACCTGAGCCTGCAGACCGCCATCGCCAACCAGATCAACCTGGTGGTGCAAGGCGCGGGCGACCAGTTGCAGTTCTGGAACGGTGGCAAGACCAACCCGGATGGCAGCATCGGTGGCGGCAGCGGCACCTGGGGCCCTGGTACCAACTGGACCAACTCCAACGGCACCACCGGCGAAACCTGGAGCGATGCCTTCGCTGTGTTCGGTGGCCAGCCTGGCACCGTCACCGTGGTCGGCAACCAGTCGTTCAGCGGCATGCAGTTCCTCAGCGACGGCTACCAAGTGGTGCCGGGTACAGGCGGCAGCCTGACCCCGGTCAACGGTGCCGATGGCAGCCTGGCCCCGGTACGGGTCAACGCAGGTGCCAGTGCCGTGATCAGCGCGCCACTGGTAGGCACTGGCGGTATCGAAAAACTCGACGCTGGCACCCTGCTGTTGACCGGAGCCAACACCTACACAGGTGGCACCATTGTCAGCGGCGGTACCTTGGCCGGTAACACCACCAGCCTGCAGGGCAACATCACCAACAACGCCAACCTGGTGTTCGCGCAGGGCACCAACGGCACCTTCAACGGCACCCTCAGCGGTACCGGCACCACCACCAAACAAGGGGCGGGCAGCCTGTTGCTGACTGGCAACCAGCCGTTCAGCGGGGCCTTCAACGTCAACCAGGGCACGCTTCAAGTCGGCAATGCCGACAACCCAGGCACCAACCTTGGCGCCCAGGTCACCGTGGCCAACGGCGCGGCGCTCACCGGCAACGGTACTGTCGCCAGCCTGACCAACCACGGCACCGTGCTGCCAGGGCCTGCGGGCAACCTCAATGTCAGCGGCAACTTCACCAACGCCAGCGACGGCAACCTCGTCATCGACCTGGGCACCGCGCCGGTGAACTACCTGAATGTCGGCGGCACGGCCAACCTGGGCGGCAGCCTGACGGTGGCCAACCTCGCCGGTGGCAACGGGCAGTACACCGTGGTCAGTGCAACTGGCGGCATCAACGGCACCTTCGCCAGCAACAACCTGATGAACTCGGCGTTCCTCAACAGCTCGCTCGACTACGGTGCCAACCAGGTGACCCTGTCGGTCAGCCGCAACGGCAACGCGTTCGCCGATGTCGCGGCCTCCAGCAACCAACGTGGTGTCGCCACGGCCCTGGAAAGCGCCGGTGCGCCGACCAGCCTGCGCGACAACATCCTGCCGCTGGACCGTCAGGCCGCGCAGTCGGCGTTCGACAGCCTGTCCGGGGAAATCCACGCCAGCACCGCGACCGTGCTGATCGAGGATTCGCGCTACATCCGCGACGCGGTCAACGACCGTATGCGTCAACCGGATTGCAGCCGCGAGGACGATCCACGCCGCACCCTGGCGCCGACCGCCAACCAGCAGCTGACCAGCGAAGGTTGCCAGGGCCAGGCCGTGGGCTGGATTCGCGCCATCGGCGGCTGGGGTGACTACGACGGCAGCAGCAGCCATGCCAGCGTCGACCGTGACCTGTCGGGCTTCATGCTCGGTGTCGACCGCGCCTTGGACGATCAGTGGAAAGTCGGTATCGCTGCCGGATACACCCGCAGCAGCATCGATGCTCACCGTCGTCAGTCGGACGCCAGCGTCGACAGCTACCACCTGGCCACCTACCTGGGTTACCAGATGGATGCCTTCGCCGCACGCCTGGGCGCCAGCTACACCTGGCATGACATCGACACCAAGCGCGATGTCCAGGTGGGCAGCTACAACGATCGCCTGAAGGCCAAGTACAAGGCTCGCAGCGCCCAGGTGTTCGGCGAGGTAGGTTACGCCATCGACGCTGGCGGCATCGCCCTGGAACCGTTCGCCGGCCTGGCCTATGTCAACTACGACAGCGACAGTGCCCGTGAGAAGGGTGGCGACGGCCGCCTGAAGGCCAGCGTCGATCAGGATGTGACCTTCTCCACCGTCGGGGTGCGCGCCGGCAAGCGCATCAAGCTGGACAACGGCAGCGAGATCACACCACGGCTGTCGGTTGGCTGGCGGCATGCCTTCGGCGACACCAAGCCCGATGCCGACGCTCGCTTCATCGCCGGTGGCGCTGGCTTCAGCACCGAAGGCGTACCGATCGCCCGCGATGCTGCGGTGGTCGAGGCGGGTGTCGACCTGGCTGTCGGCCAGAGCGGCAAGCTGGGGGTGGGGTACTCCGGGCAACTGTCCAGCGAGAACCGCGACCATGGCGTGGTGCTGAGCTTCAGCATGGGCTTCTGATCGGCTGAACCGCAGTGGGCTGTTCTGCAGCCCTATCACGGAACAAGCCCGCTCCCACGGATCTGGTGGGCGCGGGCTTGTTGCGTGATGGGCCCTGACTGACACCCGGCTTACTTTCATCACGTCGCTGACGCTAGACTGTCATCTTCCCAAAAGTCGGACAGGAGTCCCTGCGTGACCCACCCCCGCAGTTTCCCCAGCGACCTGTGCCTGGACAGCCCGCGCCTGCAATTGCGCCCCATGCGTCATGGCGATGCGGCGCAGTGGCTGGCGATCATGGCTGATCCTGAGGTCATGCGTTTCTGGCACCACGCCCCCTGGCAGGAACTGGCCGAGGCCGAAAGCGCCCTGGCCGCCGACCGCGAAGCCTATGCTGCCGGCAATCTGCTCAAGCTCGGCATGTACCGTCGCGACAATGGCGAACTGATCGGCATGGTCCAGTTGTTCAATCTCGATGACGATTCGCGTCGCGGCGAGATTGGCTACTGCCTGGCCAAGGCTGTGCAAGGCCGGGGTTACATGGACGAGGCGTTGACCTGCTTCATCGACTACCTGGCCCACACCCTGCACATGCGCCGCCTGGAGGCGGAGATCGACCCGCGCAACCAAGGCTCGGCGCGCACCCTGGAGCGCCAGGGCTTCGTGCTCGAAGGCACCTTGCGCGCCCGTTGGTGCGTGGCGGGCGAGTTGTCCGACTCGGGGATCTACGGGTTGTTGCTGGAACCGCCTGTCGTCTGAGGCGCGGGTGCGGTAAGGTCGGGGTTTCGCCCGATCCGATGGAGCTCCGGTTGCCAGCCTACTACATCAGCATCAGCCTGCTGCTTTACCTGCTTGGCCTGTTTTTCGATGGCGCCCTGATGGGCGCCGAGCAGCATATGCCTGCTTTGCAGATGCTGCTCTACGGCCCCTGGGGCGTGGCATTCGAGCTGTATCAGTGGTTTGCCAATCCCCTGCTGGCGCTGGCGATCCTGAGCCATCGGCGCTTGCGGCGGCTGTCGCTGCTGTTCGGTCTGCTGGCGCTATATCTGGCGGCAAGCAGCCTCGGCGTTGAGCGGCTGCCCGACAACCGCAGCTACGCGTTCCACGATGTCACAGGTTTCGGGGCCGGGTTCTACCTGTGGTCGCTGTCGATCCTCACCTTCTGCGCAGGTCAGGCCTGGTGGTGCTGGAAGGCCCGCAATGCCGACGACATGCCGGGTTGGAACTGGCTGGACGTGGCCCTGATCGCAGCGCTCGGCATGATGCTGTATGCCGCCACGCAGATGCCCTCGCTGCGCTTCGAGGTGGATCAGGTGCTGATGCCCCCCGAGCCTGCACACAGCCTGTAGCGGCCTGGGCTCAGGCGCTGCGTGCCGTGCCCCACTGCACCACCAGCATGCCCCCGACGATCATCGCCACCCCCAACAGCCGTGGCAGGTTCACGGGTTTCTCCGGCAGGCCCATCAAGCCGAACTGGTCGATCAGCAACGACGACAGCACCTGCCCGGCGATCACGCAGACGATGAACCCCGCCGCGCCCAGGCGTGGCGTCAGCACCAACGCGGCGGTGATGTAGATCACCCCGGCGACGCCCCCCAGCCAGGCCCACCAGGGTGCCTGGGCCAGGTTCTGTAGCTGTGGCATGGGCGCGCGCATCAGCAGCAGCGCTGGCACCAGCATCATCAGGCTGACCAGCAGCGAAACCCCCGCTGCCCACAACGGGTGCCCGAGCAAGCGCCCCAATGCGGCATTGCTGCCAGCCTGAAAAGGCACCGCCGCCCCGGCGAGCAGGGCGATGAGCAAGGGAAGGATGGCGGACAAGGCAATGACCTTGGGCATGGCGTGAGCTCCTGTGGATAACCTTGGCCCAGTCTCTTGTATGCGCTTAAATGATGGAAATTCGAATTCTGCACAGGCCTTATTCGTCGCATGGATGATTTGCGTCGCATCGACCTCAACCTGCTGCTGACCCTGCATGCCCTGCTCAGCGAGCAGCACGTATCCCGGGCAGCAATTCGCCTGCACCGCAGCCAGCCGGCGGTGAGCCATGCCTTGGCGCAACTGCGCGACATCTTCGCCGACCCGCTGCTGGTGCGTCGTGGCGCGCGCCTGGTACTCAGCCCCCGCGCCCAGGCCCTGCGCGACCCCTTGCAGCAGGCACTGGCGCAGCTCGACGGGCTGCTGGGCAGCCCGGGGTTCGAGCCGGGAAGGGCTCGCCGCACCTTTCGCCTGGCGATGTCCGACTACGGCGCCCAGGTGGTTCTGCCTGCGCTGATGCGCGAGCTGCGCACCCTGGCACCGCAGATCGATCTGGTCGTCTCCCAGGGCAGCCGCGAAGCGATGCTCGGGCAGTTGATCGACGGGGAGGTCGACCTGGCGCTTGGGGTGTTCCCCGAGTTGCCGTCGGAGATCCATGAGCAGGGTTTGTTCGACGAGTCGTTCGTCTGCGTGGCCGATCGTGGCACCTTGCCGGTGCGCGGCAACCTGACCCTCGACGCCTGGCTGGCGCGTCCGCATGTGCTGGTGGCGGTACGCCCCGGTATCGACAACGAGATTGACCAGGCACTCAAGGCCCTCGGCGTCCGTCGGCGCATTGCCCTCACGCTCCCGCATTGGGGGGTGGCCCAGACCGTGCTGGCCGGGACCGACCTGGTGTTGACCGTGGCCCGGCGCAGCCTGGCAGCAAGCCCGCCAGACAAGGCCCTGCGCGTATTCGAGCCGCCGCTGCCGATCAGCGCGTTCAGCTTTGCCCAGGCCTGGCATGCCCGGCGCGAGGGCGATGCTGGGCATCAGTGGTTGCGCGAGCTGATCCTTGCCCATTGTCGGGGCTGGCATTCGCGCGCGTAGGACAGGTCCGATTTCACAGGGTCACAGGGGCCTTGCGGCGCACTTGCTGCTAGGCTGGCAATCTTTCTGATCAGAGGGTTCTCTTCGATGTTCAAGCATTCCCTGGCAGCCGTCGTTGCCGCGCTGGTGTTCGCCTCTCAGGCCCAGGCCGACGAGAACTCCCCCACCTATACCCAATGCATGGACAAGGCTTCCAGCACCGTTGCGATGAGCGCCTGCATCAAGGATGAAACCAAGCTGCAGGACGACCGCCTCAACCGTGTCTACAAGCAGTTGCTCGGCGAGCTCGATGCGCCGCAGCAGAAAAGCCTGCGTGAAGTGCAGCGCGACTGGATCAGCTTTCGTGACAAGAACTGCAAGTTCCATGTCCAGGCCAGCGGCGGGACCATGGCGCAACTCGAAGGCGGCATGTGCGTACTGGACATGACCCGCGAGCGCGCCGCGGAGCTGGAGCGGATTCTCAGCCCCGGACAGTGAACGGTCTCGAACCCTGTAGGAGCGGGCTTGCCCGCGAAAAATACACCGCACTGCCTGGCACGGGCTACGCCCGGGTTCGCGGGACAAGTCGCAGCGGCGAACCGCTGCTCCTAGAGGTACCGCACCGGCAAAGCCGGTGCCATGCCCCGCGGAGCAATCAGCGCCGGTGCATCGCCCGTGCTTTCAAGTACTCCCGCACCTCGAGCGCATCACCGGCAAACTCGATCCTGCCCGACTTCGCCTCACGCTGGTACGCATACATCGGGTCGTAGTACTCGTTGAGCAGACCCTCGATCCAGCCTCGGTGCAGGTCCACCTCACCGCTGTGCAACTGCACCTGCAGCGCCTGCTCCAGCAGCGCATACAGCCGCTGGAAGCGTTCGCCCCCCAGACGCTTGTGGATATTGCCCATGCTCTGACGCAGGCGCTCGGCAAACAGGCGGCGCCCATCCTCTTCGCCATGCAGGGCAACGAATTCGGCACACAGGTTGATCACATAGTCGCGCAGGATGCGCTCGACGCGATTGGCAAAACTGTCCTCCAACCACACCAGCGGATACTGCTGCATGCCTTGGTACAGCGCCAGCGGCACCGAGCAGCTGCCGACCATCCGCCCCTCGTCCTCCAGCACGAACTGCTGCACGCCCCGCGCGCGTTTTTTCAGCACGTCGATGGCCAGGCGGTTCTCGAAATCGATCGGTGCCGGTTGCACGGTGGCGCGCTTGCCGAAGCTGGAGCCGCGGTGGTTGGCGTGGCCTTCGAGGTCGAGCACGTTGTCCAGTTGCAGCAGCACGTCGGTCTTGCCGGTGCCGGTCAGGCCGCCCAGCAGCACGAAGTCACATTGCTCGACCGCCTGTTGGGTGGTGTCCATCAGGAAGGTCCGCAGGGCCTTGTAACCGCCTTTGACCCGCGGATAGTCAATGCCCACCTCTTTCAGCCAGCCCTGGACGATCTGCGAGCGCAGGCCGCCACGAAAACAGTACAGGTAGCCTTGGGGATGGGCCTGGGCGAATGCGGCCCAGGCCTCCAGGCGCGCCTGCTTGACCGCGCCGCTGACCAGTTGGTGCCCCAGGGCGATGGCTGCGCTTTGGCCCTGGTGCTTGTAGCAGGTGCCAACCTTCTGCCGCTCCTGGTCGTTCATCAGCGGCAGGTTGATGGCGCTGGGGAAGGCGCCCTTGGCAAACTCGACCGGCGCGCGCATGTCCATCATCGGCGCATCGTCGAGGAACAGCTGTTTGAAGTCGGTGCAGTCGGGGCGCATCAAATCACCTCGACTGCGTAGGTCTGTCGCTCGACCAGCGTGCCGATCGGCGCCAGATCCAGGCCCAGTTCAGCGGCGACCGCCAGAAACTCCGCCTGACCCTCGGGGCTCACCGCCACCAGCAAGCCACCGCTGGTCTGCGGATCGCACAGCAGGTGCTTCTGTTCATCGCTCAGGGCGCCGATCTTGTGGCCATAGCTTTCGTGGTTGCGCAGGGTACCGCCGGGGATGCAGCCCTCGGCCAGGTAGTGCTCGACACCCGGCAGGCGCGGTACTGCATCGAACTGCAGGCGCGCGGTGAGAGCGCTGCCTTCGGCGACTTCGACCAGATGGCCGAGCAGGCCGAAGCCAGTCACGTCGGTCATGGCCTTGACCCCGTCGAGCTTGCCGAAGCGGCTGCCGGGTGTGTTCAGGGTGCACATCCAGTCGCGCGCCAGGCCTTGGTCCTGTTCACGCAGCTTGGATTTTTTTTCGGCAGTGGTAAGGATGCCGATACCCAGAGGCTTGGTCAGGTACAACGTGCAGCCGACGGTCGCGGTGTCGTTGCGCTTGAGATTGCGCTTGCCGACCACGCCGGTCACCGCAAGGCCGAAGATCGGCTCGGGCGCATCGATGGAGTGGCCGCCGGCCAGTGGAATGCCCGCTTCGGCGCAGACCGCACGGCCGCCACGGATCACCTCGCGGGCAACCTCAGGCGGCAAGACGTTGACTGGCCAGCCGAGGATGGCGATGGCCATCAGCGGGTCGCCGCCCATGGCGTAGATGTCGCTGATGGCGTTGGTCGCGGCGATACGGCCGAAGTCGTACGGATCGTCGACGATGGGCATGAAGAAGTCGGTGGTCGAGACCACCCCACGTTCGTCGTCCAAGGCGTACACGGCAGCGTCGTCACGCGAGGCGTTGCCGACCCAGAGCTTGGGGTCCAGCGCCTGGCTGCCGCTTTCGGCGAGGATCACATCCAGCACCTTGGGGGAGATCTTGCAGCCACAGCCTGCGCCGTGGCTGTACTGGGTCAGGCGAATCGGCTCGCTCATAGGTACCTCGGGGTCCAATTGTTGCGCGATTGTAGCAAAGCTGGCCTTTGCGCCATCGGCTCTTATAATTCCCGCAGTCGGTGCGTCGCCGGCACTTTCCCCGCTATTGAACCGGAGAACTCCCATGCTCAAACGCCCCTTGGCGCTCGCCGCCGGCCTCGTGCTGTCCTGCTGCGCCGTCATCGCACAGGCCGCCGACACTTTGCGGGTCAGCGCTATTCCCGACGAAGCGCCGACCGAGCTGCTGCGCAAGTTCAAGCCGCTGGGTGAATACCTCGAGCAGCAACTGGGCATGAAGGTGCAGTTCGTACCGGTCGCCGACTACCCGGCGGTGGTCGAGTCGCTGGCCAGCAATCGCCTGGACCTTGCCTGGCTGGGTGGCTTTACCTTCGTCCAGGTGCACCTGAAGGACCCGACCGCCACACCGCTGGTGCAGCGCGAGCAGGACGCGCAGTTCACCAGCAAGTTCATCACCGCCAACCCGGACGTGAAGAGCCTGGCCGACCTCAAGGGCAAGACTTTCGCCTTCGGTTCGATTTCCTCGACCTCCGGCAGCCTGATGCCGCGCTATTTCATGCTCAAGCAAGACAACATCAAGCCTGAGAGCTACTTCAGTCGGGTTGCCTATTCCGGCGCGCACGACGCCACCGTGGCCTGGGTTCAGGCGGGCAAGGTCGATGCCGGCGTACTCAACGCCAGTGTCTGGCAGAAGCTGGTCGATGCGGGCAAGGTCGACACCAGCAAGGTGAAAGTGTTCGCCACCACGCCGACCTACTACGACTACAACTGGACCGTGCGCGGCAACATGGACCCGGCCCTGAAAGACAAGATCAAGCAAGCCTTCCTCGCCCTCGACCCGGCCAAGCCCGAGCACAAGGCGATCCTCGACCTGCAGGCGGCCAGCCGCTTTATCGAGACCAAACCCGAAAACTACGCCGGCACCGAACAGGCTGCCCGTGAGGCCGGCTTGCTCAAGTGAGTATCCAACTGCACGCGGCAGGGCTTCGGCACGGCCAGGTACGCGCCCTCGAAGACGTGAGCCTGCGCATCGACAAGGGCGAGCGGGTGGCGGTGATCGGGCCGTCGGGGGCGGGCAAGTCCAGCCTGCTGCACCTGATGGCTACGGCCGTGCAGCCCGGCGCCGGGCACCTGGAATTGCTGGGCGAACAGCCCTGGGCTCTTTCGGCGGGCGCGCGGCAACGCTTGCGGGCGCGGGTCGCGCTGGTGCACCAGGCACCGCCGTTGCCGCCGCGCCAGCGGGTGGTCACCGCCGTATTGGCCGGGCGTCTTGGCCAGTGGGGCACCTTGCGCGGCCTGCTCAATCTGCTGCACCCCAGCGATGTGCCGGGCGCGCGACAGGTGCTGGCGGAGCTGGGGCTGGCCGACAAGCTGTTCGTGCAGTGCGGGCAGCTGTCCGGTGGCCAGTTGCAAAGGGTGGGTATCGCCCGTGCGCTGTACCAGCAACCTGAAGTATTGCTGGCCGACGAACCGGTCTCGGCGATGGACCCGGTGCTGGCTGATCACAGCCTGGCCCTGCTCAATCGCCACGCGCAAACCCGTGGCGTGACACTGGTCGCCAGCCTGCATGCGGTGGAACTGGCGCTCGCGCATTTTCCCCGGGTGATTGGTATCCGCGAAGGGCGTGTGGTGTTCGATTGCTCGGCAGCGACGGTGACCGATGCCTTGCTCGACGCCCTCTACGCCAATGAGCAACTGGCCTCGCCAACGACCGTGGGGCCGACGCTGACGGTGCAGATCCCGCGATGCTGAAGACCGATGCCCGCGACCCAGCGGCGCTGCCACGCCTGTTGCTGACCCTGTTGTGCCTGGCCCTGTTGTGGCCGGGGTTGCAGTTGAGCGAACTCGACCCCGGGGTGCTGTTGCAGGCCGAGAACCGTCAACAGATGGCAAGCTTCGTTGGCGCCTTCTGGCCACCTGCCCATGATCGGGAGTTTCTGGCGTTGCTGTTCGAAGCCACCCTGCAGACGCTTGCCGTGGCTACGGCCGGCATGACCCTGGCATTGCTGCTGGCCATCCCGGCCAGCCTGCTGGGCAGCCGGGCATTGTCGTTAAGGGCGGCATCACGCGCCGGCCGCCCGGGGCCTTGGTCGCGGCTGGTGCGCATGCCGGTGCGCGGCCTGCTGGTGTTCCTGCGCAGCGTGCCGGAGATCGTCTGGGCGCTGTTGTTCGTGCGCGCCGTGGGGCTGGGGCCGACGGCGGGAGTACTGGCCATCGCCATCACCTACAGCGGCATGCTTGGCAAGGTCTATGCCGAGATCTTCGAGTCGGTGGACCAGCGCCCGGCCCATGCCTTGATGCAGGCCGGCAGCGGACGGTTGAGTGCGTTCTGCTATGGCATCCTGCCGGTGGCGGCGGCGGAGGTGGTGTCTTACACGGTCTACCGCTGGGAATGCGCGGTGCGAGCTTCGGTGGTGATGGGCTTTGTCGGTGCCGGTGGGCTGGGGCAGCAGATCGACCTGTCGATGCGCATGTTCGCCGGCGCCGAGGTGGCGAGCATGCTGCTGGCGTTTCTCGTACTGGTGACCCTGGCCGATGTGTTGAGCCGCGTGTTGCGCGGGAGGCTGACATGAACCGGGCGATCAACCTGCTGGTGATCGTCGCCATCGTGGCGGCGGTGGTGTCGTCGTTCGCCTACCTGGAACTCGATCTTGCGTCGGTCATCGGCAATGGTGGCCTGGCGCAGATGGGCGAGTACGCCTCGCGTTTCCTGAGCCCCGACCTTTCTTCCGAGCACCTGCGTGCAGTGGCGCGCGGTGCGCTGGAGACCCTTGCCATGTCCGGGCTGGGCACCTTGCTGGCGATGCTGCTCGGCCTGCTGTTGGCATTGCCTGCGGCCGGGCGCTTCGGCTGGCCGCTACAGGGTGCGGCGCGCTTGCTGCTCAATGCCCTGCGGGCTATCCCTGAGCTGGTGTGGGCGGCCTTGACCGTGCTGGCAGCCGGGCTCGGGCCCAATGCCGGAACCCTGGCCCTGGCGCTGCACACCGCTGGCGTACTGGGGCGCCTGTTCGCCGAGGCGCTGGAGAATGCCCCCGCAGAGCCGGCGGCGGCTATTCGTTTACAGGGCGGGAGCCAGGTCGCGGCGTTCTGCTTTGGCACCTTGCCCAATCTGTGGCCGCAGTTGCTGGCCTACAGCCTGTATCGCTGGGAGAACAACATCCGCATGGCCAGTGTGCTGGGCTTCGTCGGCGCGGGCGGGCTGGGGCAGATGCTCTACACCACCCTCAGCCTGTTCCAGGAAGCCCAGGCCAGCACGGTGATCATCGGCATGCTGGTGCTGGTGTTGCTGGTGGATGCCTTCAGTGATGTGTTGCGCCAACGGTATGTACGGGCGTAGGTGAACGGGGCGGCTTCAATCCACCCACTCCCCACACTGCGCCTCGCGCTGCATCGATTCCAGATTCCGTTCGATGGTCTCGCAGATCGTGTCCATCGGAATCTGGTGCTCGCTGCGTCGGAATGGGCTCTGCAGGTCGGTGCCGATCCGCTCGATCGCCAGCAGCATGAACCCCACCACTGTCGAAGCCAGCGGCGTGAACCACTCCAGAGACTCCACCAGCCCGATCGGCACGATCACGCAGAACAGCGTGATGAACAACCGCGGAAAATACACGTAGGGGTAGGGCAGCGGTGTATTGGCGATCCGCTCCATCCCGCCCTGGGCGTTGGACAGGTCTACCAGCGTCGACTCCAGCCGCGCCAGGCGAATGCTGTCCAGCCGCCCAGCCTTGTATTCGCCTGCCAGCAAGGCGGCGGAGCCGGCCAGAATGTCATTGGCGAAGTTGTTCGAACCATTGCGCCGCTCGAACTCGTGATGGGGGATGAACGCCATCAGTTCCGGCGGGCACGGCTCGTTCTTCAGGTGCGCTGCCAGGCAGTTCACATAGGCCACATGCCGACGCAGCAAGGTCGCCTTGACCGGATTGAGCCCGTCATCCGGATCGTCCACCAGCGTCAGCACCTGCCGCGCGAAGCTGCGTGAACTATTGACCATCGCCCCCCACAGCGTGCGCGCTTCCCACCAGCGGTTGTAGGCACTGCTGTTGCGAAAGCTCACCAGCACCACCAGCGCTGAACCCAGCAGCGTCAGTGGGATCAGCGGCAGGCTGAACTTGCTGTTGAAGAACAGCATGAAATCGATGGTGACCAGGATGTCCCACACCAGCAGCCACAGCAGCGACCAGCCGATGTAGTTGAAGGTCTTGAGGACCAGGCGGTACTTGCGCACGAGGTAGTTTTTCACGCAGGGATCTCTTCGTGGAGCGGATGAAGGATCCGACGTCGGGGGCGGGGCAAGGTTCGGTGGGCTGGATGTTACCGGACGTGTTTCTCGCGAGGTCGAGACGGAATTAACCCGACGGTTAGTGTATTTCGTCCAGCACGTTTGAAGTCCTGTTTTCGATAGTGGCACAATGCTCGAACGCCGACCCCCAGGGCATTTTCCCGCCTGGCTGCCTGTCCGGTGCATTCAAGGACAGTCCATTTTTTCGGTGAGCCCTCGATGATCGAGCGAACGGGTAAGGGTCTTTCCTTCGCCAAACGCATGTACCCACCCCGCGCCATCGGCACCGGGCTTGGGTTCTTCTGTGTGCTGATCGGCATCTGGCCGCTGCAGCCGGCCTGGTGGACCTGGGCCTTGCTCGCGCTGCACGGCTTCGTCTGGCCGCACGTCGCTTATCAGCTGGCCCGGTTGTCGAAGCAGCCCTTTCGCGCCGAGCAGCGCAACCTGGTGTTCGATGGCTTCGCCGGAGGCTGCTGGGCTGGTGTCATGGGGCTCAACCCGCTGCCGAGCGTGATCATCCTGTCGATGATCGCCATGGACAAGATCGCCGCAGGCGGCTGGCACATGCTCGGCAAGACCTTCCTTGCCCAGGCGCTGGGCATTGGTCTGGGGCTCTGGTTGTACGCACCACCGCTATTCCCGCCTACCAGTCAGGCACAGATGCTCGCCTGCCTGCCGATCCTGCTGATCTATCCCATGGCCATTGGCCTGATCTGCTATCAGGTCACCGTCCAGCTCGCCCAGCACAAACGCACTCTCTCGCGCCTGAGCCAGACCGACAGCCTCACCGGCCTGATCAACCACGGCGCCTGGAAAGACCTGCTGCTGCGCGAATTCCAGCGTTGCCGCCGCGACAATCAGGCCAATGTGCTGGCACTGATCGACATCGACCATTTCAAGCAGATCAACGACCGTCACGGCCACCTGATGGGCGACGACATCCTGCGCACCCTCAGCGCCTTCCTGCCGACTCACCTGCGCAAGAGCGACCCGGTGGCGCGCTATGGAGGTGACGAGTTCTGCGTGATGCTGCCCGGCGTCAGCGTGGCCCAGGCCGAGGAAGTGCTCGAGCGGCTGCGCGAGGCGGTGGAGTGTTATCGCCATCCTGAATTACCGGAGCAGGGGTTGAGCCTGAGCATCGGCGTCGCGCCTTTTGGCGGGCATCTGCAGAGCGCCGAGGCCTGGTTGCATGAGGCGGATATGGCGCTGTATCAGGCCAAGAGTGCGGGGCGGAATCGGATTGTGGTGGCGGGGCGGTATGGGGTGATGGTGTGACACCCGCAATTGCATAGCTGCTATGTGTTGGTTTTGAGTTTGCTCAGCAGGTCGACCTCTTTTGACCCGCGCAGCTCAAAAATAAACGGACGCCAATCATCCGATTGTTTTCGATAAGCAGGCTCTTCAGCTATGCTTAGGCGTACCCAACCCTATGGGTAAACGGATTTAATCGTCCGTTTATTTAAATTAGTCGGACATATTTAGCCGCTTATGGAAAGATTTTTTCCGGTAGATTGTGAAGCAAGCCTCCAGCGTATAGGGCTTCTGGTCAAAACGGCGCGCCTGGAGCAGGGTGTACGGCAACTGGATGTCGTCAGTAGACTCGGCGTTACCGAGAAGATGCTGCGTCGCATCGAACGTGGTGATCCATCCGTCAGTGTCAGATCGTTGATGCTCGTGTTGTGGAACCTTGGTCTTACAGACAAGGTTTTCCGTCCTCTGGAGGATGCTTCAGTTTCCTTCGTTGAGTTGAAGGACGAGACCAGTGGCCGCCGAGCGCGTAGACGCCGCGCCAAGCCGGAGGACTTCTGATGCCCAGTGCCTACATCTATATGGAGCACCCCCAGACCGGTGAGGTTCTGACGCTTGGGCGCCTGACCTTGAATGGCAACCGCCCTGGCGAGTTCGTCTATTCTCCCGCCGTGCTGGACTCGAAGGTATGGGTGCCCGACCCTTTCCACTACCCCTTGTCGGATCAAGTCTTCAGCGTCGCCAGTAACCACGGGGTTCCGGGCTTCATCGACGACGCCCTGCCAGATGGCTGGGGCGAGAGGTTGCTCCAGCGCCTCAAGCGTGACCCGATCACACGTTATGACCTGCTGATCGATTCGCCCAACAGCGATCGCGCGGGAAACCTGATGACCGGGCGCGACAAAAACCCACCTGTCGGTGTCGGCCAAAAGCCACTGCCACGGCTGTCGGGGTTGGACAAGTTCATCGAAGCCTGCGATGTCGTCTACGACCAGGACATCGATGAAGAGACCGCAAGAATCCTGGGCGTGCGAGACCAGCGCTCATCTGCTGGAGGCGCCCGTCCAAAGCGCACGTTCCAGGGTGACGGAAAACTCATTCTGGCCAAGCCGCATGATCGCTATGACCAATATGAGCTGGCCCCGGTAGAGCATGCCTGCATGACCTTCGCCGCCATGAAAGGCATGCGCGTCGCCAACACCTCGCTGTACCTGGATGGGAAGGGGCCGACCTTGCTGGTAGAGCGCTTTGATCGTCGGTACGTGGACGGCGTCTTCCGGCGAGTCCCGATGCTCAGTGGCCTGACCTTGCTGAAGACGGATTGGACGCTGCTGGATCTCCAGGCCCGTTCGTACGCTCGCCTGGCCAACGAAATGCATCGTCGTGGCGTGCCGGATCAGGATCTACGTGAGCTGTACATGCGCATGGCCTATAACGCCCTGGTCGGCAACGCGGACGACCATCCCCGCAACCACGCCGTCATTTTCATCAACGATGGATGGCGACTTTCGCCCATGTACGACGTGCTGCCAATCCTGGATGAGGGGCCTGCAAAATATATGTCCATGAGCGTCGGGCTGGATGGGGCGCGGGTGGCGCGCGCGAATCTGCTTAGCCAACGGCAGCACTTCGGTCTCGTGCAGGATGAGGCGGAAGGTATCCTTGATCTGGTTGCTGGTTGGGCCGATGAGTTGAAGGAGTACTACGCGGACTTTCTACAAGGCAAAGTTTTGGAGCTGGCGCGCAATGCGACCAGCGCACGGAGGATTCTGGGCTGAGTCTTGATGGTGGGTGTGGAAAAAGGAGCAGCTTTTGGCCCTGATGAATGATCGGCTTCAGCGATTCATCCAATTATGCTGGGGCGCGATGGATGCGCTCATCATCGTGCTCTACGCAGTCGGCAGTATTCGCCGTGGTCGGATTCCATTTTGGGATGATCTGCAAAGCATTGTTGCCTTGTCACGCGAGCATGGCGAGCTCGCATTATTTATCGGCCTTACAGGCGTAGCGGTGCATCTCTCGGTAGTCGCCAGCGGTTTGTTGTTTATCAAAGGCGCGCGTGCTGCGGCCTATGTCGGCTTGGCCCAGGCGCCATTTCGAATATTCCTGCTTCCTTCGATACCTATCTCCTTCCTATGGCTCAACCTCCTTGTTACGCCAGCACCCTGGCTGCTTTTTCTGCTGGCAGTTGGTGCGGAAGCCGTCAAAGTGTGGAGTTTGGTACTGCTGGTGCGAAGCCAGCGGTTCGCTCGCGCGACTGAGCCACAGCCTGTGTAGCCGATGCGACTCAATAGGCCGGGACTACGTGCAGCCCCAGCCTATCGACAATGCGGCTCTGGCCTAGCAGCTTTCCCGCCCGCGTCCTATCTCCACGTCATCCATCATCGCCTTGACCATGTCGCACAGCAAGTGCGCGGCCCAGCCCAGGTCGGCCTCGCCGTCGGTGGAGGCGAGCAAGGTCATGCGCTTGGCGCAGGCCATCATCGCCGACGCCTGTTCCATTGCCAGTTTCGAATCATGTCCGGGCTCGACCCGGAACAGCGGCTTGTCGCCATCGCCGTAACCGAACCCGGTGACGCCTGCAGTGGTATCGCTCATGTTCGATGCTCCTTCAGTGACGGACCTGGATCCTGCTCAGTGCGGTTTCCGCCAGCGTCAGGGCGGCATCGACTTCGTGGGCGGTGGTGATGCTCAGGGGCTGGGCGGGGGAGCCGAGGGTGAGGGCGGTGCTGTGGTGGGTGATGGCGAGGGCGCAGGTGAGGTGTTCGATGATTTGGAGGACGAGGTCTTCGAGGGCGTGGGGATTTTCGCTGTAGAAAGGGGGATCGGGGACGATCTTTAACATGGTGAACTCCTCGCTGATGAAGGGACCACCACCATTGCTGTCAAACAAGAGGGTGGCAGCTGTAAGTAGGTTGACAGACCGGTCAGCAAGGAAACCCGGCGCACCCGAAGGTGCCCCACCTACAGCCGCCATAAAAGCGAAGCCGTGTGAGTTGCAATGCTGATTCGGCCTGTCATAGCCGGTCGTTGATGAGCAACGACCGGGCGAGACTAGAACGCGCCCCATGGCACCGCAACGGCTTTAGGCGGCCGAGAGTATGTTTGGGAAACGGACTACAGGGAATGGGGAAAAACTGAAAATCGAGCCACTTATCCACAACGAAAAAAGCTGCGCCCAAGCTAATCTAGGGCAACTTCCTTCCAGGCTGACCACCTATGTCCATCGCCGACAATCTGATTGCCTTCACGCTCGCCGCTACCCTGCTGACGGTAACCCCCGGCCTCGATACCGCCTTGATCCTCAGAACCTCCGCCGTCGAAGGACGCAAGCAGGGGCTGCGCGCGGCCCTGGGCATCAACGCCGGCTGCCTGCTCTGGGGCGCGGCGGTCGCCTTCGGCCTTGGTGCATTGATCGCCGTCTCCGAGCTGGCGTACGACATCCTCAAGTACTGTGGCGCTGCCTATCTGGCATGGTTGGGCGTGAACATGCTCCTGCGCCCACGCCAGTCGCTGGCGCCTGCCGAGGCCGAGGGGCGTCCGGCAGCGAACTGGTTTCTCAAGGGCATGATGGGCAATCTGCTCAATCCCAAGGTCGGGATTTTCTACGTGTCGTTTCTGCCGCAATTCATTCCGCAAGGCCAGCCGCTGATTGCATGGACCTTCGGGCTTGTGGGCATTCATGTGCTGCTGGGGTTGATCTGGGCGATGGGGTTGATCAGTGCGACACAATCCATGGCGGGTGTGCTGCGCAAAGGGAAAGTGATTCAGTGGATGGATCGGGCGACGGGACTGGTGTTTGTGTTGTTTGCGGCGCGTCTGGCGTTGAGTCGGCGCTGAGGTGGGCGGCGGTTCGCTGCCTCGACTAGCTCGCTTCGACAGCGGCGGTCTGAATCCCGCCCACAAAAAACCGACCATAAGGTCGGTTCTGGATCTTGGTGCGAGGGGACTCGAAAATACATTTTAAGGTATTGATAATTGGATGTTTGTGAGGTTGTTTCTAATATCCTACTCACGTTCTCCTTGGTGTGTGGGCGGTCACTCGGTACTACACTCGCTACCGATCGCTAGGCTAATCCATTCTAGCGAGCACCACCCAGCCATAGCATGGAGCGAGAAATGATTAACGAGGTTTTCAAGGCAGCTGTTCAGTATGGAGACCACAAGGGCACCGCTGCTGCGGATGACCATGACCGAGACACGCTTGAGACATTGTTTAGAGCCCGTGGGTTGATCGCAGAAGGAGACAGGATTGTCGGAGTGAAGATGTACTCTGGGGAGGTTCATGCAAAGCGGCAGGAGCATCCGATTTACGTAACTGCGTATATCCTTTCGTCTGAAGGGTTTCATCAAGCGCAGCAGGAGCTTGAGCGTCTTAAGCCTATCCCCGTGAGGGCTGTCAGAGCCGAAATGGACCTCGCTGATTTTTTCGGCCTGTACAAGCGTTTTGAAGTGGCAATTTCCCGTCACGCAGAACTGAACGGGCGCGAGATCCAGGTTCTTGATTGAAGCTGATCTGATGATGTGGGCTTGAGTCATAGGGGCGCATAAATTATGCAACTCCCGTGATACATCGCTGAGTGCCGGCAGTAAAAAGCCTCGAAATCGGGGCTTTCCTGTGTCTGGCGCCCAAGGCTAGAGCTTCCAAATGTTACATATCGACCTCACCACCCATGCGGCTTTTTATTGCGACATGTCGTGGCATACTGGCGCGCACTGAGTGAGGGAGGTGGGTTATGGATGCTAAGTATTTTGAGGCGAAAAGGAAGCATCACCATGTTTGGGCTGATTACTTGAAACGTTGGTCTGCAGATGGGATAAATGTTTATCACTCTACGCCTACCCGCAAGATAAAATTAGATAGCGTTCGCGGTTTGGCGATGGACCTTGATTTTTACAGGGTCACACATCTAGCCGAATATGATGTTAAAGTAATTCTTCAGTGGTCAAGTCGAGCCGCTGAAGATCTGCAATACGCTCATCGAAGTTATCTAAATGATTTTCTGCGGTTTCAAAGGGCAAGCGAGATCTATAAAGGTTCTAGGCGAAAAATTGAAGTCATCGAGAAATCAATCAAGGCTCTAAAGTCAAATCTTATGGAGAATCTTCATTCGGCCCATGAGAGAGATGCTTCGCCAATACTAAAAGATCTTGCTGGTGGAAAATTATCCTGCCTTTATGAAAGTGGTTCGATAATAAAATTCACCACTTTTTTGGGGCATCAGTTTGCGCGCACTAAAAATTTCAAGGATAGGACTTTTCATGCGTTTCGGGAGGATACGGTTGAGAGTGTAGAGTTTTTGAGGAGCATGAAAAATAGCTGGTGGTTCTTGAGTTATATGTTTGGGATGAATCTGGGGCGTGAACTCTATCTTTTTCGTTCTGGCTACACTCATTCTCTACTTTTTAATAATACTGGTGTTTCGTTTATTACTTCAGATCAACCGGCAATCAATGTGCATCCCCAGGTGTGGGAGACTTCTTCTCAGCCGGAGTTTCTTGATCTCTATTACCCTATCTCACCCAGATATGCATACATTATCTGCGAGTCTAATATTTTTATCGGAGGGGTCACGGAGGTCACAGTAGAGCAGGTAGTCCAACTCAATCAGAAAATGGCCGCAAGGTCTAGCTCTTTAATCGTTGGTTCGGATTATGAGTCGATAGAAGAATTCATTTCTTTGGTCGGGCAAAACCGTTGAGTAGAACGGTGACGCGGTTTGGCAAACTGGGATAATTTCATGACCCGAGTTTTCAAGAAAGAAATGGAGCGTATTTATGCAGTTTCAGCGGCCAAAGCATTGGGTGAGATTTGGTTTATAGACGACATACCCGAGCCGCTAGACTTCATGATCCGCACAGCCAGTAGTGAGTGTTTTGGGCTTGAAGTTGTCGAGCTTTACGATAGTCCCAGAGATCGAGGCGGCTCTGCACTAAAGCAAATCCACGGAATGCAGCAGAAGAACTTGCGAGATATTGTTTCTGGCTACTATCGGCGCTCAGGAAACCCGGTAAGGGTGAACTTTCTAGGGTGTATTGACGAAGTTGAGAAAATTATAGATGTTCTTATTTCTGTAGGCAGTAGCTTGGCAGGCGAAGAGGTCCACATAGAAATAGGTGCGCTACAAGCGTGGATTCTTCCTCTCCCAAAGGATGACGCTAGGTTTGCCCGCTACGGGCGCTGGCAAATTGTCGACGTAAGCTTTGTTCGCTCAATTCCAGATGATTTAGTCCTGAGGCAGATTAGCTCAAAGTCTCAAAAGCTTGATTTCTACATGGCTAAGGCGGAAGTGGTAGACCTACTGTTGGTTGTAGATAGAACTACAGGTGCCGGAAGATTTAATGTTTCTGAGAGTTTGAGGTGCGCCAATACCGGTTTTCGTCGGGTGATATTGCTCAACTATCCACTGGGTGCGGAGGTGCTTTCGCCTAACAGGGATTGAGCTTTCATAGGGCTCGGGTCAGGGTGCTTGAAAACAGAATGCCACTTAATATCTTGAGCCCCGGGTACTTAAAAGTGGGATAACCTCCCCCCTTTAGACTTGTCCTCTGCGTAGATCGGTGCCGAAATGATCGCCCCGCCCCAGCGGCGCCTCCGATTCAGATCGGGACAGGGTTGCCGCTGGCTGTGGTGTTCTTGGCTGAGCCGAAAGCGCGCGGCTGGGGAATGCCACGGATGCCAGCGCCGTCACGCTGTGGTGCGGTTTGATAGCTGGTGGAATCGGCACCGCCCTTGTTCGGATTGGCGATCGCCGCAGGGATGCCCGCCTCACAATTAATTTGCCCAGCGGACTTCTGGCGACCGTTGCACATTTCACCTACGCCGTCCGCTTCCAGCACGCTTGCAGTGACGACATTGCGATCAGCTAATGGCGCCCAGATGCGAGCTTCTGTTCGGTTTCAAGCAAGCGAGCGCTGAACTCGGTCTGTTTGGTGTTGAAGGCTTCTTTGAGCTCGGTGATCTTCGCACCGATGTTGATGGCGGGTTGATTCAGCTCAGTGGGCTTACAACGGAACCACTGGAAACCACGGGCACAAAAAAACCGGCCCAGTGGCCGGTTTTTCTGGTGTTCCGGGTCTTTTGGGGACCGCTTGGAACTATGTGATGGTGCCCCGAGGGAGACTCGAACTCCCACTCCTTTCGAAAACGGATTTTGAATCCGCCGCGTCTACCAATTCCGCCATCAGGGCTTGTGGCGCCGCAGTATAGAGAGGCTCCTGCAGTCGGTCAATCGGCTTTCATGGTCAATTTTCATGCATTGGGCTAAACTTCCCGGCCCTGCCAAGCCGAACACGATCATGCGCGTCGCCGATTTTTCCTTCGAACTCCCGGATTCCCTCATCGCCCGCCATCCCCTGGCCGAGCGCCATGGCAGCCGTCTGCTGGTCCTTGACGGGCCGAGCGGGGAGCTGGCGCACCGGCGCTTCACCGATTTGCTCGAGTACCTGCGCCCGGGCGACCTGATGGTGTTCAACAACACTCGGGTGATTCCGGCGCGGCTGTTCGGTCAGAAAGCCTCCGGCGGCAAGCTGGAAGTGCTGATCGAGCGGGTGCTCGACAGCCATCGGGTACTGGCCCATGTGCGTGCCAGCAAGGCACTGAAGGTCGGCGCCACGGTGCTGATCGATGGCGGTGGCGAGGCCGAAATGGTCGCGCGCCATGAGACGCTGTTCGAGCTGCGCTTCACCGAAGAGGTGCTGCCACTGCTCGAGCGCGTTGGCCATATGCCGCTGCCGCCGTATATCGACCGCCCGGACGAAGGCGCCGACCGTGAGCGCTACCAGACCGTGTACGCCGAGCGTGCCGGTGCCGTCGCCGCGCCTACTGCCGGCCTGCACTTCGACGAGGCGCTGCTGGAGCAGATCGCCGCCAAGGGCGTCGAGCGCGCCTTCGTCACCCTGCATGTAGGTGCCGGCACCTTCCAGCCGGTGCGGGTCGACAAGATCGAAGATCACCACATGCATAAAGAGTGGCTCGAAGTGAGCCAGGACGTGGTCGATGCCATCGAGGCCTGCCGCGCCCGTGGCGGGCGGGTGATCGCGGTCGGTACCACCAGCGTGCGCTCGCTGGAGAGTGCGGCGCGCGATGGTGTGCTCAAGGCGTTCAGTGGCGACACCGACATCTTCATCTACCCCGGCCGACCGTTCCATGTGGTCGATGCGCTGGTGACCAACTTCCATTTGCCCGAGTCCACGCTGCTGATGCTGGTCTCGGCCTTTGCGGGGTATCCCGAGACCATGGCCGCGTACGCCGCGGCGGTCGAGCAGGGGTACCGCTTCTTCAGTTACGGTGATGCCATGTTCATCACCCGCAATCCGGCGCCGCGCGGCCCCGAGGATCAAGCATGAGTCGCACCTGTCGAATGTCCTTCGAACTGCTGGCCACCGACGGCAAGGCCCGTCGCGGTCGGCTGACCTTCCCCCGTGGCACCGTGGAAACCCCGGCGTTCATGCCGGTGGGCACCTATGGCACGGTCAAGGGCATGCTGCCGCGGGACATCGAGGCCATCGGCGCCGAGATCATCCTGGGCAACACCTTCCACCTGTGGCTGCGCCCGGGCACCGAGGTGATCAAGAAGCACAACGGCCTGCACGACTTCATGCAGTGGAAAGGCCCGATCCTCACCGACTCCGGCGGTTTCCAGGTGTTCAGCCTGGGCGCGATGCGCAAGATCAAGGAAGAGGGCGTGACCTTCGCCTCGCCGGTCGACGGCTCCAAGGTGTTCATGGGCCCGGAAGAGTCGATGCAGGTGCAGCGTGACCTGGGCTCGGACATCGTGATGATCTTCGACGAGTGCACGCCGTACCCGGCCGAGCACGATGTGGCGCGCACCTCCATGGAGCTGTCGCTGCGTTGGGCCCAGCGCTCGAAGAACGCCCACGGCGATAACACTGCGGCGCTGTTCGGCATCGTTCAGGGTGGCATGTACCAGGACCTGCGCATGCGCTCGCTGGAGGCGCTGGTCAATATTGACTTCGACGGCCTGGCCATCGGCGGCCTGTCGGTGGGCGAACCCAAGCACGAGATGATCAAGGTGCTGGATTACCTGCCGGCACAAATGCCTGCTGACAAACCTCGTTACCTTATGGGGGTAGGCAAACCGGAAGATCTGGTTGAGGGTGTGCGCCGCGGCGTCGACATGTTCGACTGCGTGATGCCCACGCGCAACGCGCGCAACGGCCATCTGTTCGTCGATACAGGGGTGATCAAGATCCGCAATGCGTTCCATCGCCATGATGATTCGCCGCTGGATCCGACCTGTGACTGCTATACCTGCACCAACTTCTCACGCGCTTATCTGCATCACCTGGACAAGTGCGGCGAAATGTTGAGCAGCATGCTGAATACCATCCACAACTTGCGCCATTACCAGCGCTTGATGGCCGGTTTACGCGAGGCTATTCAACAGGGTAAATTGGCCGCCTTTGTCGACGCCTTCTATGCCAAGCGCGGGCTTCCCGTTCCGCCTTTGGACTGACTGTTCGCACACATAACTAAATTCAGCAACTGGAGTGCTACATGAGCTTTCTGATTCCCGCCGCTTACGCGGACGCTGCAGCCCCTGCCGCCGGCCCAGCCGGTACTGGCTTCGAGTGGATCTTCCTGGTTGGCTTCCTGGTCATCTTCTACCTGATGATCTGGCGCCCGCAGGCCAAGCGTGCCAAAGAGCAGAAGAACCTGCTCGGCGCTCTGCAGAAGGGTGACGAAGTGGTCACCAACGGCGGTATCGCCGGCAAGATCGTCAAAGTTTCCGACGACTTCGTGGTGCTGGAAGTGTCCGACAACGTCGAGCTGAAGTTCCAGAAGGGCGCCATCGCCGCGACCCTGCCAAAAGGTACGCTCAAGGCTATCTGAGTTACCGGTTTCATTTTTTCCAGTCGGGGCGCGCAAAGCGCCCCGCGTCTTGAACGGGCGGCGTGATGCTGAACAAATACCCTCTGTGGAAATACCTGCTGATCCTGGTGGTACTGGCGGTCGGCTTTATTTATTCCGCTCCCAACCTCTACCCGGATGACCCGGCGGTGCAGATCAGCGGCGCAAGTTCCGCGCTGCACGTGAGCCAGGCCGACCTCGACCGCGCCACCAAGGCGCTGGCCGATGCCGGTATCACCGTCAAGGGTGGCAGCCTGGGCGAGAAGGGCAGTGCGCTGGTGCGCCTGACCAACCAGGAAGACCAACTGCCGGCCAAGGATGTGGTGCGCAAGACCTTGGGTGACGACTACGTCGTCGCACTGAACCTGGCCCAGACCACCCCGCAGTGGCTGCGCAACCTGGGTGCCAGCCCGATGAAGCTGGGCCTGGACCTCTCCGGTGGTGTGCACTTCCTGCTGGAAGTGGACATGGACAAGGCCATGAGCGCCCGCCTGAAGGTCTACGACGGCGAAGTGAAGACCCTGCTGCGCAAAGAGCGCGTGCGCTACCGTAGCCTGCCCCAGCAGGACGGCAGCATCATGCTGGGCTTCGCCGACGATGCTACTCGCGAACAGGCACGTGCCCTGGTCCGCAAGAATTTCAATGATTTCGACATCACCACCACCGAGCGCAACGAGCTCTCCGTGCTGCGTCTGGCGCTGACCCAGGCCAAGGTCGCCGAAATCCGCGAATACTCCATCAAGCAGAACCTGACCACCGTCCGCAACCGTGTGAACGAGCTGGGCGTGGCCGAGCCGCTGGTTCAGCGCCAGGGCGCCAACCGTATCGTGGTCGAGCTGCCGGGCGTGCAGGACACTGCCGAAGCCAAGCGTATCCTCGGCAAGACGGCCAACCTGGAGTTCCGCTTCGGCGCTGAGCCAGGTGCTTCGAAAGCGACCACCGAGGTTTTCGAGTTCCGTGACGGCAACCGTTCGGCTGCGGTCGAGCGTGGCTTGATCATCACCGGTGACCAGGTTACCGATGCCCAGGCGAGCTTCGACGAGCACGGTCGTCCGCAGGTGAACATCCGCCTGGATGGCCACGGTGGCGAGTTGATGAGCCGCGCCACGCGCAGCAACGTCGGTCGCAGCATGGCGGTGATCTTCATCGAGCAGAAGCCGGTGACCCGCTACGTCAAGCAGACCGTTGATGGCGTCGAGAAGGAAGTGGCGGTACAGAGCTTCCAGGAAGAGAAGAAGATCATCAGCCTGGCGACCATCCAGTCGCCGCTGGGCAGCCAGTTCCGTATTACCGGCCTGAACGGCCAGGGTGAGTCGTCCGAACTGGCCCTGCTGCTGCGTGCCGGTGGTCTGGCCGCACCGATGTACTTCGCCGAAGAGCGTACCATCGGCCCAAGCCTGGGTGCCGACAACATCACCAAGGGTGTCGATGCATCGCTGTGGGGCATGTTGTTCGTCTCGCTGTTCATCATCGCCATCTACCGTGGCTTCGGCGTGATCGCCACCATCGCCCTGGCGGGCAACATGGTGCTGCTGCTGGCGCTGATGTCGCTGTTGGGCGCGACCCTGACGCTGCCGGGTATCGCCGGTATCGTGTTGACCATGGGTATGGCGGTCGACGCCAACGTGCTGATCTTCTCGCGGATTCGCGAGGAGCTGAAAAACGGCATGTCGGTGCAGCGCGCCATCCACGAAGGCTTCAACCGTGCCTACACCGCGATCATCGACGCCAACCTGACCAGCCTGCTGGTCGGCGGCATCCTGTTCGCCATGGGTACCGGCCCGGTCAAGGGCTTCGCGGTCACCATGTCCCTCGGGATTTTCACCTCGATGTTCACCGCCGTCATGGTGACCCGCGCAATGGTCAACCTGACCTGTGGCGGGCGTGACATCAAGAAGCTGTGGGTTTGAGGGAGCTGCGATGAAAACCATCAACTTCATGGGCGTGCGCAACGTTGCGTTCGCCGTCACTGTCCTGCTGACCGTGCTGGCGCTGTTCAGCTGGTGGCACAAGGGCTTGAACTTCGGCCTGGACTTCACCGGCGGTACGCTCATCGAGCTGACCTACGAGCGTCCGGCCGACCTCAAGGCGGTGCGTGCCGAGCTGGTCGAGTCTGGCTTCCACGAGGCCATCGTGCAGAGCTTCGGTGCCACCACCGACCTGCTGGTGCGCATGCCTGGCGACGACCCGCAACTGGGGAACCAGGTTGCCCAGGCGCTGCAGAAACTGGGCGGCGACAACCCTGCCACCGTCAAACGTGTCGAGTTCGTCGGCCCGCAGGTCGGTGAAGAACTGCGTGACCAGGGCGGCCTGGGCATGCTGCTGGCGTTGGGCGGGGTATTGATCTACCTGGCGTTCCGCTTCCAGTGGAAGTTCGCGGTGGGGGCGATCGTCTCGCTGATTCACGACGTGATCGTGACCGTGGGCATCCTCTCGTTCTTCCAGATCACCTTCGACCTGACGGTGCTGGCGGCAGTGCTGGCGATCATCGGCTACTCGCTCAACGACACCATCGTCGTGTTCGACCGCGTGCGTGAGAACTTCCGCGTGATGCGCAAGGCGTCGCTGATCGAGAACATCAACGTCTCGACCACCCAGACCCTGCTGCGCACCATCGCCACCTCGGTGTCGACCTTGCTGGCGATTGCTGCGCTGCTGTTCTTCGGTGGCGACAACCTGTTCGGCTTCTCGCTGGCGCTGTTCCTGGGCGTCATGGCGGGTACCTACTCGTCGATCTACATCGCCAACGTGGTGCTGATCTGGCTGAACCTGAACAGTGAAGACCTGATCCCGCCGGTCAAGGCCGAGGGTGTGGACGACCGTCCGTAAGGGCTTGTCCTACGCCGTTTGGCGTAAAGAGAGGCGCGAGTGTTGAACTCGCGCCTTTTTTTTTGCTCCAAGGCAGGGAGAAGGCGGGCAATGTCCCGCGGGTATGATCAGGAGATTCCACGTGAACAAATCAATGCTGGTGGGTGCGGTTCTGGGTGCTGTCGGTGTTACAGCCGGAGGTGCTGTGGCGACCTACAGCTTGGTGAACAAAGGGCCGGAATACGCCCAGGTCACTGACGTACAACCGATCAAGCAGCAGGTGAAGACACCGCGCGAAGTGTGCAAGGACGTGACCGTGACGCGCCAGCGTCCGGTGCAGGACCAGCACCAGATCGCCGGTACCGTGGTGGGCGCCCTGGCCGGTGGCCTGCTGGGTAACCAGATCGGTGGCGGCACCGGCAAGAAGATCGCCACGGTCGCAGGTGCGGTGGGTGGTGGTTATGCCGGCAACAAGGTGCAGGAAGGCATGCAGGAGCGTGACACCTACACCACCACGCAAACGCGCTGCAACACGGTCAACGACATCAGCGACAAGGTGGTGGGCTACACCGTGAAGTACACCATCGGTGACCAGGCTGGTGTGGTGAAGATGGACCACGAGCCAGGTTCGACCATTCCGCTGGACAAGAACGGCAAGCTGGTGCTGAGCCAGGCGCAGCCCGGCCAGTGATCTGGATGCTGGCTTCGTCGCGGGCCAGCAGAGCCAGGGAAAACAGGCACAAAAAAAGCACCCCTCGGGGTGCTTTTTTTGCATCCTAAGCCCTGGCTCAGCGCTTGAGGTTTTCCGGCAGGTGCGGCTGGATGGCGGTCAGTACCGCCTTGAAGCACTTGATGTTGCCGGCAACGATGTGGCCTTTGTCGAGGAAGTCGTGGCCACCGTTGAAGTCGCTCACCAGGCCGCCCGCTTCCTGGATCAGCAGTACGCCTGCGGCCATGTCCCACTCGGACAGGCCCGACTCCCAGAAGGCGTCGAAACGACCAGCGGCAACGTAGGCCAGGTCCAGGGCGGCGGAACCCGCGCGACGGATGCCGGCGGTCTGGCCGGTGAGGGCGCGGAACATGCCGAGGTAGTTGTCCAGGTCAGCCATCTGGCTGTCGCGGAACGGGAAGCCGGTACCCAGCAGGGCGCCTTCCAGGCTGGTGCGCGAGCTGACACGCAGGCGACGACCGTTGAGCTGGGCGCCACGACCGCGGCTGGCGGTGAATTCTTCCTGGCGGACCGGGTCGACGATGACCGCGTGCTCAAGGCGGCCGCGGTATTTGCAGGCGATGCTGACCGCGAAGTGCGGAACGCCACGCAGGAAGTTGGTGGTGCCATCCAGTGGATCGATGATCCACAGGTAGTCCTTGCCTTCCTCGCCGGAGCCGGCGTGCAGGCCAGTCTCTTCACCCTGGATCGAGTGGTTCGGGTAAGCCTTGCGCAGGGCGTTGACGATGGTCTGCTCGGCGGCGCGATCGACCTCGGAGACGTAATCCTTGGCCTCTTTCTCGTCGACCTTGATGCTGTCCAGGCGTTCGATGGAGCGGAAAATCAGTTCACTGGCGCTGCGAGCGGCGCGCAGGGCGATATTCAGCATAGGCTGCATGGGCGTTTCACCTGGAGATGTTAAAGAAGAAAGCCGCCTAGTCTATCAGAAAACTGTTCCGGCAGAAGGGTGACATTCGCATTCGTGGCGTTACGCCCGTCGCTTAGGTAAGATCGTCCCCCTTTTATAGGCATCCGTGAGCTCGACACCTTGCTGCAGAATATTCGTGTTGTTCTGGTCAATACCAGCCACCCCGGCAACATCGGCGGCGCTGCTCGTGCCATGAAAAACATGGGCTTGTCGCGCCTGGTGCTGGTCCAGCCACTGGATTTCCCCGCGGCCGACGCCAGTGCCCGTGCCTCTGGTGCCGACGATGTGCTGGACGGCGCCATTGTGGTCGATACGCTCGAGCAGGCGCTGGCCGGTTGCAGCCTGGCGATTGGGACCAGCGCCCGTGATCGCAGCATGCCGTGGCCGATGCTCGACCCGCGCGAATGCGGGGTGCAGAGCGTCGCGCGTGCGGCCGCTGGCGAGGAGATCGCCCTGGTGTTCGGTCGTGAACATGCAGGCCTGACCAATGACGAACTGCAGCGATGTCACTTCCACGTGCACATTCCATCGAACCCCGATTTCAGCTCGCTGAATCTTGCCGCCGCGGTCCAGGTGCTCGCCTACGAGGTGCGCACCGCATGGCTGGCGGCGCAAGGTGCGCCGGCGAAGGTCGAGAAGGTCGATGCCAGCGATGAGCTGGCCACCCTGGACGAAATGGAGCTGTTCTACGAACACCTGGAAAAGACCCTGGTGGACATCAGCTTCCTTGACCCTGAGAAGCCCAAGCACCTGATGGCGCGCCTGCGCCGGTTGTATGGGCGCAGCTCGGTCAATCGTTCGGAAATGAGCATTTTGCGCGGCATCCTCACCGAGACCCAGAAGGTCGCACGGGGTGATGCGCACAAGCGGAAGGACTAGAAACAATGTTCGAGCGTCTGCGTGAAGATATCCAGAGTGTGTTTCATCGTGACCCGGCGGCGCGCAATGCCTTCGAGGTACTGACCTGCTACCCGGGGATGCATGCCATCTGGCTGCATCGCCTGGGCAATGCCCTGTGGAAACGCGACTTCAAATGGCTGGCGCGCCTGGTATCGAACTTCGGGCGCTGGATGACCGGCATCGAGATCCACCCGGGCGCCACGATTGGCCGGCGCTTCTTCATCGATCATGGCATGGGCATCGTCATCGGCGAGACCGCCGAGATCGGCGATGACGTGACGCTCTACCAGGGCGTTACCCTCGGCGGCACCAGCTGGAACAAGGGCAAGCGTCACCCGACCCTCGAAAACGGCGTGGTGGTGGGGGCGGGGGCCAAGGTGCTCGGCCCGTTCACGGTTGGCGCCGGGGCCAAGATCGGCTCCAATGCGGTGGTGACCAAGGCCGTGCCGGCCGGCGCCACGGCAGTCGGGATCCCGGGGCGGATCATCTTCAAGACCGAAGACAGCGAGGTCGAGGCCAAGCGCAAGGCCATGGCCGAGAAGATCGGCTTCGATGCCTACGGCGTCAGTGGCGACATGCCCGACCCGGTAGCGCGCGCCATCGGCCAGATGCTCGACCACCTGCAGGCGGTCGACGAGCGCCTGGAGGGCATGTGCGGGGCGCTGACCAACCTGGGCAGTGACTACTGTGCCAAGGCCCTGCCGGCGCTGCCGGAAGAAGACTTCGCCGAGGTCAAGCAGGCTGCGCAGAGCGACACTCCGTCGCATTGATTACGCCTGGCTGATACACGGGGCGTGTGCTCGCGCCCCTTGTCTGCTATCATCGCGCCCGCTTCCCGCGTGCAAACCCGACTAAAGCACTAGGTCTTATAGTTGACTTAAATGCTCGGGAATCGCATACTCGCACACATCCTGTAACTCCCGTGGTACCCATAGCCATGCGATTGACTACCAAAGGCCGTTACGCCGTCACCGCCATGCTCGACCTGGCGTTGCACGCGCAGCATGGGCCGGTATCCTTGGCCGACATTTCCGAGCGCCAGGGCATCTCCCTCTCCTATCTGGAACAGCTGTTCGCCAAGCTGCGCCGCAGCAGCCTGGTATCCAGCGTGCGCGGTCCGGGTGGCGGCTACCAGCTGTCGCGGGGCATGGAAACCATCCAGGTGGCGCAGGTAATCGACGCGGTCAACGAGTCGGTAGACGCCACTCGCTGCCAAGGCCTCGGGGATTGCCACGCCGGTGATACCTGCCTGACCCACCACCTGTGGTGCGACCTCAGCCAGCAGATCCACGAATTCCTCAGCGGCATCAGCCTGTCCGACCTCGTCATGCGCCGTGAGGTGCAGGAAGTCGCCCAGCGCCAGGACCTGCGTCGAGTCGCCGGTCGCGTTGCCCAGCTGGACAAGATTGAGACGTCCGCCGTCGACTGATGCAGCGACGAGCGACGCCAACGCCTGATAGGAGATACTCAATGAAGTTGCCGATCTACCTCGATTACTCCGCGACCACCCCGGTCGATCCCCGCGTCGCCCAGAAGATGGCCGACTGCCTGCTGGTCGACGGAAACTTCGGTAACCCGGCCTCGCGTTCCCACGTGTTCGGCTGGCGCGCTGAAGAGGCGGTCGAGAATGGCCGCCGCCAGGTCGCCGAGCTGATCAACGCCGACCCGCGCGAAATCGTCTGGACCAGCGGTGCCACCGAGTCCGACAACCTCGCGCTCAAGGGTGTCGCGCACTTCTATCAGACCAAGGGCAAGCACATCATCACCTCCAAGATCGAGCACAAGGCGGTCCTCGACACCGCTCGCCAGCTCGAGCGCGAAGGTTTCGAAGTCACCTACCTCGAACCCGGTGAAGACGGTATCGTCACCCCGGCGATGGTCGAGGCAGTGCTGCGCGACGACACCATCCTCGTCTCGCTGATGCATGTGAACAACGAAGTCGGCTCGATCAACGATATCGCCGCCATCGGTGAACTGACCCGCTCGCGCGGCGTGCTGTTCCACGTCGATGCCGCTCAGTCGGCCGGCAAGGTCGAAATCGACGTGCAGAAGACCAAGGTCGACCTGATGTCGTTCTCGGCGCACAAGGTCTACGGCCCGAAGGGCATCGGCGCGCTGTACGTCAGCCGCAAGCCGCGTGTGCGCCTGGAAGCCATCATTCATGGCGGTGGCCATGAGCGTGGCATGCGTTCGGGCACCCTGCCGACCCACCAGATCGTGGGCATGGGCGAGGCCTTCGCCATCGCCAAGCAGGAAATGGCCGCTGAAAACGTGCGCATCAAGGCGTTGAGCGACCGCTTCTTCAAGCAGGTCTCCGACCTTGAAGAGCTGTACGTCAACGGCAGCCAGACCCAGCGCGTTCCGCACAACCTGAACCTGAGCTTCAACTACGTCGAAGGCGAGTCGCTGCTGATGTCGCTCAAGGACATCGCCGTATCTTCCGGTTCGGCCTGCACCTCCGCGTCGCTCGAGCCGTCTTATGTACTGCGCGCCCTGGGCCGCAACGACGAGCTGGCGCACAGCTCGATCCGCTTCTCCTTCGGTCGCTTCACCACTGAAGAAGAAGTCGACTACGCCGCGCAGGAAGTCTGCAAGGCCGTGAACAAACTGCGTGAACTGTCGCCGCTGTGGGACATGTACAAAGACGGCGTCGACATCTCCAAGATCGAGTGGGCCGCCCACTAAGCAGTCGCCAGCAAGAGCGGCTCCCTGATGAGGAAGGAATTGCACCATGGCATACAGTGAAAAGGTCATCGACCACTACGAAAACCCGCGCAACGTCGGCAAGATGGATGCCGAAGATCCGGACGTCGGTACCGGCATGGTCGGCGCCCCGGCTTGCGGTGACGTGATGCGTCTGCAGATCAAGGTCAACGAGCAAGGCATCATCGAAGATGCCAAGTTCAAGACCTACGGCTGCGGTTCGGCCATCGCCTCCAGCTCCCTGGCCACCGAGTGGATGAAGGGCAAGACCCTGGACGAAGCCGAAACCATCAAGAACACCCAGCTGGCCGAAGAGCTGGCGTTGCCGCCGGTCAAGATCCACTGCTCGGTACTCGCCGAGGATGCCATCAAGGCAGCCGTTCGCGATTACAAGCAGAAGAAAGGCTTGATCTAAGTCGCCGCGAGGTAAGGAGTTCCGATGGCTATCAGCATGACAGAAGCCGCCGCCAACCACATTCGCCGCTCCCTCGATGGGCGCGGCAAGGGTGAGGGCATCCGCCTGGGCGTGCGCACCACCGGCTGCTCGGGCCTGGCCTACGTGCTGGAGTTCGTCGACGAGCTGGCCGACGAGGACCAGGTGTTCGAGAACCATGGCGTGAAGGTCATCATCGACCCGAAGAGCCTGGTGTATCTCGATGGCACCGAGCTGGATTTCGTCAAGGAAGGGTTGAACGAAGGCTTCAAGTTCAACAACCCCAACGTGCGCGGTGAGTGTGGCTGCGGCGAAAGCTTCAATGTCTGAGGCTTGACGTGGGTACTCCTTGCCATTTCGCCCTGTTCGACCTGCAGCCGGGCTTTCGCCTGGACCTCGACAAGCTGGCCACCCGTTATCGTGAGCTGGCCCGCGAGGTCCATCCGGACCGCTTCGCCGACGCCTCCGAGCGTGAGCAGCGTGTCGCCCTGGAAAAGTCCGCAGCACTCAACGACGCCTACCAGACGCTGCGCAGCGCGCCGCGTCGCGCGCGTTATCTGCTGGCCGTCAGCGGTCATGAAGTGCCTCAGGAAGTCACGGTCCACGACCCCGACTTCCTGCTGCAGCAGATGCAGTGGCGCGAAGAACTCGAAGAGCTGCAGGACGAAGCCGACCTCGACGGTGTTGCCGTGTTCAAGAAGCGCCTGAAGGTCGCCCAGGACACGCTCAACGAGGAGTTCGCCGCCTGCTGGGATCAAGCTGCCGAGCGCGACAGGGCCGAGCGCCTGATGCGCCGCATGCAGTTTCTCGACAAGCTCGCCCAAGAAGTGCGCCAACTCGAAGAGCGCCTCGACGATTAACCCCGGCGTTGCCCGTGATGACGCCTAAGGTATTCAGATAAGCATGGCCCTACTGCAGATCGCCGAACCCGGTCAGAGCCCCCAGCCGCACCAGCGTCGCCTGGCGGTGGGTATTGACCTGGGTACCACCAACTCTCTCGTCGCTGCGGTGCGCAGCGGTCGCCGCGAGCCCCTGCCCGACGCCCAGGGCAACGTCATCCTGCCGTCCGCAGTGCGCTATTTGCCCGGGCACAGCGATGTCGGCCAGGCGGCTCGTGATGCAGCCGCCAGCGACCCGCTGAACACCGTGCTTTCGGTCAAGCGCCTGATGGGGCGCGGTCTTGCCGACGTCAAGCAGCTGGGCGAGCAACTGCCCTATCGCTTCGTTGGCGGCGAGTCTCACATGCCGTTCATCGACACCGTCCAGGGGCCGAAGAGCCCGGTGGAGGTGTCGGCCGACATTCTCAAGGTCCTGCGTCTGCGCGCCGAGCAAACCCTCGGTGGCGAACTGGTGGGCGCGGTCATCACCGTGCCGGCCTATTTCGACGACGCCCAGCGCCAGGCCACCAAGGACGCTGCGCGTCTGGCTGGCCTGAACGTGCTGCGCCTGCTCAACGAGCCGACCGCTGCTGCCGTGGCCTATGGCCTGGACCAGAACGCCGAAGGCGTGGTGGCGATCTTCGACCTGGGGGGCGGCACTTTCGATATTTCGATCCTGCGCCTGACCGCGGGCGTCTTCGAAGTGCTGGCCACGGGGGGCGACACTGCCCTGGGCGGCGATGACTTCGACCACGCGATTGCCGGCTGGATCATCGAGCAGGCCGGTCTGTCCGCCGATCTCGACCCGGCGACCCAGCGTCAACTGCTGCAGACGGCCTGTGCCGCCAAAGAGGCCTTGACCGACGCCGATACCGTCAGCGTCGCTCATGGCGCCTGGCAGGGCGAGCTCAGCCGTGCCGCCTTCGAAGCCATGATCGAACCCCTGATCGCCCGCAGCCTCAAGGCCTGCCGCCGCGCAGTGCGCGACAGCGGTGTCGAGCTGGAAGAGGTCGGTGCTGTGGTGATGGTCGGTGGCTCGACGCGCGTGCCGCGTGTGCGTGAAGCCGTCGGCACGCTGTTCGGCCGCGCTCCGCTGACCTCGATCGATCCGGACCAGGTCGTCGCCATTGGTGCCGCGATCCAGGCGGACACCCTGGCCGGGAATCGCCGCGAGGGTGGCGAATTGTTACTTCTGGACGTCATCCCGCTGTCGTTGGGTCTTGAGACCATGGGCGGGTTGATGGAGAAGGTGATTCCACGCAACACCACGATTCCCGTGGCTCGCGCCCAGGAGTTCACCACCTACAAGGATGGCCAGTCGGCCATGATGATTCACGTCCTGCAGGGCGAGCGCGAGCTGATCAGCGACTGTCGTTCGCTGGCCCGCTTCGAGCTGCGCGGCATCCCGGCGATGGTGGCCGGTGCAGCGAAGATCCGCGTGACCTTCCAGGTTGATGCCGACGGTCTGCTCAGCGTCGCGGCCCGCGAACTGGGCTCGGGCGTAGAGTCGAGCATCCAGGTCAAGCCGTCGTACGGCCTGACCGACGGCGAGATCGCTCGTATGCTCAAGGACTCCTTCGAGCACGCAGGCTCCGACAAGCAGGCGCGCCAGTTGCGCGAGCACCAGGTCGATGCCGAGCGCTTGCTCGAAGCGGTGCAGGGCGCCCTGGATGCCGATGGCGAGCGTCTGCTCAGTGCTGACGAGCGCGAGGCCATCGCCTTCCAGATGCAAGAATTGCGTGATTTGCTCAGCGGCACCGATGGCGCTGCCATCGAGCAACAGACCAAGCGTCTGTCGCAGGTGACCGATGCCTTTGCCGCCCGTCGCCTTGATTCGACGGTCAAAGCCGCACTGGCCGGGCGCAACCTGAATGAGATCGAGGAGTAACCGATGCCCCAGGTGATTTTCCTGCCGCATGAGAAGTTCTGCCCGGATGGGCTGGTGGTCGAAGTGGAGCCAGGGACCAACATCCTGGAGCTGGCCCACGAGCACCATATCGAGATGGAAAGCGCCTGCGGTGGCGTGTGTGCCTGCACCACCTGTCACTGCATCGTGCGTGAAGGTTTCGACTCGCTGGAAGAAGCCGACGAGCTGGAAGAAGACATGCTGGACAAGGCCTGGGGCCTGGAAGCGCAGTCTCGCCTGGCGTGCCAGGTGATCGTGGGTGATGAAGACATCACCATCGAGATTCCGAAATACTCGCTCAACCACGCTGCCGAAGCGCCGCACTGAGGTTTTCAGCATGAGCCTGAAATGGATTGATGTACTTGAGATCGCCATCCAGCTTGCGGAAAGCAAGCCGGACGTCGATCCTAAATATGTGAATTTCGTCGATCTGCACCGTTGGGTGCTGGCTTTGCCAGAGTTCAGCGACGATCCGTCACGCGGCGGTGAGAAAGTGCTCGAGGCCATCCAGGCGGCCTGGATCGAAGAAGCCGACTGAGCGTCTCTGCAGGTTAGGCAATCCCCTGGAACCCGCGTATAATTCGCGGGTTTAATTTTTCGCAACACTCAAATTCTGGAGTTTTCCATGGCTGTTCAACGTACTTTCTCCATCATCAAGCCTGACGCAGTTGCCAAGAACGTCATCGGCAAGATCACCACTCGCTTCGAAGAAGCCGGCCTGAAAATCGTCGCTTCGAAAATCAAGCAGCTGTCGAAGGCCGAAGCCGAAGGCTTCTACGCCGAGCACAGCGCTCGTGGCTTCTTCGGTGATCTGGTTGCCTTCATGACTTCCGGCCCGGTCGTCGTTCAGGTGCTGGAAGGCGAGAACGCCATCGCTCTGAACCGTGAGCTGATGGGCGCCACCAACCCTAAAGAAGCCGCTCCAGGCACCATCCGTGCCGACTTCGCCGAGTCGATCGACGCCAACGCCGTTCACGGTTCGGACTCCGAAGCCGCTGCAGCTCGCGAAATCGCTTACTTCTTCGCTGCTACCGAGGTAACCACTCGCTAAGCGAAAGCTTACGAGTGAGGGTGAATCCATGACGACATCTACTGGCAAAATCAACCTGTTGGGGCTGACCCTGCCGGAAATGGAACAGTTCTTCGACTCGATCGGGGAGAAGCGCTTCCGTGCCGGTCAGGTGATGAAATGGATTCACCATTTTGGCGTGTCCGACTTTGCGGACATGACCAACGTTGGCAAGGTCTTGCGCGAAAAGCTCGAGGCCGTTGCCGAGATTCGCCCCCCGGAAGTGGTCAGCGAGGACATTTCCGCCGACGGTACCCGTAAATGGGTAGTCCGCGTTGCCTCCGGCAGCTGCGTCGAGACCGTCTACATTCCCACCGACGACCGCGGTACCCTCTGCGTTTCGTCGCAAGCCGGCTGTGCCCTGGACTGCAGTTTCTGCTCCACCGGCAAGCAAGGCTTCAACAGCAACCTCACCGCCGCCGAAGTGATTGGCCAGGTGTGGCTTGCCAACAAATCCTTCGGGACCGTCCCCGCCAAGATCGACCGCGCTATCACCAACGTGGTCATGATGGGCATGGGCGAGCCCTTGCTGAACTTCGACAATGTCATCGCCGCGATGAAGATCATGATGGACGATCTGGGCTATGGCATTTCCAAGCGTCGCGTCACCCTGTCCACCTCGGGTGTCGTGCCGATGATCAACGAGCTGGCCAAGCACATCGACGTGTCGCTGGCGTTGTCGCTGCATGCGCCCAACGACGCGCTGCGCAACCAGTTGGTCCCGATCAACAAGAAGTACCCGCTCAAGATGCTGCTCGAGTCCTGCATGGGCTACATGTCCACGCTCGGTGGCAAGCGGGTGCTTACCATCGAGTACACCTTGCTCAAGGACGTCAACGATCAGCCTGAGCATGCCGCGCAGATGATCGAATTGCTGCGTGACGTGCCGTGCAAGATCAACCTGATTCCGTTCAACCCGTTCCCGCACTCCGGTTACGAGCGCCCCAGCAACAATGCGATCCGTCGCTTCCAGGATCTGCTGCACCACGGCGGCTTCAACGTCACCACCCGCACCACCCGCGGCGAAGATATCGACGCGGCCTGCGGTCAGTTGGTGGGGCAGGTAATGGACCGCACCCGCCGCAGCGAACGCTACATCGCCGTGCGCCAGATCAACGCCGATGGCAGCGAGCTGCAAGACAGCGCTGCGCGCCACTGACGGACTCCGCCGATGACCCTGCGCGCCGCGCTGTCGATCCTGTCGCTTTTGCTGCTGGCCGGCTGCGTGTCCGGCGGTGCAGGTGATCCGCTTTCCAGCCGACAGGGCAGGGCGGAGGCAGGGCGTGCCTACGTGCAGTTGGGCCTGGGGTATTTGCAACAAGGCATGACTGAGCAAGCCAAGGCCCCGCTGGCAAGGGCGCTTGCGTTGAACAGCCGTGATGCCGATGCACACGCCGCCCTGGCCCTGGTCTTTCAGGCCCAGGGCGAGCCCGATCTGGCGGATGGCCATTTCCGCGAAGCCTTGTCGCAACGCCCGGATGACACGCGGATTCGCAACAACTACGGCAGTTTCCTATATGCTCAAGGGCATTTTCGCCAGGCAGAGCAGATGTTTCGCCAAGCCGCCGCCGATACCCTGTATCCTGAGCGCTCCCGGGTGTACGAGAACCTTGGCCTGACCGCACTCAAGCAGGGGCGCCGCGAGCAGGCGCACGAATACCTGGACAAGGCCCTGCGGCTCAATCAACGGCAACCACGAGCGCTGCTGGAAATGGCTGAGTTGTCCTACGAAAACAGGCATTATGTGCCGGCCCGGGACTACTACGAACGTTTCAGCCAGCAAGGCGATCATGACGCCCGCAGTCTGTTGTTGGGCAGCCGCCTCGCCCGAGTCTTCGAAGAGCACGGCACCGCGGCCGAGCTGGGCAAGAAATTACAACGACTTTATCCCGGTACGCCGGAATATCAGCAATACCTGTCGGAGCAACGATGAAAGCCGCGCACCCCGAAGCAGCAGCAGCGATTCAGCAGAATCCCGGTGATGTCTTGCGCCAGGCCCGCGAGAACCGGAACTGGTCGCAGGCCGAGGTCGCCCGTAAGCTGAATCTCACGGTCACTTCGCTGAACAATCTGGAAACCGGCGCCTTCGACAAGCTTCCCGGACACACGTTCGCGCGCGGCTATATCCGCGCCTACGCCAAGCTCATGGACATGGATCAGGCGCCGCTCGTCGAGGCTTTCGACCAGATCACCGGGACTCACGCCAAGGGCAGCGAAGTGCACGCCCTTGGTCGTATCGAGGAGCCGGTGCGCCTTTCGCACAACATCCTGCGTGTCGTCAGCTTGTTGCTGCTGGTGGCTGTGGTCGGTGGCGGCTTCTTCTGGTGGCAGGACCAGAGCAGCCTGCGTGGCAAGGACCTGGCCAAGATCGCCCTGGAGCATGTCGAGGTCGAAAGCGCCGACGGCACCACCCAGATCCACCCGCTCGACGAGCCGGAAGATCAGGCCGTGACTGCTGGCCAGCAGCCTGAAAGCGCGCCACTGCCGCTTGAGCAGGCTCCGACCGAACCCGCCGCCGAGGCGCCTGTGCAGAGCGACCCGGCCACCTCGGCATCAGCCGCCGCTCCAGCCGCTCCGGTTGCCCAGGCTCCTGCCCAGACCCACACGCCGGCCACCACGCCCGCACCGACCGCGCCTGCCACCCACGCCGCACCGACTGCTCCCGCTGCTGCCGAGCCTGCCGTGGTTGCTGCTGGCGATGGCAAGGTCGCCATTCAATTCACCGCCGATTGCTGGACCCAGGTCACCGATGGCAACGGCAAGGTGCTGTTCAGCGCGATCAAGCGCAAGGGTGACAGCCTGGAACTGACCGGCAAGCCGCCGTTCGCGGTCCGCCTGGGCTTTGCCCGCGGCGCTCAGGTCAGCTACAACGGTCAGGCCGTCGATGTCGCCCCGTTCACCAGTGGCGAGACCGCTCGCCTGAAGTTGGGACAGTAAGTCATGCACGGCGAATCTCCGATCAAACGTCGCGAATCCCGCAAAATCTGGGTCGGCAATGTGCCGGTGGGTGGTGATGCACCCATCGCGGTACAGAGCATGACCAACACCGACACCAATGATGTCGCCGCCACCGTAGGGCAGATCCAGCGCCTGGTCGACGCCGGTGTCGACATCGTCCGCGTCTCGGTGCCAGACATGGACGCGGCCGAAGCCTTCGGCAAGATCAAGAAACTGGTCAGCGTGCCGTTGGTCGCCGACATCCATTTCGACTACAAGATTGCCCTGCGCGTCGCCGAGCTTGGTGTTGACTGCCTGCGCATCAACCCGGGCAACATCGGCCGTGAAGACCGCGTACGCGCGGTGGTCGATGCCGCTCGCGACCGTGGCATCCCGATTCGCATCGGCGTCAATGCCGGCTCGCTGGAAAAGGACTTGCAGAAGAAGTACGGCGAACCGACCCCGGCTGCGCTGGTCGAGTCGGCGCTGCGCCATGTCGAGCACCTTGACCGCCTCGACTTCCAGGACTTCAAGGTCAGCGTCAAGGCCTCCGACGTGTTCATGGCCGTCGAAGCCTACCGCCTGCTGGCCAGGCAGATCGTGCAGCCGCTGCACCTGGGCATCACCGAAGCCGGTGGTCTGCGCTCGGGGACGGTGAAATCCGCCGTCGGCCTCGGTATGCTGCTTGCCGAAGGCATTGGGGATACCATTCGCATCTCGCTTGCTGCCGATCCGGTCGAGGAAGTGAAGGTCGGCTACGACATCCTCAAGTCGCTGCACCTGCGTTCGCGTGGCATCAACTTCATCGCCTGCCCGAGCTGTTCGCGGCAGAACTTCGATGTGGTCAAGACCATGAACGAGCTTGAAGGGCGCCTGGAAGACCTGCTGGTGCCGCTGGACGTCGCGGTGATCGGCTGCGTGGTCAACGGCCCGGGCGAAGCCAAGGAATCCCACGTCGGCCTGACCGGTGGCACCCCCAACCTGGTGTACATCGATGGCAAGCCGGCGCAGAAGCTGACCAATGACAACTTGGTCGATGAGCTGGAAAAGCTCATCCGCCAGAAAGCGGCCGAGAAGGTCGAGGCCGACGCGGCGCTTATCGCCCGCGGCTGATACACAGATTCGTAAGGACTTTTCGTGAGCAAATCGCTGCAAGCCATCCGTGGCATGAACGACATCCTGCCCGAGCAGTCGCCCCTGTGGCGCTACTTCGAAGGCACCGTGGCCGGCCTGCTGGACGGCTACGGCTACAGCCAGATCCGCACGCCGATCGTCGAGTTCACCGAGCTGTTCAAGCGCTCGATCGGTGAAGTCACCGATATCGTCGAAAAAGAGATGTACACCTTCCAGGACAACAAGGACTCGCTGACCTTGCGTCCCGAAGGCACTGCCGCCTGTGTGCGTGCTGTGCTCGAGCACGGCATCATCGGCAACGGCCAGGTACAGAAACTCTGGTATGTCGGCCCGATGTTCCGCCACGAGCGCCCGCAGCTGGGGCGCTATCGCCAGTTCCACCAGATCGGCGTAGAGGTATTCAACCTGGCCGGTCCGGACATCGACGCCGAACTGATCATGCTCACCTGGCGCCTCTGGGCGCGCCTGGGTATCCAGGACGCGGTCACGCTTGAGCTCAACAGCCTGGGCACCAGCGAAGCCCGTGCGCGCTATCGCGACGCGCTGGTCGAGTTCCTCAGCGAACGTATCGATCAGCTGGACGACGACAGCAAGCGTCGTTTGCAGAGCAACCCGCTGCGCATCCTGGACAGCAAGAACGAAGGCACCCAGGCCGCCCTGGTGGGCGCTCCGAAGCTCGAAGAGTACCTGGACGAAGAGTCCCGCGTGCACTTCGAGGGCGTGAAGGCCCGCCTGGACGCTGCCGGAATCCCGTTCGTGATCAACACCAAACTGGTGCGTGGCCTGGACTACTACAGCAAGACCGTGTTCGAGTGGGTGACCGACAAGCTCGGTGCCCAGGGCACTGTCTGCGCTGGCGGCCGCTACGATGGCCTGGTCGAGCAGATGGGCGGCAAGCCGACGGCTGGCGTGGGCTTCGCCATGGGTATCGAGCGCCTGCTGTTGCTGATCGAGACGCTGGGCAAGGTGCCCGAGTCGATCAGCCGCACGCTGGATGTCTATCTGTGCGCCTTCGGCGAGCAGGCGGAGCTGGCGGGCCTGAAGATCAGCGAGCAACTGCGCGATCGCCTGCCGAGCCTGCGCCTGGCGGTCAACGCCGGTGGTGGCAACTTCAAGAACCAGTTCAAGAAGGCCGACAAGAGCGGGGCGCTGTTCGCCCTGATCCTGGGGGACGACGAGCTGGCGCAACAAGTGGTAGGTTTCAAGCCCCTGCGTGGCCAGGGCGAACAACAGAACATTGCCTGGGATGCTCTGGCCGAGCACCTGCAAGCTGCTCTCGCGCAGGCGTGAAGCGGTCAAACAGCCGAATTGCTGAAAAGGAGTATTGGGGTGTCGAGTACCGATGATGATGGCCTGGCCGCAGCCAAGGACTGGTGGAACCGCAACGGCAAGCCGCTGCTGACCGGTGCCCTGCTCGCCGCCGCGGTGGTGATGGGCTGGCAGGCCTGGCACAAGTACCAGAGCAACCAGTCGCAAGGCGCTTCGGCGCTGTACCAGGCGCTGCTGGAAACCACCCTGACGCCTGACGGCAAGCCGGATGCGACCAAGGTCGCCGAATTGTCCGGCAAGCTCAAGAGCGAATTTGGCGGTTCGGCCTATGCCCAGTACGGCAGCCTGTTCGTGGCCAAGGTCGCGGTCGACAGCGGCAAGCTGGACGATGCCGCCGCCGAGCTCAAGAACGTGATGGACAAGCCGGCCGATGCCACCCTCGGCGAGATCGCGCGCCAGCGTCTGGCCCGTGTGCTCGCTGCCCAGGACAAGGCCGAGGAGGCCCTCAAGCTGCTCGACGGTGACGCCGACAAGGCGTTCCTGGCCAGCCGCGAGGAGCTCAAGGGTGACTTGCTGGTCCAGTTGGGCCGTGCCGACGATGCCCATGGTGCGTATGAAAAAGCCAAGGCCGCGCTGTCCGACGACGCCGCGATCGGTGGCCTGCAACTGAAGCTGGATGACCTGGCCAAAGGGGACGCGTGAAGTGACCGGTTGGAAACAAGCAGCAGTGCTCGCCCTGGCCGTGCTGGCCGCGGGTTGCAGCAGCAACAGCAAGAAGGAACTGCCCCCGGCCGAACTGACCAAGTTCACCGAAGAGGTGGTGCTCAAGAAACAGTGGAGCCGTTCGATCGGTGACGGCCAGGGTGACAAGTACAACACCCTGGTGCCGGCCATCGAGAACGACCGCATCTACGCTGCCGACGTCAACGGCAAGGTCTTCGCCCTGAACCGCAGCAACGGTGACGTGGTGTGGAAGAAGGACCTGGAGGTGCCGGTTTCCGGCGCTGTCGGCGTGGGTTACGGCCTGTTGATGATGGGTACCCTCAAGGGTGAAGTCATCGCCCTGGACTCCAGCACCGGTGAAGAGCGCTGGCGCTCGCGCGTCACCAGCGAAGTGCTGGCTCCGCCGGCGACCAACGGTGATGTGGTGGTGGTGCAGACCCAGGACGACCGTCTGATCGGCCTGGACTTCAGCACCGGTGATCGCCGCTGGATCTACGAGAGCTCGCCTGCGGTACTCACTCTTCGTGGTACCGGCGCGCCGATCGTCACCAACCGCCTGGCGGTGGCTGGCCTGTCCACCGGCAAGGTGATTGCGGTCGACACGCAGAACGGCGTACCGGTGTGGGAGGCCCGCGTGGCTGTGCCGCAAGGCCGTTCCGAGCTGGACCGCGTGGTGGACATCGACGGTGGCTTGCTGCTGTCCGGTGGTACCCTGTACGTCACCAGCTACCAGGGTCGCGTCGCGGGCCTGGACCTGGAAAGCGGCCGTGTACTGTGGCAGCGCGATGCCTCCAGCTACGTCGGTGTCGCCCAGGGCTTTGGCAACGTCTACGTGAGCGAAGCTTCGGGCACCGTCGAGAGCGTCGATGAGCGTTCGTCTTCGGCGCTGTGGACCAACGATTCCATGGCCCGTCGCCAACTGTCGGCACCGGAAGTGTTCTCCAGCTATGTCGCGGTGGGTGACTTCGAGGGTTACCTGCACCTGCTCAGCCAGGTCGATGGTCGCTTCGTCGGCCGTGAGCGTATCGACAGCGATGGCCTGCGCGCCCGTCCCCTGGTGGTCGGCGACACCATCTATGTCTATGGCAACAGCGGCAAGCTCGAGGCACTGACCATCCGCTGAAGCTATGCTTGAGACCGTCATCGGTTTCAGGCTGCGGCGCAGGAAGCGCCGCCCGAACTCCGGCCGCTGCCTTGCAGCGGCCTTTGCATTTTCAAGAATTCACGAATGGAGAGCCGCATGGTTCCCGTAATCGCCCTGGTGGGACGGCCGAACGTCGGCAAATCCACCATGTTCAACCGCCTGACCAAGACCCGCGATGCCATCGTCGGCGACCTGTCGGGCCTGACCCGTGACCGCCAGTACGGCGATGCCAGTTGGCAGGGTCGTTCGTTCATCCTCATCGACACCGGCGGTATCACCGGTGACGAAGTGGGCATGGACGAGAAGATGGCCGAGCAGTCGCTGATGGCCATCGAAGAAGCGGACTATGTGCTGTTCCTGGTCGATGCCCGCGCCGGCATGACCGCCGCTGACCAGATGATCGCCGAGCACCTGCGCAAGCGGAACAAAGAGGCGATCCTGGTCGCCAACAAGATCGACAACATCGATGCCGATGTCGCCCGCGCCGAGTTCTCGCCGCTGGGTATGGGCAACGCCATTCCTGTCGCTGGCTCTCAAGGCCGTGGTATCAACGCGCTGATGGAAGCCGTGCTTGGCCACATCCCGCGCGACCAGGTCGAGGAAGCGCTGGATGCCGAGGTCGCCGAAGGCGAGGAAGCGGTGCGTATCCCCGGCCCAAGCGAGAAGGATGGCATCAAGATCGCCATCATTGGTCGCCCCAACGTCGGCAAGTCCACGCTGGTCAACCGCATGCTCGGTGAAGAGCGCGTGGTGGTCTACGATCAGCCGGGCACCACCCGCGACAGTATCTACATCCCGTTCGAGCGTGATGGCGAGAAGTACACCTTCATCGACACTGCCGGGGTGCGCAAACGCGGCAAGATCCACGAGGAAGTCGAGAAGTTCTCGGTGGTCAAGACGCTGCAGGCGATCAAGGACGCCAACGTGGTGATCTTCGTCATGGACGCGCGCGAGGGTGTGGTCGACCATGACCTGAACCTGCTGGGCTTCGCCCTGGACGCCGGCCGTGCCATCGTCATTGCCCTGAACAAGTGGGACGGCATGGAGCCGGGCGAGCGCGACTACGTGAAGACCGAGCTGGAGCGCCGGCTGTTCTTCGTCGACTTTGCCGATATCCACTTCATCTCCGCCCTGCACGGCACTGGCGTTGGCCACCTGTACAAGTCGGTGCAGGCCGCGTTCAAGTCGGCGGTCACCCGCTGGCCGACCAGCCGCCTGACCCAGATCCTCGAAGATGCGATCAGCGAGCACCAGCCGCCGCTGGTCAATGGTCGTCGGATCAAGCTGCGCTATGCCCACCTGGGTGGCGCCAACCCGCCGCTGATCGTGATTCACGGTAACCAGACCGACAAGATCCCGCGTTCCTACTCGCGCTACCTGGAAAACACCTACCGCCGTGTGCTGAAGCTGGTCGGTACGCCGATCCGCATCGAGTACAAGGGCGGCGAGAACCCGTACGAGGGCAACAAGAACACCCTCACCGATCGCCAGGTCAACAAGAAGCGTCGCTTGATGTCGCACCACAAGAAGGCTGAGAAGAAGCGCAAAGACAAGCGCTGATTCTCGCGTCTGCTTCTTCGCGGGCAAGCCCGCTCCCATTGGGTATGGCACAGGCATTGAAATCTGTGAACGACCTGTGGAGCGAGCTTGCCCACGAATGAGCCGTTAAATGTTTCAACCTTTTTCCTGCCTGCCCGATCCGCTATGCTCGGACTCCACCCCGTGCCGGACCACCCCGCAGGAAAGAGGGCTCCATGATCCGCAGCAAACTGCCGAACGTCGGCACGACCATCTTCACCACCATGTCCCAGCTCGCCGCGCAAACCGGCGCGCTCAACCTGTCCCAGGGTTTCCCCGATTTCAATGGCCCGCAGCCGCTGCTCGATGCGGTCGGTCGACACGTGGCCGCTGGCAACAACCAGTACGCGCCGATGACCGGGTTGCCGGTGTTGCGGCAGCAGGTCGCGGCGAAGATCGCCCGGCTTTATGGCGCCCAGGTGGACGCCGATCAGGAAGTGACCATCACGCCTGGCGCCACCGAGGCGATCTTCTGTGCGATCCAGGCGGTGATCCAGGCTGGCGACGAGGTGATCGTCTTCGACCCGTCGTACGACAGCTACGAGCCGTCGGTAGAGCTGGCCGGTGGTCGCTGCGTGCATGTGCAACTGAGCGATGGCGATTTTCGCATCGACTGGCAGAAGTTCAGCGATGCCCTGACCCCGCGCACGCGCATGGTCATCCTCAACTCGCCGCACAACCCCAGCGGCGCCCTGATCACCCGTGAAGACCTCGACCAGCTTGCGGCCTTGATTGCCGAGCGCGACATCTACCTGGTGAGCGACGAGGTCTACGAGCACCTGGTCTACGACGGCGTACGCCATGCCAGCGTGCTGGCCCACCCGCAGCTGTATGCGAGGGCCTTTGTGGTCAGCTCGTTCGGCAAGACCTACCACGTCACCGGCTGGAAGACAGGCTATGTGATTGCACCGCCTGCGCTGAGCGCCGAGCTGCGCAAGGTCCACCAGTACGTCAACTTCTGCGGCGTGACGCCGCTGCAATGGGCGCTGGCCGACTTCATGGCCGAACATCCGGAGCATATCGACGAACTGCCAGGCTTCTACCAGGCCAAGCGCGACCTGTTCTGCGACCTGCTGCAAACATCGCGATTTGCCTTCACCCGCACCGCGGGTACCTATTTCCAGTTGGTGGACTACTCGGCGATCCGTCCCGACCTCAATGATGTGGAGATGGCCCTGTGGCTGACCCGCGAACACGGCGTGGCGACCATCCCGGTGTCGGTGTTCTACCAGCGCCCCATCCCCGAGCAACGCCTGGTGCGCCTGTGCTTTGCCAAACGTGAGGAGACGCTGCGTCAGGCGGCGAAAAAACTATGCGCGATCTGAGTCAACTGCCGAACCTGAAGCTCGCCCTGGTGCAGACCACCCTGGCCTGGCATGACCGCGAGGGCAACCATGCGCATTTCGAGGTATTGCTGGAGCAGGCCCGTGGCGCTGACCTGGTGATCCTGCCGGAGATGTTCACCACTGGCTTCTCGATGGAGTCCGAACGCCTTGCCGAGCCCGAGCATGGTCCGACCTACAAGTGGCTCAAGGCACAGGCAAAGAAGATCGACGCGGTGATCACCGGCAGTGTGATCATCCAGGCCGCCGACGGCAGCCATCGCAATCGCCTGCTGTGGGCGCGACCGGACGGCGAGGTGCTGCATTACGACAAGCGCCACCTGTTCCGCATGGCGGGTGAGCACAAGCACTACACGCCTGGCGAGCGCCAGGTGCAGTTCGAGCTCAAGGGCTGGCGAGTTCGCCCGCTGATCTGCTACGACCTGCGCTTCCCGGTGTGGAGCCGCGACGCCCAGGACACCGACCTGCTGCTGTACACGGCGAACTGGCCGGCCGCGCGGCGCCAGCACTGGAACCGGCTGCTGCCGGCGCGGGGGATCGAGAACCTGTGCTACGTGGCTGCGGTGAATCGGGTGGGGACCGACGGCAAAGGCTTTGCCTATTCGGGGGACAGCCAGGTGCTGGACTTCCAGGGTGAGAGCCTGCTGAGTGCGGGGGAAGCCGACGGGGTGTTCAGCGCGGTGTTGAGCGCCGCTGACCTGGCGGCGTATCGGGCCAAGTTCCCGGCGAACCTGGATGCCGACACCTTCGAGCTGCGTTGAAACTGCAGTGCTCTTTTCGCGGGCAAGCCCGCTCCCACAGGTAAAGCGTTACTCAATGCTTTACCTGTGGGAGCGGGCTTGCCCGCGAAAAGACCGATACATCAGGCGCTGGTCAGTACACATCCCGCCGATAGCGCCCGTCCTCGATCAGCCGCTCGACGAGCTCTTCACCCAGAAGCCCCTTCAGCGCTGCATCCACGCCGCCTGCCATCCCCTGCAGGCTGCCGCAGACATACACACAGGCACCCTCGGCGACCCAACGGCGCAGCTCTTCGCCTTGCTGCAGCAGCACATCCTGCACATACACCTTTTCCGCCTGGTCTCGCGAGAACGCCAGGTCCAATCGTGCCAGATCGCCGCTGTCCAGCCAGCCTTGCAGCTCGCGGCCGCAGAGCAGGTCGTGGGCGCGGTTGCGTTCGCCGAACAGCAGCCAGTTGCGCTGCTCACCACTCGCGATCCGGGCCTTGAGCAGGCTGCGCAGGCCTGCCAGGCCAGTCCCGTTGCCGATCAGCACCATCGGTACGGAGGCGGCCGGCAGGTGGAAGCTGCTGTTGCGGCGCAGACGCAGGCTGGCATGGCCGTCCATGGGCAGGTATTCGGTCAGCCAGCCGGAGCCCAGCCCGAGGCTGCCATCGGCATGACGCTCCTGGCGCACGATCAGCTCCAGCACGCCGTCGCTGGCGATCGAGGCGATTGAGTATTCGCGGGCACCGAGTGGAATCAGCGAATCGACCAGCGCCTGGGCGTGCAGGCCGACCAGATGCTCGCGGCTGGTTGGCAACTGGCGGCTGGCCAGCGCCTGCCCAAGCGGTTCGACAAGACCCTCAAGTTGCACCGGCAGATTCGCATCGAGCCCCAACCCTTGCAGGAAGGCATCGATCCGCGCCTGGCTGTGGCGGGGCAGCACCTCGACCAGGTCGCCCGCGTCCCAGACGCTTGGGTGTTCGGCACTCAGGCCCAGCAAGTACACCGGTGCGCCCTGGCTTCCGGGGTTGAGGCGCTCGCGTCGTACCAGGCGCCAGTTGCCGTAACTGGGCGGTTGCCAGGCGGCGAGCGGACGTGCGCCGGTCAGTTGCCCCAGGGCCTGCTGCCATTGCTGCAGGGCGTTCTGGTCGGCACTGTCGACTTCGATCGGGCTGAACGCGGTGGTCGCGCCACGCTCGGCCAGCCAGGCCTGCAAACGCCGGGCGAAACCGCAGAAATGCGGATATTGTCGATCGCCCAGGGCGAGCAGGGCGTAGTTCAGGTGTTGCAGGGCCCAGGGCTGGCCCAGCACCTTGCGCTCGAAGCCGCGGGCGCTGTCAGGCGCCTCGCCGTCACCGAAGGTGCTGACCACGAACAGCGCGCGACGGGCCTGGCGCAGCTCGTCCTCGCCCAGCTCGGCGAGCGAGCGTACCTGCACCGGCAAGCCCGCCGCCTGCAACTGCCCTGCGCTCTGCCAGGCCAGTTGCTCGGCCAGGCCACTCTGGCTGGCGAAGCCGATCAGCCAGCTGTCGCCGCTGGCGTTGGCGGTGTCGACCGAGCCTCGGGCGGCACGGACCTGGCGCTTCTTGCGGCGGCGATCGAGATACAGCAGCCAGCCGGTGACGAAGAACAGCGGCATGGTCAGGCTGGCGATGGTGAGGATGATCCTGCCCGGCAAACCGAAATAGCTGCCCACGTGCAGGGCGTAGACGCTCTGGAGCAGTTGGGCTTTGAACGACTTGTCGGTGTAGCGCTCGTGACGTTTGATCTGGCCGGTGGCGGGGTCAAGCGTCACGGTGTTGAAGGCGCGCTCGTGGGCCGAATCATCGAGCAGGTAGAACAGCGTCGCCGGCTGGCCGCCGCCAGGCGGCAGGCGCAGGTTATAGCTGGCAAGGCGTGGGCCTGCGGCATCCTTCAGATTGCTCCAGATGGCGTCGTAGTCGACCACCAGCGGCGCCGCCTTGGCATCCGCTGCTTGTGGCCCGGGCCGGCCGCGACCTGCGCCGCGCTGATGCTGCTCGCCGGCTGCGGGTTTGTCGGCGAGCAGTTTGTTCAGGCCCTCGCGGTACCAGTCGTAGGACCAGAACAGGCCAGTCAGGGCAAACAGCAGGTAGAACAGCAGGCACCAGGTCCCGGCAACCGCGTGCAGGTCCCAGTTGAAGGCGCGGCCTTTCTTGGCCCAGTCGAAGCTCAGCCAGACCCGCCAGTTCAAGGCCCGGCGCGGCCAGCGCAGGTACAGGCCGGAGAGGCAGAAGAAGATCAGCATCAGGGTGCAGGCACCGGTGATCTGCCGGCCGGTATCGCCCATGGCCAGGAAACGGTGCAACTGCAGCATGAGGTTGAAGAAGCCCAGGCCCGTCACTTCACCCTTGAGCTCGCCAGTGTACGGATCGGCATAACGCAGCTCACCGCGGCGTTCGCCGGGCGGCGGGGTGAAGAAGAGGCGTGCGGCAGTGTCGGCGTGGGTATCGACCCAGAGCATCGCCACCTTGTCACCCTGGGCCAGTTCCGCACGGCGCACCAGTTCCGGCAGCGGCAGCACACCCTCCTGGCGCACCTCGACCTTGAGCACATCGGCGTTGAACAGGCGCAGCAGTTCTTCCTGGAACGACCAGATCGCACCGGTGATGCCCATCAGCGCCAGCACCAGGCCGGCGGTGATGCCAAAGAACCAGTGCAATTGGAACAGCGACTTCTTCAGCACATCGATCACCTTGTGTTGCTGCCACAGACCGCGCGGCGTGCATTATGCCTTGATACGTAAAAGCCCCGCTCACAGGAATGATCGGGGCGGGGGGCGTTCTGTTTAGTGCTCGACTGCACCGGCCTCTTCGCGGGCAAGCCCGCTCCCACAGGTGTCCCACAGATTTGAGGATTGTGGTGTCCCTGTGGGAGCGGGCTTGCCCGCGAAGAGGCCGGTGCAGACTAGCCCAGTCCCATCATCAGAAGTGGACGCTGGTGGTCAGCAGCGCCGTACGCCCGGCCGCCTGGTTGGCGAAGTGGGTGGAGAAGGCCTTGTCGTAGTACACCTCGTTGGTCAGGTTCTGCACGTTCAGTTGCAGATCGACGTTCTTGGTCAGCTTGTACGCTGCCATGGCGTCATAGCGCACGTAGCTGTCGACCATGGTGGTGTTGGCCACGCTGCCATACACGTCATCCACATAGAAGGCGCCGCCGCCGACGGTCAGCTTCGGTGTGATGGCGTAGGTGGTCCAGAGGCTGGCGCTGTTGTTCGGCGTGTTCGGCAGCTGGTTGCCATCGTTGGCCTTGCCCAGCGGGCCGCCGTCGATCTGGCGTGCCTGCAGGTAGGTGTAGCCGGCGAACACCTGCCACTTGTCGGTGAGCTTGCCGCTGGCCGACAGCTCGATGCCCTGCACGCGGGTTTCGCCGACGTTCTCGTAGGTGGTGGTGTTCACCTGGACGCGGGCGTTTTCCTTTTCGGTGCGGAACAGCGCAGCGGCCAGGGACAAGCGCTGGTCAAGCAGGTCCCACTTGGTACCGATCTCGTAGTTGGTGGTTTCTTCGGGTTCCAGGTCGCTGGACAGCAGGTTGCCCGAACGGTCCGGGGTGCCCGGTAGCGGGTTGCCTTCCTGGCCTTCGCCGAGCATCGCGCCCGGTGGCGTGGCTGAGGTGGCGTAGGACACGTAGATGCTGCCGTTGTCGGCCGGTTTCCACACCAGGCCCAACTGGCCGGTGATGAACTCGCTCTTGTCGCGGCCCTTGGCTGTGGTGGCGCCGGCTGCGGTATAGGTCTTGTAGTCGGTGTCGAAGTGGTCGTAGCGCAGGCCCATGTTCAGCAGCCACTGCGGGGTCAGTTCGAGGGTGTCGAAGACGTACAGCGCGCGGGTCTTGCTGTTGGTGGTGGTGCCTGCGTAGTTGCGCGAGATCGCGCCGTTCCACGGGTCGTCCGGGTTGGGGTTGCTCAGCGAGGTGCAGTTGTAGCCGCTGGAGACGATCATGCCCGGGGTGCAGTTGGTGCTGGCGTTGCCGGGCGAGGCTGGCGTGGTGTCGGTGTTGACGTTGTAGGAGGACCGTTCGCTTTCTTCGCGGCTCAGTTCGATGCCGGTGGAGAAGCTGTTCTTCAGGCCGCCCAGGTAGAACTCGCCGAACAGGTCGGTCTGGTTGGTGGTCGTGGCGGTATTGCCTACGCGGGTATTGGCGCGGCGCCAGACACTGCCGTTGTTGACGTTGCCCTTGCTGTCGTCCGGCTGGGTGAGGATGTAGTCCTGCATGCTGTTGCCGTGGCGCAGGGTGTTCTTGATGGTCAGCGAGTCCGACAGGTCGTGTTCGACGGCGATGGTGGCGATGTCTACCCGCGACTTGCGGAAGTCGCGGCCGGTCAGGCCGTAGAAGTTGTCGTGGTCGCCACCTGCGTAAGGCTTGCTCGGGTTGGCCGAGGTACGGGCGCCGGTGCCGCCGGCCGGTACGGTGTAGGGGATGCCCGAATCCGGCAGGTCGTCGCTTTCCAGGTGGTAGTAGTCGAGGTTGACGCGGGTCGGGGTGCCCAGGCCGAAGGCCAGCGACGGGGCGATGCCCCAGCGGTCGTAATTGACCTTGTCGCGCCCGGCGACGTTGCTCTCGTGGGTCATCAGGTTGAGACGCCCGGCCACGCTGTCGCTGAACTGGTAGTTGCCATCGAAGGTGTAGCGCTGGGTCTGGTCACTGCCCCAGGTCCAGGCGCCGTCGAGCGAGTTGCCCAGGTGGGCGCGCTTGCTCACCAGGTTGATGGTGCCGCCTGCCGCGCCGCGCCCGCCAATCGCAGAGTTCGGGCCCTTGGCCACTTCCACCGATTCGATGGCGAAGATCTCGCGGGTCTGTGCCCCCGTGTCGCGCACGCCGTCCAGGTAGGTATCACCCTGAGCGTCAAAGCCGCGGATGAACGGGCGGTCGCCTTGCGGGTTGCCGCCTTCGCCGGCACCGAAGGTGATACCTGGTACGGTACGCAGTGCATCCTGCAGGCTCAGGGCGTTGGTGTCCTTGATCACCTGCTGCGGGATTACCGTGACCGAGCGCGGGGTGTCCACCAGCGGCGCAGTGTATTTCTGCGAGGAGGCTTTCTCGACCTTGTACTCGGTGCTCGCCTGTTCGGCCTTGCCGTTGACGCTGGTGGCGTCGAGCGTCACGGGCTGGGCTGCGGGGTCGGCGGCATAGGCCGAGGTCGCGCTGATGGCGACGCCGATGGCGCAGGTGAGCAGGCGTGGAGAGCTGACAGCGGATGGTACGTGGCGCATGTTGTTTTTGACCTTCCCCAAGGTGTGAAGGCCGCGGATGTTAATGTAAGCAATTGTAAGTAACAATTGAGACTCGTTACCATTCGCAAGAAACTTACAATCTTTACATTTTGCCCTTACGGTTTTTCCGGGTTCATGCGTCTGCGCCCGCCACCTGTACCAAAGTGATTGCCCAAACGGCACTTGCCTGTCGCAAAAGGCAATCAATATCATTGGGGCCTTTGCCCTCTGCCAGGTAACCCGCGCATGCTTCTGCACATCCCCGGCCTGTTCGACGCCGACGAGATTTCCCGCATCCGCCAGGCGCTGGAACAGGCTGACTGGGCCGATGGCAAGGTCACTGCCGGCTACCAGTCGGCCAAGGCCAAGCACAACCTGCAACTGCCCGAAGGCCACGCCCTGGCCAAGGAGATCGGCAGCGCGCTGATCGACCGGCTATGGCGCAATTCGCTGTTCATGTCGGCGGCGTTGCCGCACAAGGTGTTCCCGCCGCTGGTCAATTGCTACCGCGAGGGTGGCAACTTCGGCTTCCACATCGACAATGCATTGCGCCAGCCCAAGGGCAGCCCCGAGCGGGTGCGCACCGACCTTTCGTCCACGCTGTTTCTCAGTGAGCCGGACAGCTACGACGGCGGCGAACTGGTGATCCAGGACACCTACGGTGTGCAGCAGGTCAAGCTGGCTGCAGGCGACATGGTGCTGTATCCGGGCACCAGCCTGCACAAGGTCAACCCGGTGACCCGTGGCGAGCGTTACGCGGCGTTCTTCTGGACCCAGAGCCTGGTGCGCGACGATGGCCAGCGCACGCTGCTGTTCGAGATGGACAACGCCATACGCCAGCTCGGTGCCGATGTGCCCGATCATCCGTCGCTGCTGCAACTGACCGGCACCTACCACAACCTGTTGCGTCGCTGGGCGGAGGTTTGAGCATGTCGTATCAGTTGCGGCGCGAGGATGTGATCGATGTCGCCGAGCTAAAGGCCATGCTCGAGCACAGCCCTGGCAAGGCCGCCCAGGCGATTCTTGCCGCAGCGGGGCAGGGTGTGGTCGAGGCGCAGGCATTGCTTGGGCAGATCCTGCTCGACGGGCACGGTATCGAACAGGATGAGCGCCTGGCGCGGCATTGGTTCGCCATTGCCGCGCAGGCTGGCAATGCCATGGCCTTCAACATGCTGGGGCGTTGCCTGGAGCACGGCTGGGGTGGGGAGATCGACCTGACCCAGGCGGCCATCCATTACGCACAGGCCGCCGATGCCGACTCCGAGTGGGGCCTCTACAATCTGGGCAACCTGCTGGCGACCGGGCGTGGGGTGCCGGTGAATCAGGCGCAGGCGCTGTTCTGCTACGAGAAGGCAGCGCACATGGGGCATGCCAAGTCGATGAACCTGTACGGACGTTACCTGGAGCAGGGCATCGCCACGACCGCGAGCCCGGTGCGGGCGGTGCGCTGGTATCGGCGTTCGGCCGAGGCGGGGGATTTTCGCGGAATGTTCAGTTTGGCGCTGGTGCTGGTGGAGCGGGGTGAGATCGCCGAGGCTGGGCCATGGTTCGAGCGGGCGCGAGGGGAGGGCAACCTGAGCTTTCTGCGCAGTGCATTGGTGACGTTACAGAACGCAGGGCCGGTGCTGATGAGCTTTGCCGCGCGCTATGCCGAGGAACTGGAGCGGCGCGAAGAATGATGTCGCCTGTGAGGGCCTCTTCGCGGGTAAACCCGCTCCCACAGGGACCGCGCCACATTGAAATCTGGCGCTGTACCCGCGAAGAGGCCAGTAGAGGACGCCACAAACGAGAACGGGGCCTTGCGGCCCCGTTCGGGTATTACAGGTAGAACGCCTTCAGCGGCGGGAAACCGTTGAACTCCACCGCGCTGTAGCTGGTGGTGTAGGCGCCGGTCGACAGCCAGTACAGGCGGTCGCCAATGGCCAGGTTCAGCGGCAGGCCGTACTTGTAGTTCTCGTACATGATGTCGGCGCTGTCGCAGGTCGGGCCGGCGATCACCACTTCTTCGGCTTCACCTTTCTTCTCGGTCCAGATCGGGAACTTGATGGCTTCGTCCATGGTTTCGATCAGGCCGGAGAACTTGCCCACGTCGGTGTAGATCCAGCGCTCGACCGCGGTGCGCGACTTGCGCGCCACCAACACCACTTCGCTGACCAGGATACCGGCGTTGGCGATCAGCGAACGGCCCGGCTCCAGGATGATTTCCGGGAGGTCGTCACCGAAGTCTTCCTTGAGGAAGCGGATGATCTCTTCGGCGTAGGTTTCCAGGCTGTTGGTGCGGGTGATGTAGTTGGCCGGGAAGCCGCCGCCCATGTTGATCAGCTTCAGTTCGATGCCGTCTTCTTCCTTCAGGCGCTCGAAGATCACCTTGACCTTGGCGATGGCCGCGTCCCAGACGCTGATGTCGCGCTGTTGGGAACCGACGTGGAAGGAGATGCCGTAGGGCACCAGGCCCAGGTCGCGGGCCAGGATCAGCAGGTCCATGGCCATGTCGGTCTGGCAACCGAATTTACGCGACAGCGGCCAGTCGGCAGTGGTCGAGCCTTCGGTGAGGATACGCACGTACACCTTCGAGCCCGGCGCGGCCTTGGCGATGTTGCGCAGGTCTGCTTCGGAGTCGGTGGCGTAGAGACGCACGCCCTTCTCGTAGAAGTAGCGGATGTCCTTGGACTTCTTGATGGTGTTGCCGTAGCTGATGCGGTCGGCGCTGACGCCACGGCCCAGCACCTTGTCCAGCTCGTAGATCGAGGCGATGTCGAAGCTCGAGCCTTTATCCTTGAGCAGGTCGATGATCTCGACCGCCGGGTTGGCCTTGACTGCGTAGTAGACCTTGGCGAATTCGAAGCCCGCGCGCAGGTCGTCATAGGCCTGGCTGATCATCTGGGTGTCGATGAGTACGAACGGGGTTTCCTGCTTGTCGGCGAACGCCTTCATTTTCTGGAAGGTATCGCGCGCGAAATAGTCTTCGACCTGGATCGACATGCTTAGGGACTCCATGGGCAAACTGAAAAGATAAGTGGCTGCAAACTGAACGTCCTCCGTATCCCCACTTTGGTTCGCCTACTTCCCAAGGCATGTCGCCGAAAGCAAAAAGGTCGCTGTAAAAAGCGGCGGCCTTGCTGTCTCGTCGTCAGTACTTGAGCCGGATGGATCGTTTCCAGCATGGACGTTCGGCGCGCACTTTAGGGCGTGAGGAATGCAGAATCAACCCGCAATCCCGGCGTGTTCCGGTGCAATCGACGAGCAGCCATTTGAATAACCGACTCGTGTGACCGGCAGATGTTCCCCAGGCCAATTCCAGCGTAAAGAATTGTGGAATGGAGCATGTCGGCCCGTTCGCCAGCGAACCCGTTTTCATAGGCGTCACGGTGTTTGGGCGGCGCCGTGCTCGTTCGCGAAAAGCACTTAGGTGTTCATATTTATGGCCACGCAGAGCGGGTACATCCGTGCCGGAATCCATCGATAAATTTTTTGTTACCAAGGCAAAAAAATGCCCTCGGTCGAACAGGCACACGCCGATTTGCCGCTTTTAATAAGAAGTATTACTATTTGCGACTTCTTGTCCCCGCCTCCCTGACGAGCCAGACCGTGTCCGGACACAAAGGCTTTCTCGACCACTATCACGAGCTGATCGGCACCTGGACGCGCAAGTTGCGCAGTCGTCAGCAGGCCGAGGATCTCGCCCACGATGCCTTCGTCCGCGTGCTGGAAAATCCGCGCGAGCAGGTCGAGCAGCCGCGCGCCTATCTGCACCAGACCGCAC
>NZ_JAYFUI010000108.1:0-25459 GCF_034961125.1 Pseudomonas machongensis | reverse complement strand
AGGCTGCATTGCAAGGAGTCTAGATGAGTTCGGATAGCGCCTACGCGGTCGAGTTGAAGGGGGTCACCTTCAAACGCGGTTCGCGCAGCATTTTCAGCAATGTCGACATCCGTATCCCCCGCGGCAAGGTCACCGGCATCATGGGGCCTTCCGGGTGCGGCAAGACAACCCTGCTGCGCCTGATGGGCGCGCAGTTGCGCCCCACCAGTGGCGAAGTCTGGGTAGGCGGGCAGAACCTGCCGGCCCTGTCGCGCAGCGACCTGTTCGATGCCCGCAAGCAGATGGGGGTGCTGTTTCAGAGCGGTGCGCTGTTTACCGACCTGGATGTCTTCGAGAACGTGGCCTTCCCGCTGCGCGTGCACACCCAGTTGTCCGACGAGATGATTCGCGACATCGTCCTGATGAAACTGCAGGCCGTGGGCCTGCGCGGTGCCATCGATCTGATGCCGGACGAGCTGTCAGGCGGCATGAAGCGCCGTGTGGCGCTGGCCCGGGCGATTGCGCTGGATCCGCAGATTCTCATGTACGACGAGCCTTTCGTCGGCCAGGACCCTATCGCCATGGGCGTTCTGGTGCGCCTGATCCGCCTGCTCAACGACGCCCTGGGCATCACCAGTATCGTCGTCTCGCACGACCTGGCCGAGACCGCGAGCATTGCCGACTACATCTATGTGGTCGGTGATGGCCAGGTACTGGGGCAGGGCACGCCGGACGAACTGATGGGGTCGGACAACCCGCGTATCCGCCAGTTCATGAAGGGCGATCCGGACGGTCCGGTGCCATTCCACTTTCCTGCGCCAGACTACCGCGCCGATCTGCTGGGGACGCGTTGATGCGCAGAAAATCCATACTCGAACGCATTCGCCTGTTCGGGCGCGCCGCCATCGACGTGCTGGCCGTGCTCGGGCGCTCGTGCCTGTTCCTCTTCCATGCCCTGGCCGGACGCGGCGGCATCGGTGGCGGCTTCCAGCTGTTGACCAAGCAGCTCTATTCGGTGGGTGTGCTGTCGCTGGCGATCATCGTGGTATCCGGCATGTTCATCGGCATGGTGCTGGCCCTGCAGGGCTATAGCATCCTCACCAAGTACGGCTCCGAGCAGGCCGTCGGCCAGATGGTCGCCTTGACGCTGCTGCGCGAGCTGGGACCGGTCGTCACGGCGCTGCTGTTCGCCGGGCGTGCGGGTTCGGCGCTGACGGCCGAGATCGGCAACATGAAGTCCACCGAGCAGCTCTCCAGCCTGGAGATGATCGGTGTCGACCCGCTCAAGTACATCGTCGCCCCGCGCCTCTGGGCCGGCTTCATCTCGCTGCCGCTGCTGGCGCTGATCTTCAGCGTGGTCGGCATCTGGGGTGGATCGTGGGTGGCCGTGGACTGGCTGGGGGTCTACGAGGGCTCGTTCTGGGCCAACATGCAGAACAGTGTTTCTTTCAGCGATGACGTGATCAACGGGCTGATCAAAAGCCTGGTGTTTGCCTTCGTCGTCACCTGGATCGCCGTATTCCAGGGGTATGACTGCGAACCCACTTCAGAGGGGATCAGCCGTGCCACCACCAGGACCGTGGTCTATGCCTCGTTGGCAGTCCTGGGTCTGGACTTTATTCTGACCGCCTTGATGTTTGGAGATTTCTGATGCAAAACCGCACCCTGGAAATCGGTGTCGGCCTGTTCCTCCTGGCCGGGATCCTGGCGCTGCTGCTGCTGGCCCTGCGTGTCAGCGGCCTGTCGGCCAGTCCGACCAGCGACACCTATAAAGTTTATGCGTACTTCGACAATATCGCCGGTTTGACTGTCAGAGCTAAAGTGACCATGGCCGGTGTGACCATCGGCAAGGTCACGGCCATCGATCTGGATCGCGATTCCTATACCGGTCGGGTCACCTTGCAACTGGACAAGTCGGTCGACAATCTGCCGACCGATTCCACTGCTTCGATCCTGACCGCCGGGTTGCTCGGCGAGAAGTACATCGGCATCAGCGTGGGCGGTGAAGAGCAGGTGCTCAAGGATGGCAGCACCATCCACGACACCCAGTCGGCCCTGGTGCTGGAAGATCTGATTGGCAAGTTCCTGCTCAACTCCGTTGGCAAGGAACCGAAAGAAGCCCAACCAGCTAATTGAGGAGTTTCCATGATTTCGATCCTGCGACGTGGCCTGCTGGTCCTGCTGGCGGCCTTCCCCCTGATGGCCCTGGCGGCGCCGGGCCAGTCTCCGCGCGACGTGGTTCAGGGCACCACCACTGAACTGCTGTCCGACCTCAAGGCGAACAAGGCGCAGTACAAGTCCAACCCGACCGCTTTCTATGATGCGCTCAATCGCATCCTTGGCCCGGTGGTCGACGCTGACGGCATCTCCCGGAGCATCATGACCGTCAAGTACTCGCGCAAGGCCACGCCCGAGCAGATGCAGCGCTTCCAGGAGAATTTCCGCCGCAGCCTGTTCCAGTTCTACGGCAACGCACTGCTTGAATACGACAACCAGGGCATCACCGTCGATCCAGCCAAGCCGGATGATGGCCAGCGTGCTTCGGTGGGCATGAAGGTGTCTGGCAACAATGGCGCGGTATACCCGGTCCAGTACACCCTGGAAAACATCGGTGGTGAGTGGAAGGTGCGTAATGTCATCGTCAATGGCATCAATATCGGCAAGCTGTTCCGCGACCAGTTCGCCGACGCGATGAACCGTAATGGCAACAACCTCGACAAGACCATCGACGGCTGGGCTGGCGAAGTGGCCAAGGCCAAGGAAGCTGCCGACAGCTCTCCAGAGAAGACGGTCAAATGAGTGAAGCCGACATGACGATGACCGAGCCAGGTGTCTTGCGCCTGGCCGGGGTGCTGGACTATCGCAGCGGGCCGGCCCTGCGCAAGCAGGGCAAGGCCTTGATCGCCGCCAGCCGCGAGCAGCGGCTGGTGCTCGACTGCTCGGCCGTGAGCAAGTCCAGCAGCGTGGGGTTGTCATTGTTGCTGGCGTTCATGCGGGATGCCCAGGCTGCTGGCAAGGCCTGGGAAGTACGCGGCATGCCTGCAGACATGCGTGAAATCGCCGAGGTCTACGACCTCGATGAAGTGCTGGCGGGCTGATGGCCCGTCATCAAGGGAAGGCCCCTCGGTCAGCGCGTCCTCCTATGGGCTTCGCAGGCGAGGGGCTTTTTTGTATCATGGCCGACCCGCGCGCACTGGGCGCCGATTGAGGTTGAGCATGCAGGCCTTAGAAGTTAAGAGCTTCCTTGAAGAAAAACTGCCGGGAACCCGGGTCGAAGTTGAAGGCGAAGGCTGCAACTTCCAGTTGAACGTGATCAGCGACGAGCTGGCCGGCCAGAGCCCGGTCAAGCGTCAGCAGGCGATCTATGCTCACCTGAATCCGTGGATCGCCAACGGCAGCATCCATGCGGTAACGATGAAATTTTTCAGCAGCGCAGCCTGGGCTGAGCGCACCTGAGCCAACGTTGGCGGCGAGATTGAAATGGACAAACTGATTATTACTGGCGGCGCGCGCCTCGACGGCGAGATCCGCATTTCCGGCGCGAAGAACGCGGCCCTGCCGATTCTGTCGGCCACGCTCCTGGCCGATGGCCCGGTCACCGTCGGCAACCTGCCGCACCTGCACGACATCACCACCATGATCGAGCTGTTCGGGCGCATGGGCATCGAGCCTGTGATCGACGAGAAGCTGGCGGTGGAGATCGATCCGCGCACCATCAAGACGTTGGTTGCGCCCTACGAGCTGGTCAAGACCATGCGCGCCTCGATCCTGGTACTCGGCCCGATGGTCGCCCGCTTCGGCGAGGCCGAAGTCGCCTTGCCAGGTGGCTGCGCCATCGGTTCGCGTCCGGTCGACCTGCACATCCGTGGCCTTGAAGCAATGGGCGCGAAGATCGAAGTCGAAGGCGGTTACATCAAGGCCAAGGCCCCTGAAGGCGGCCTGCGTGGTGCGCACTTTTTCTTCGACACGGTCAGCGTGACCGGTACCGAGAACATCATGATGGCTGCTGCGCTCGCCAAGGGCCGCAGCGTGCTGCAGAACGCCGCGCGCGAGCCTGAAGTGGTCGACCTGGCCAACTTCCTGATCGCCATGGGTGCGAAGATCCAGGGCGCCGGTACCGACACCATCACCATCGATGGTGTCGAGCGCCTGCACTCGGCCAGCTACCGTGTGATGCCCGACCGTATCGAGACCGGTACCTACCTCGTCGCTGCTGCTGTTACCGGCGGCCGCGTCAAGGTCAAGGACACCGATCCGACCATCCTCGAAGCCGTCCTCGAGAAGCTCAAGGAAGCTGGTGCCGACATCACGACCGGTGAAGACTGGATCGAGCTGGACATGCACGGCAAGCGGCCCAAGGCCGTCAACCTGCGTACCGCGCCGTATCCGGCATTCCCGACCGACATGCAGGCACAGTTCATCTCCCTCAACGCCATTGCCGAAGGCACGGGCGCCGTGATCGAGACGATCTTCGAAAACCGCTTCATGCACGTGTACGAGATGCACCGCATGGGCGCGCAGATCCAGGTCGAGGGCAATACCGCCATCGTCACCGGGGTCAAGGCGCTCAAGGGTGCGCCCGTGATGGCTACCGACCTGCGCGCTTCGGCGAGCCTGGTGCTGTCTGCGCTGGTCGCCGAAGGTGATACCCTGATCGACCGCATCTACCACATCGACCGTGGTTACGAGTGCATCGAGGAAAAACTGCAGATGCTGGGCGCGAAGATCCGTCGCGTACCGGGCTAGTAGCGCTCTCTGCCTGTGATCGGCACACGGACGTGCCAGCCGAATCGAACACGGCCAGGTCGATGACCTGGCCGGCTGTAGCCGCTTAAGGACCGACGTTGCAATGTTGACCATCGCGCTTTCCAAAGGCCGTATTCTCGACGATACCCTGCCGCTGCTGGCCGAGGCCGGTATCGTGCCGACCGAGAACCCGGACAAGAGCCGCAAGCTGATCATCCCCACCACGCAGGACGACGTGCGCCTGCTCATCGTGCGTGCCACCGACGTGCCGACCTACGTCGAGCATGGTGCCGCCGACCTGGGTGTGGCCGGCAAGGACGTGTTGATGGAATACGGCGGCCAAGGTCTGTACGAGCCGCTCGACCTGCAGATCGCCAAGTGCAAGTTGATGACCGCTGGCGTCGTTGGTGCACCCGAGTCCAAGGGGCGTCTGCGTGTGGCCACCAAGTTCGTCAACGTAGCCAAGCGCTATTACGCCGAACAAGGCCGCCAGGTCGACATCATCAAACTCTATGGCTCCATGGAGCTGGCCCCGCTGATCAACCTCGCCGACAAGATCATCGACGTGGTGGATACCGGCAACACCCTGCGCGCCAATGGCCTCGAGCCACAGGAGCTGATCGCCACGATCAGTTCGCGCCTGGTGGTGAACAAGGCCTCCATGAAGATGCAGCACGCCCGTATCCAGAATCTCATCGACACCCTGCGCAAGGCTGTCGAATCGCGACACCGCGGCTGACTTCTGCGCGCGACCTTCGCTGTCGCGCCCGTCTATCCGCGTCATAGCCACTTTTCTCGGGTGCCCGCGCGGATGGACTGGTAGCCTAGGGCGCCTGAGCATTCGCCAATAAAACGAGGCCCTCGTCATGACCGTGTCCACTGCAATTGCCCGTCTCAACGCTGCTGATCCGGATTTCGCGCGACATCTGGATCATCTGCTGAGCTGGGAAAGCGTGTCCGATGACGCGGTCAACCAGCGGGTGCTCGACATCATCAAGGCCGTGCGCGAGCGTGGCGATGCGGCGCTGGTGGAGTTCACCCAGCGTTTCGATGGCGTTGATGCCAAGTCCATCGATGACCTGATCCTGGGTCGCGAGCGCCTGGAACTGGCCCTGACTCGGATCTCCGCAGCCCAGCGCGAGGCGCTGGAAACTGCCGCCAACCGCGTGCGCAGCTACCACGAACGACAGAAGCAGGATTCCTGGCAGTACACCGAGGCTGATGGCACCGTGCTCGGCCAGAAAGTCACCCCGCTCGATCGCGCAGGGCTGTACGTGCCTGGCGGCAAGGCGTCGTACCCGTCATCGGTACTGATGAATGCCATCCCCGCCAAGGTGGCCGGTGTCGGTGAGGTGGTCATGGTGGTGCCGACCCCGCGTGGAGAGATCAACGAGCTGGTGCTGGCTGCGGCCTGTATCGCCGGCGTCGATCGCGTGTTCACCGTCGGTGGCGCGCAGGCAGTCGCGGCGTTGGCCTACGGCACCGAGAGCGTGCCGCAGGTCGACAAGATCGTCGGTCCCGGCAATATCTACGTAGCCACCGCCAAACGCCATGTGTTCGGCCAGGTCGGCATCGACATGATCGCCGGACCCTCGGAAATCCTCGTGGTATGCGATGGCCAGACCGACCCGGACTGGATCGCCATGGACCTGTTCTCCCAGGCCGAGCACGACGAAGATGCGCAGGCGATCCTGGTCAGCCCTGATGCGGCCTTCCTCGACCGCGTGGCGGCCAGCATCGACAAGCTGCTGCCCACCATGGAGCGCGCCGAGATTATCGAGAAGTCGATCAACGGTCGAGGCGCCCTGATCCAGGTACGTGACATGCAGCAGGCCATCGAGGTTGCCAACCGCATCGCCCCGGAACACCTCGAATTGTCGGTCGCCGACCCGCAGGCCTGGTTGCCGCAGATCCGCCATGCCGGCGCGATCTTCATGGGCCGCCACACCAGCGAGGCCCTGGGTGACTACTGTGCAGGCCCTAACCACGTGTTGCCCACATCCGGCACCGCACGGTTCTCTTCACCGCTGGGGGTGTATGACTTCCAGAAGCGTTCGTCGATCATCTTCTGCTCCGAGCAGGGCGCATCCGAGCTCGGTCACACTGCATCCGTACTGGCCCGTGGCGAGTCGCTGACCGCCCACGCCCGTAGCGCCGAATACCGCATCCTCAACGAGAAGGGGAACTGAACATGAGTCGATTCTGGAGCCCCTTCGTCAAGGACCTGGTGCCTTACGTGCCGGGTGAGCAGCCCAAGCTGGCTCGCCTGGTCAAGCTCAATACCAACGAAAACCCCTATGGGCCTTCGCCCAAGGCGTTGGAGGCCATGCGTGGCGAGTTGAGCGACAACCTGCGCCTGTACCCGGATCCGAATAGCGACCGGCTCAAGCAGGCTGTGGCTGATTACTACAAGGTCAACCCGCAGCAGGTCTTCGTCGGCAACGGTTCGGACGAAGTGCTGGCGCACATCTTCCACGGCCTGTTCCAGCATGGCGCGCCGCTGCTGTTCCCGGATATCAGCTACAGCTTCTATCCGGTGTACTGCGGCTTGTACGGTATCGACTTCGAGCAGGTGGCGCTGGACGAGCAGTTCCAGATCCGCATCGAGGACTACAACAAGCCCAATGCCGGGATCATCTTCCCCAACCCTAACGCTCCGACTGGCTGCCTGCTGCCGCTCGAGGCCATCGAGCGCTTGCTCCAGGCCAATCGCGACTCGGTGGTGGTCGTGGACGAAGCCTACATCGACTTTGGCGGCGAAACCGCCATCGCACTGGTGGACCGCTATGACAATTTGCTGGTGACCCAGACCCTGTCCAAGTCTCGCTCGCTGGCGGGTCTGCGGGTGGGGCTGGCCGTGGGGCATCCGGACCTGATCGAGGCACTGGAGCGGATCAAGAACAGCTTCAACTCCTATCCGCTCGATCGCATGGCGATCGTCGGTGCGGCGGCAGCGTTCGAAGATCGCGCTTACTTCGACGAGACCTGCCGCAAGGTCATCGACAGCCGCGAGGCGCTGGTCGAGCAGTTGACGGCGCGGGGCTTCGAGGTGCTGCCATCGGCGGCCAACTTCATCTTCGCCCGGCACCCGCAACAGGATGCGGCTGAACTGGCGGCGCGCCTGCGTGAGCAGGGGGTGATCGTGCGGCACTTCAAGCAGGCACGGATCGCGCAGTTCCTGAGGATCACCGTTGGAACGCCGGAGATGAACCTGGCGTTGATCGATGCGTTGAACGGGTAGTTCGCGTCGTTCCTCTCGCGGGGCAAGTCGGATCGCTGCATCGCCGCTCCGACTTGCCCCGCGATGCTTTTCAGCGCTATTGTTGCCACTTGTAAATTCATCCGATGACTGGACGTTAGTATGTCCCTGTTGATCAAGCGCTCCCTGGTGGAGCAAGCCGTGGACCAATTGCGCGAGCGCATTGCCCAGGGCGCCTGGGCTGTGGGGCAGCGCCTGCCCACCGAGCCGGAACTGGCCCTGGAACTGGGCATCAGCCGCAATACCGTGCGTGAGGCCATGCGTGTGCTGGCCTTCAGTGGTCTGGTAGAAGTGCGCCAGGGCGACGGCAGCTATCTGCGCACCGCCCAAGACCCTTTGCAGGCCGTGCAGGCCATCTCGCGCTGCACGGTCGAGCAGGCCCGCGAGACCCGTTGCATCCTCGAAGCCGAGGCCATCGGCCTCGCCGCCCTGCGGCGCACCGACGATGATCTGCGCGACTTGCGCGAGGCCCTGGAGCGCAGCTGTGGGCACTTCCACGGCGATCTGGACACCTATGTGGCCTGTGACCTGGTGTTCCATCAGCGCCTGGTGGACGCTGCGCACAACCCCGCACTGAGCGAGTTGTACCGCTACTTTTCCAGCGTCGTCGCTGCAGCGGTGCAGCACAACATGAGTGCGCTTCCCCGCAGTCAACGCGTGTTCGACCTGCATGTGCAGATCCTCGACGCCATCGAACAACGCGACCCGGACGCGGCCAAGCGCCTGAGCCGGGCCCTCATCGAATCTTGAGCCCGAGTGCCCCATGCCTGAACAACTGACGCCCAACCGCTCCAAGCACGACCCTGAACTCGATGAGCTGCTGATCGATGCCGAGGCTGACGACGAACAAGTCCAGCAGCAACCGGTGGTGTTGCGCCGACCTTGGTTGCTGTTGCTGGGTTTGGTGCTGGTCGCGCTGAACCTGCGCCCGGCGCTGTCGAGCATGGCGCCAGTGCTGGGCCAGGTGTCCGAGGGGCTGGGGCTCAATGCTTCCGCGGCAGGTTTACTGACGACCTTGCCAGTCCTGTGCCTGGGCCTGTTCGCGCCACTGGCGCCGATCCTGGCACGTCGTTTCGGCAGCGAGCGGGTGATTCTGGGCATCCTCCTGACCCTGGCGCTGGGGATCCTGCTGCGCAGTGCACTCGGTGCGACCGGGGTATTCGTCGGCAGCCTGATCGCCGGTGCCAGCATCGGCATCATCGGCGTGCTGCTACCGGGCATCGTCAAGCGTGATTTCCCCGCTCATGCCGGCACCCTGACGGGCGTCTACACCATGGCCCTGTGCCTTGGCGCAGCGATGGCCGCGGGCAGCACCGTGCCCTTGAGTCAGTACTTCGGCGACAGTTGGGCCATGGGGCTGGGCTTCTGGCTGTTGCCCGCGCTGCTGGCGATGCTGGTGTGGGCGCCCCAGGCGCGCCAAGGGCATGGCGCGCACCAGGTGGCCTATCGGGTGCGTGGGCTGTGGCGCGATCGGTTGGCCTGGCAGGTAACGTTGTACATGGGGCTGCAGTCCTCGCTGGCCTACATCGTGTTCGGCTGGCTGCCGTCGATTCTCATCGGTCGTGGCCTGAGCCCCACGCAAGCCGGTCTGGTGCTTTCGGGGTCGGTGCTGGTGCAGCTGATCAGCTCGCTCAGTGCGCCCTGGCTGGCGACCCGCGGCAAGGATCAGCGGCTGGCGATCGTGGTGGTGATGCTGGTCACCCTCGGCGGCTTGTTCGGATGCCTGTATGCGCCAATCTCGGGGCTGTGGGGCTGGGCGGTGCTGCTGGGTCTGGGGCAAGGCGGGACTTTCGCCCTGGCCTTGACCCTGATCGTGCTGCGGTCGAAGGATTCGCACGTGGCGGCGAACCTTTCGAGCATGGCCCAGGGCGTCGGTTACACGCTGGCTTCGATGGGCCCGTTCGCTGTCGGGTTGGTGCATGACCTCACCGGTGGCTGGGCTGCGGTCGGTTGGATTTTCGCGGTGCTGGGGCTGGGTGCGATCGTCTTCGGTCTGGGGGCCGGGCGGGCGCTGCATGTGCAGGTCGTCAGCGAGCGGGTGTGAAACCGGTGCGACGCTGGATGCATTCATGGCGCAAATGACCATGGCGCGAAGGCGTGGCGCGGATTATCGTGCAGCTCTCGATTCCCTGGACGGACCTGCCCCATGAGCGACGCCAACAGCGCCCTGATCACCCGTTTTTATCAGGCCTTCCAGCGCCTGGACGCCGAGGCCATGGTGGCCTGCTACAGCGATGACATCGTTTTCAGCGATCCGGCCTTCGGTACCTTGCGCGGCCAGGACGTGGGTGACATGTGGCGGATGCTGACCACCCGCGCCAAGGACTTCTCCCTGACCTTCGACAGCGTGCGCGCGGATGCGCGGGGTGGCAGTGCCCATTGGGTCGCCACCTACCTGTTCAGCCAGACCGGCCGTACCGTGGTCAATGATATCCAGGCTCGTTTCGTGTTCCGTGACGGCTTGATCTGTCAGCATGACGACAGTTTCGACCTGTGGCGTTGGTCGCGCCAAGCCCTTGGTACGCCTGGTCTGATACTGGGGTGGAGCCCTCTGGTAAGAAACAAGGTCCGCCAGCAGGCCACCAAGGGCCTGCGGGCATTCCAGGCGCGCTGATCGCTTTTTCAGGACGTGGGAACCGCCTGTTCGTTACTGTGATAGCTGAACGTGGCCTTGTCATGGGCCTGCTGCGGCATGCGGATGCGGATGATCGGGATGTAGGCGCCGTAGGTCTCGTACCAGTCCTTCTGGTCCGCCTGTGCTTGCTCGAGCGCCCCCCACATGCCTTCGATGTGGAAGAACGACTGGATCGGCAGTCTGTGGGATTGGTGCTCTTCCCAGGCTTGAACGATGACTTCATTCCAAGGGAATGGTAGTTCGGAGGCGAACATTCGCTGTGCCGTCAGGCTCTGGTAGAAGGCGTCGGCCCGCTCGCTCTTGCGGACGTCACGGACATCGAATGCGCATTGGCGCTTGTAGTCCCCGGAGCGGCGGAACTCGTCGATCCAGGCCTGCGCGGTCGTGATGCCTTGCTCATGGCACAGGCGCTCGGTCGAGGTGGTTTGGCTGTTGTTGCCACAGCCTTGTTGTTCGCGCGTCCAGGTATCGCCATCGGTTGGCCAGGCGCACAGCACCTGATAGCTGATCGACCCTGCCGGGCGCTGCATGCGCGGGTACAGGGTAAAGCCGCTGCGGGCGTCGGCAGCCAGGCTTGTGATCGGCAGGTCGGTGCGCAGGTAGGAGAACGAGACGCCGCCTTTTTCCTTGTTGTTCGGGCTATGATGCCAGGTGTGATACTTGGGGGATGGTTTGGTCGCGCGGATCAGTACGCCCGAACAACCGTGGGCCGGAATGGCCGAACCCCCACAGTCAACCGGTGCAGCATCATAGTTTTCCTGCATCTGCGCAGCGGTTCGCTCGCCGAGCGACGCCTGGGCCAGGAATGGCGTTAGCAGCGCAGCTGTGGCTAGTAGCCGGGAACATTTTTTCAACATGGTAGAGCCCTGGATATGGATGGGCTCTCCAAACTAATGACACTCAGGATCCCTGTGGCGAGTGAAGATATTCCCGAACGGGAGGCCAAGCCCTGGTACGTGTACCTCGTGCGGGCGGCCAATGGCTCGCTGTATTGCGGCATCAGTGACGATCCGCAGCGACGCTTCCAGAAGCATCAGAAAGGGCAGGGCGCGCGTTATTTCAAGACCAGCCCGGCGCAGGCGTTGGTCTATGTCGAGCAATGGCCGGACAAAGGCGAAGCCCTGCGTCAGGAGCGGCTGGTGAAAAAGCTGCGCAAATCGGCGAAGGAGGCGCTGGTCGCCTCCTTCGCGCAGGGTGGGGCGGCGGTCGAACTCAGTCCTTGCGGCGCTTGAGCTGATCGATCAGTTGTGTCGGAAGGCCCTTGATCACCAGGGTTCCGGCTTCTTCGTCATACTCGATCTTCGAGCCCAGCAGGTGGGCCTCGAAGCTGATCGACAGACCCTCGGCACGTCCAGTGAAACGGCGGAACTGGTTCAGGGTGCGTTTGTCCGCAGGAATTTCCGGCGACAGGCCGTAGTCCTTGTTGCGGATGTGGTCGAAGAACGCCTTGGGGCGGTCTTCGTCGATCAGGCTCGACAGTTCCTCCAGGGTGATCGGCTCGCCCTGCTTGGTCTGGCTGGTGGCATAGTCAACCAGGGTCTGGGTCTTCTCGCGCGCCGCTTCCTCGGGCAGATCCTCGCTTTCGACGAAGTCGCTGAACGCCTTGAGCAGGGTTCGGGTTTCACCAGGGCCATCGACACCTTCCTGACAGCCGATGAAATCGCGGAAGTAGTCCGACACCTTCTTGCCGTTCTTACCCTTGATGAAGGAAATGTACTGCTTCGAGTGCTGATTGTTCTTCCACTCGGACAGGTTGATTCGCGCGGCCAGGTGCAGTTGCCCCAAGTCCAGGTGGCGCGACGGGGTGACGTCGAGTTCGGCGTTCACCGCCACACCTTCGCTGTGGTGCAGCAGGGCGATGACCAGGTACTCGGTCATGCCTTGCTGATAATGGGCGAACAGCACATGACCGCCTGTGGACAGGTTCGACTCTTCCATCAGCTTCTGCAGGTGCTCGACTGCGATGCGACTGAAGGTGGTGAAGTCCTTTTCCTCTTCCTGATACTGCTTGAGCCAGCCACTGAGCGGATAGGCGCCGGACTCTCCGTGGAAGAAGCCCCAGGCCTTGCCCTGTTTGGCGTTATAGCTGTCGTTGAGGTCGGCCAGGAGGTTCTCGATGGCGTCCGACGCCGCCAGTTCGGTGTCTCGCGCATGGAGCACGGCGGGGCTGCCGTCGGGCTTCTTGTCGATCAGGTGAACGATGCAATGACGGATTGGCATGGAATTCTCTGAAAGGATGGGCGGTGCGATACCGCGCTGCAAAGTGGCTCAGTTTACCGCAGGGCAGGGGTGATGCAGTGGCCAGATGTTGGCGGAAATGCCAGTTGTTCGTTTTTTGTTCAAAAACCTGCGCTTTTCGGGCAAACCCCCGAAAAACCTCAATAAAATCACGGCCGACAGCGGATATTTACTGGTTCCTGTGTTAGCTTTGCGCCGTCTTGCGCCCCTTGGGGTGGCGCATTGCTGGCAGCTCGCTTCCGTCGTGTCGAACCAAACGCTGATTTTCGTATCTACATACGCGATTGGCGAGGCTCGCCGGACCTTCCGTGCAGGCCCGATAACGATGAAGCACGCTGCATACCTCTGATTTGATAGGGAAGGAACACCACCATGGCATTGACCAAAGACCAACTGATTGCCGACATCGCCGAAGCCATCGACGCGCCGAAAACCACCGCGCGCAACGCTCTGGAGCAACTGGGCCAGATCGTCGCTGACCAACTGGAAAACGGCGCTGAAATCACCCTGCCAGGCATCGGCAAGCTGAAAGTCTCCGAGCGTCCTGCCCGCACTGGCCGTAACCCTTCGACTGGCGCTGCCATCGAAATCGCTGCCAAGAAAGTCGTCAAATTCGTACCAGCCAAGGTCCTGAACGACGCCATCAACAAGTAATTGTCGATGCTTCATTGAAACCGCGCCCGGCTTGTCCGGGCGCGGTTTTTTCACGCCTGCGCCTTGCCTCGCGCGGCATGCCAGGCGCTGCGCATGGCGTCGTCCTGGAAGCTCCAGGCCACCATGCGGCTCTGTTTCTGGCCCTGGCCCATCTCGACGACGCGCTGGGCTTTCACGCCCGCTTTCTTGAGCGCCGCTTCGATACCCGGCAGGTTGCTGACCTTGGACACCAGGCTGGTGAACCACAGCACCCGCTCGCCGTACTGCACGCTTTCGTTCACCAGTTGGGTGACAAAGCGGATCTCGCCGCCCTCGCACCACAACTCATTGTTCTGCCCGCCGAAGTTCAGCACTGGCAGTTTGCGAGTGGGATCCTGCTTGCCCAGATTCTTCCATTTGCGCTGGCTGCCACGGGTGGCCTCCTCGCGCGAGCCGTGGAAGGGTGGGTTGCACAGGGTCAGGTCGAAGCGTTCGTCGTCCTGCAGCAGGCCGCTGAGGATGTGCTTGCGGTTGGCCTGCTGACGCAGGGTGATGGCCTTTTTCAGGCCATTGGCCTGGACGATCGCCTTGGCCGAGGCCAGCGCCGTGGCGTCGATATCCGAGCCGAGAAAGCGCCAGCGGTAGTCGCTATGGCCGAGCAGCGGGTAGATGCAGTTGGCGCCGACGCCGACGTCCAGCGCGCGTACCTGGGCGCCGCGTGGGACCTGCCCGCCGTTGTCTTCGGCCAGCAGGTCGGCCAGCACGTGGATGTAGTCGGCGCGTCCTGGGATCGGCGGGCACAGGTAGTCCGCGGGGATGTCCCAGTGCTGGATGCCGTACTGGGCCTTTAGCAAGGCACGGTTGAACACGCGCACGGCCTCGGGGTTGGCGAAGTCGATGCTGGGTTTGCCGTGGGGGTTGGTGATGGTGAACCGGGCCAGGTCAGGATGGGCCTTGATCAGGCTGGGGAAGTCGTAGCGGCCCTGGTGGCGATTGCGCGGATGCAGGGTGGGTTTGTTCTGGGTCATGCTCGTGTCCGGTGTCGCTTGCACTGGCCAGAGGCCGCACGGCGGCCCATTCGCGGCCAAGGCCGCTCCCACAGGATAGTGGGGCTCTTTGAAGACAGCCCATTCCTGTGGGAGCGGCCTTGGCCGCGAACGAGGGCGAAGCCCTCGCCGGTCAGTTCAGCAATGTCAGGTTACAGCGCTGCAATCCGCGCATGCTGCTCGGTGAAGTTGGCCATGGCCTGTTCGGACTCGGCCAGCTTGGCGCGTTCCTTCTCGATCACCGCAGGCGGTGCCTTGTCGACGAAGGCGGCGTTGGACAGCTTGCCGCCGACACGCTGGACCTCACCCTGCAGGCGCTGGATTTCCTTGTTCAGGCGTGCAAGCTCGGCGTCCTTGTCGATCAGGCCGGCCATCGGTACCAGTACCTGCAGATCGCCCACCAGTGCGGTGGCCGACAGCGGCGCTTCGTCCTGCTCGCCGAGTACGGTGAAGGTCTCGACCTTGGCCAGCTTCTTGAGCAGCGCTTCGTTTTCCTGCAGGCGACGCTGGTCGTCGGCATTGGCGTTCTTCAGGAACAGCGGCAGGGGCTTGCCCGGGCCGATGTTCATCTCGGCGCGGATGTTGCGCAGGCCGACCATCAGCTCCTTGAGCCATTCGATGTCGCCTTCGGCGCCGGCATCGATGCGGCTCTCATTGGCCACCGGCCAAGGCTGCAGCATGATGGTCTTGCCCTGGACGCCCGCCAGCGGCGCGATGCGCTGCCAGATTTCTTCGGTGATGAACGGCATGAACGGATGCGCCAGGCGCAGTACCACTTCCAGCACGCGGACCAGGGTACGGCGAGTACCGCGGGCGCGCTCGATGGGCGCATTCTCATCCCACAGTACCGGCTTGGACAGCTCCAGGTACCAGTCGCAGTACTGGTTCCAGACGAACTCGTACAGCGCCTGGCTGGCCAGGTCGAAGCGGAACTGCTCAAGCTGGCGGGTCACTTCCGCTTCGGTGCGTTGCAGTTGCGAGATGATCCAGCGATCGGCCAGCGACAGCTCGTAGGCCTCGCCGTTCTGGCCGCAGTCCTCGCCTTTGTCCAGCACGTAGCGAGCAGCGTTCCAGATCTTGTTGCAGAAGTTGCGGTAGCCTTCGACGCGGCCCATGTCGAACTTGATGTCACGGCCGGTGGAGGCCAGCGAGCAGAAGGTGAAGCGCAGGGCATCGGTGCCGTAGCTGGCGATACCCTCGGGGAATTCGGCCTTGGTCTGCTTGGCGATCTTCTCGGCGAGCTTGGGCTGCATCAGGCCGCTGGTACGTTTTTCCAGTAGCGCTTCGAGCGTGATGCCGTCGACGATGTCCAGCGGGTCGAGCACGTTGCCCTTGGACTTGGACATCTTCTGGCCTTGGCCATCGCGCACCAGGCCATGCACGTACACGGTCTTGAACGGGACCTGCGGGGTGCCATCCTCGTTCTTGATCAGGTGCATGGTCAGCATGATCATCCGGGCGACCCAGAAGAAGATGATGTCGAAGCCCGTGACCAGTACGTCGGTGGAGTGGAATTTCTTCAGGAACTCGGTCTGTTCGGGCCAGCCGAGCGTGGAGAAGGTCCACAGGCCCGAGCTGAACCAGGTGTCGAGCACGTCGTCGTCCTGGCGCAGGACCACATCGCTGCCCAGGCCGTGCTTGGTCCGCACTTCTTCCTCGTTGCGGCCGACATAGACCTGGCCGGCCTCGTCGTACCACGCCGGGATGCGGTGGCCCCACCACAGTTGGCGGCTGATGCACCAGTCCTGGATGTCGCGCATCCAGGAGAAGTACATGTTCTCGTACTGTTTCGGCACGAACTGGATGCGACCGTCTTCCACGGCGGCGATGGCTGGCTCGGCCAGCGGCTTGGTGGAGACGTACCACTGGTCGGTCAGCCACGGCTCGATGACTGTACCCGAGCGGTCGCCTTTCGGCACTTTCAGGGCGTGGTCATCGACGCTGACCAGCAGCCCCTGCGCATCCAGGTCGGCAACCATTTGCTTGCGCGCCACGAAGCGGTCGAGGCCGGCGTACTGCGCAGGCAGCGAGGTGTCGAGGTTTTCGTTGACGCTGCCATCGAGGTTGAACGCCTGGACCGCGGCGAGCACGGTGGCGTTCTTGTCGAAGATGTTCAGCAGCGGCAGGTTGTGGCGCTTGCCGACTTCATAGTCGTTGAAGTCGTGGGCCGGGGTGATTTTCACGCAGCCGGTACCGAACTCGGGATCGCAGTAGTCGTCGGCGATGATCGGGATGCGGCGTCCGACCAGCGGCAGTTCGACGAACTTGCCGATCAGCGCCTGGTAGCGCTCGTCGGTCGGGTTGACGGCAACGGCGACGTCACCGAGCAGGGTTTCCGGGCGGGTGGTGGCGACGACCAGGTGGTCCTTGCCTTCGGCCGTGGTGGCGCCATCGGCCAGCGGGTAGCGCAGGTTCCACAGGTGGCCTTTCTCGTCGTGGTTCTCCACTTCGAGGTCGGAAATCGCGGTGTGCAGCTTGGTGTCCCAGTTGACCAGACGCTTGCCGCGGTAGATCAGACCATCCTCATGCAGGCGCACGAAGGCTTCCTTGACGGCTTCGGACAGGCCGTCATCCATGGTGAAGCGTTCGCGGCTCCAGTCGACCGACGAACCCAGGCGACGGATCTGGCGGCTGATGTTGCCACCGGACTGATCCTTCCACTCCCAGACCTTCTCCAGGAACTTTTCGCGGCCCAGGTCGTGGCGGTTCTGGCCTTTCGCCTCGAGCTGGCGCTCCACCAGCATCTGCGTGGCGATGCCGGCGTGGTCGGTGCCCGGCTGCCACAGGGTGTCGCGCCCCTGCATGCGGCGGAAGCGGATCAGGGCGTCCATGATCGCGTTGTTGAATCCATGACCCATGTGCAGACTGCCGGTCACGTTCGGCGGTGGGATCATGATGGTGTAGGACTCGCCTGCACCTTGCGGGGCGAAATAGTTCTCGGACTCCCAAGTGTTGTACCAGGAAGTTTCGATGGCGTGCGGCTGGTAGGTCTTATCCATGCGCGGCGGGACCCTTAGGCATAAATACGGAAAAGCCGAAGAGTATACAACGGGCAGGGCGCAGGGGACATGGGATCGTTATATTGCACGACGATGGTGTGCTTTTCGCGGGCAAGCCCGCTCCCACAGGCACACCACAGTTCTCGAGGCTGTGATGTGCCTGTGGGAGCGGGCTTGCCCGCGAAAAGGACGCCGCAAAAGGCGAGTGTTACTCGGAACGCTTGATCAACCGCTCCATCCGCGCTTCGAGGCGACGCTTGACCTCGGTCTCGATGTGCGGAACGAAGTCGTTGATCACATCCTGCATGATCGATTGAGCCGCAGCGCGCAGTTCGGTGTTCAGGTGCAGCAGGGTGTCCTGGCGGCGAGTCTGGGCATCTTCTTCCGGCGCGCTGGCCTGGGCAGGTTCGACGGCGGTTGTCGCGTTGCTGGCCGGCTCATCGAGCAGCAGGGGAATCTGCTCGACCGTTTCGGTCAGCAGCGGCGGCTGCAGGTCGGCGTCGCCAAGCAACTGGCGGATCGACTCGAGATCGTCGAGCAGGTGGGCGGATTGTGTCAGTGAGGAGGGTTTGTCCATCGTCGTCAAAGTCGCTGTAAGCGGTGGTCTTGCAGAGCATAGCCCTGTTCGCGGTAGAAACGGAATCGCTCGCGGGCCAACTGGCGAATGGAGGCCTCTTCGACAACGATCTCGGCGACCCGCTCGAACTGGCCGACGAACCCTGGCACATCACCGCCCAGGTTGATCAGCAGGTCGCGGTGCTCGCCAGCAGTGTCGCCCAGGCCCAATGCGACCCTGGCATCGGCGTGTTGCTCGGCCAGGTCATGGGGCACGAAAGCCTCGCCCTTGAAATGCCACAGGCGTTCATCCAGTGCGTTTCGCTGTTCGTCGTCCTGGCAATGCAGGTAGACCCGGTGGCCGAGGCGCCAGGCCTTTTCGCACAGCTTGCAGGCGAAATCCAGCCGCGCCGACAGCGAGTCGGTGGGCAGGATGTAGAAATCGACTTTGCTCATGTTCGTTCAGCCCGGCCGGCGCCACTCGGGCGCCGGCACTGGTGTGTCAGACGCCCGCGCGATCCAGCAGGTACTGGGTCAGCAGCGGAACAGGACGGCCGGTGGCACCCTTGTCCTTGCCACCGCTGACCCATGCGGTACCGGCGATGTCCAGGTGGGCCCAGCTGTAGTTCTTGGTGAAGCGCGACAGGAAGCAGCCCGCGGTGATGGTGCCGGCTTTAGGGCCGCCGATGTTGGCGATGTCGGCGAACGGGCTGTCCAGTTGTTCCTGGTACTCGTCGAACAGCGGCAGTTGCCAGGCGCGGTCGTCGGCACGCTTGCCAGCGTCGAGCAACTGGCCGACCAAGTCGTCGCTGTTGCCCATCAGGCCCGAGGTGTGGCTGCCCAGGGCGACGATGCAGGCGCCGGTGAGGGTGGCGATGTCGATCACCGCCTGCGGTTTGAAGCGCTCGGCATAGGTCAGCGTGTCGCACAGCACCAGGCGGCCTTCGGCGTCGGTGTTGAGGATCTCGACGGTCTGCCCGCTCATGGTGGTGACGATGTCGCCCGGGCGGGTTGCGCCGCCGCTGGGCATGTTCTCGGCGCAGGCCAGCAGGCACACCAGGTTGATCGGCAACTGCAGCTCGAGCACCGCACGCAGGGTGCCGAACACGCTGGCAGCGCCGCCCATGTCGTACTTCATTTCATCCATGCCGGCACCGGGTTTGAGGCTGATGCCGCCGGTATCGAAGGTGATGCCCTTGCCGACCAGCACGAACGGCTTGTCGGTCTTCTTGGCACCTTGGTATTGCATGACGATCAGGCGTGGCGGCTGGTCGCTGCCCTGACCTACGGCGTAGAACGCGCCCATGCCCAGGTCCTTGATCTTTTTCTCGTCGAGTACTTCGACCTTGAGGCCCTTGTGCGCCTTGCCCAGTTCCTTGGCCTGCTCGGCGAGGAAGCTTGGGTGGCAGATGTTCGGCGGCAGGTTGCCCAGGTCGCGGGTCAGGCTCATGCCGGTGGTGATGGCGGTGGCATGCTTGACCGCACGCTCGACGTCAGCCTGGCCGGCCTTGTCGGCGAGCAGGGTGACTTTCTTCAGGGCACGCGGTTCGGCCTTCTGGCTCTTGAAACGGTCGAACACGTAGCTGCCGTCGAGCAGGGTTTCGGCCAGCAGGCGATATTTGCCGTAATGACCGTCGCGGTTGGCCACGGCGATGTCGTCCAGCGCCAGCACGGCGTCACCGCCTGCCAGGTTGCGCAGCACCCCGGCAACGCTGGCGATCAGTTTGCGCCAGGCACGATCGCCCAGGGCTTCATCCTTGCCGCTGCCAACCAGCAGTACGCGCTCGGCCTTGAGGCCCGGCAGGCTCTGCAGCAGCAGGGTCTGGCCCGGCTTGCCGGCCAGGTCGCCGCGCTTGAGGATGGCGCTGATGGCGCCATCGGTCGCCTGATCAACGGCCTTGGCCACGGTGCCAAGCTTGCGGCCTTCACCGACCGGCACGACCAGGGTGGCGGTTTTCACGGATGCTGCGGCTACGGTCTTTACAACCAGTTCCATGTCAGGTTCCCCGAATGATCTCTGTTGTTGGCCACTGCCGCAGCGTGAGTGCGACAGGCCTGGCCGCGTGCTTGCGTGCCAGTTGAAAAGCGGCCAGTTTGAGCCTGCCGCCGCCTTGCTGACAACCCCGGTCTATGCTTTTGCAGGGCAGCGCCTGCTTCAATGGCGGGGCTTTGTCGCACTTTTACGGTCATGACGTCCGCTGTCATGCGCCGCCAAGTGACAGGCGCGCCCAATCACAGGATAATGCGCGCACTTTTAGATGGAGGTTCGCTTGAGGCGAACCGGCATAGGTCTTGGCTTTACTCAGTCATTGTCTGGCAATCCGCCCCTGACAACCCAGGAGTGTCTGGTTTGATCGTCTTTCGTTATCTGTCCCGCGAGGTCCTGGTGACCTTGAGCGCCGTCAGCGCAGTGCTGTTGGTGATCATCATGAGCGGGCGCTTCATCAAATACCTGGCCCAGGCGGCCCAGGGTGCGCTCGACCCGGGCGTGTTGTTCCTGATCATGGGCTTCCGCCTGCCGGGCTTCCTGCAACTGATCCTGCCGCTGGGCCTGTTCCTCGGTATCCTGCTGGCCTACGGGCGGCTGTATCTCGAAAGCGAGATGACCGTGCTCTCGGCCACCGGCATGAGTCAGCAGCGTCTGCTGACGCTGACGCTGGCGCCGGCTGCGCTGGTTGCGCTGGTGGTTGCCTGGCTGAGCTTGAGCCTGGCCCCCCAAGGTGTGGCCCAGGTGCAGAAGATCATCGCCCAGCAGGATGCCCTGACCGAGTTCGATACGCTCGTGCCGGGTCGTTTCCAGACCCTGCGTGACGGCACGCGCGTCACCTACACCGAGCAGATGTCCGACGACCGCGTCAATCTGGGCGGGGTGTTCATTTCCGAGAAGCGCTTCAACCAGGACAAGACCAAGGACCGCGCACCGTCGGTGCTGGTGGCGGAAAAAGGCCATCAGGAGGTGCAGCCTGATGGCAACCGCTACCTGATCCTGGAAAACGGTTACCGTTACGACGGCAACCCCGGCCAGGCCGACTATCGGGCGATCAAGTACGACACCTACGGTGTACTGCTGCCCAAGCCTGAGGTGAGCGAGGAAGTCACCGAGCGTGAAGCCATCCCGACCACCGACCTGTTCGGGCATGACGGCCTGCGTGAGCGCGCCGAACTGCAATGGCGCCTGTCGCTGCCGCTGCTGGTATTCATCGTGACCCTGCTGGCCGTGCCGCTGGCCAAGGTCAACCCGCGCCAGGGCCGCTTCCTCAAGTTGCTGCCGGCGATCCTCCTGTACATGGCCTACCTGACGATGCTGATTTCCGTTCGCGGCGCCCTCGAGAAGGGCAAGTTGCCGATCTCCCTGGGCATCTGGTGGGTGCACGCGTTGTTCCTGCTCATCGGCCTGGCGCTGATGTACTGGGAGCCGCTGCGCCTGAAGATGGCCGCGCGCCGTGCGGGGGTGGCCCATGGTTAAGATCGACCGCTATATCGGCCAGAGCGTACTGCTGGCCATCCTGGCCGTGCTGGGGATCATCCTCGGCCTGGCCTCGCTGTTCGCCTTCATCGACGAGATGGGCGATTTGAGCGATACCTATACCCTGCTCGACGCCGGCAGCTACGTGCTGCTCACCGCGCCGCGTCGGCTGTATGACATGCTGCCGATGGCTGCGCTGATCGGCTGCCTGATCGGCCTGGGCAGCCTGGCCAGCAGCAGCGAGCTGACCATCATGCGTGCTGCGGGCGTGTCCATCGGTCGTATCGTCTGGGCAGTGATGAAGCCGATGCTGGTGCTGATGCTGGTCGGTCTGCTGATTGGCGAATACGTCGCACCGGTCACCGAGAACAAGGCCCAGGCCGAGCGCTCGCTGGCGCAGGGCGGTGGTGAGGCGCAAAGCTCCAAGCGCGGCATGTGGCACCGCCAGGGCGAAGAGTTCGTGCACATCAACTCGGTACAGCCCAACGGCTTGCTGCTCGGTGTGACCCGCTACCGTTTCGACGAACAACGCAAGATCGTCGCTTCCAGCTTCGCCCGCCGCGCGCTGTACCAGGATCAGCGCTGGGTGCTGCACGACGTCAGCACCACGTTCTTCCGTGGCGACCACACCGAAGTGGTGCAGGCACCGGAAGAAATCTGGGACGTGTCGGTGACGCCGGAATTGCTCAATACCGTGGTGCTGCCACCCGAGTCGTTGTCGATCACCGGGTTGTGGGAATACATCCACTACCTGGCCGACCAGGGTTTGAACAACGCCCGTTACTGGCTGGCGTTCTGGACCAAGATCCTGCAACCCGCAGTGACCGCTGCACTGGTCCTGATGGCGATTTCCTTCATCTTCGGCCCGCTGCGCTCGGTGACCCTGGGTCAGCGCGTGTTTACCGGCGTGCTGGCGGGCTTCGTGTTCCGCATCGCCCAGGACCTGCTGGGGCCGTCGAGCCAGGTGTTCGGTTTCCCGCCGCTGTTGGCGGTGGTGATTCCGGCCGGGATCTGTGCGCTGGCCGGTGTGTGGTTGTTGCGTCGGGCAGGATGATGAGCCAGGCGTGAATGAGAAAGCCGACCCCAGGGTCGGCTTTTTTGTGGCTCGAAGTTGGCTTTATCGCAGCCCAGGGTCATTTCTTCTGCTTCGGAATCCGCACCAACTGGGTTTCCGAGTAGATGTCATGCCAGCTGCGCTTGCGCTTGTCGATCAACGACCAGATGAACCCCAGCCCCAGGCACAACCACGAAGCAATAGACACCACGAAGCGCAACAGCGCCTGCCACAAACTGATCGCGCTGCCGTCGGCATTCTGTACACGCACGCCCCACACCTGCATGCCCAGGGTCTGGCCGCCGTGGGTCCAGAACTTGGCAAAGAAGCCGAACAGGGCAAACAACAGGACGGTGGACAACAGCGGATCGCCATCGAGCGCGCCGGCGTCGGTCAGCTCACGCATGCGGGCCTCGCCGATGATCGACATCTGCACCAACTTGTAGACACCTGCCGTGACGATCAGCAGGGCGGTGCACAGGAGGAAGTCATAGAACATTGCCGCCAGACGGCGCCCCAGGCCTGCGGGCGGGAAATCGCCCTGGGGGGTGAGAGAACGCTTGGACATGCAGGAGGGCTCCGGGTGGAAAGTCCTCATTCTATGAAATTGCAGGCACAAAAAAGCCCCTGCGCGTCAACGCAGGGGCTTTTTCACAGAAATCAGCCTTCTGCTTGTACTTCGTCAGCCTGCATGCCTTTCTGGCCCTGCACTGCAACGAAGGTGACTTTCTGGCCTTCTTTCAGGCTCTTGAAGCCGTTGCCTTGGATGGCGCGGAAGTGAACGAACAGATCCGGACCGCTCTCTGGGGTGATGAAGCCGTAACCTTTCTCGTCATTGAACCACTTGACGGTACCGTTCTGACGCTCAGCCATTTTCTTATTTCCTATGAATCTTTAGATAGTGATTTCAGTTTCTTTCGCATCACACGGCGAAAGAGTACTGGGCTGGGTTGCAGGAAAGTAAGAGACGTCGAACGGGTTGTAGCAAATTGCGGCTACTGGCCCAGGTCACGAACTGTTGCGACCCATGCAAACACAGTGAGAAGACTCTACGCCAACTCCAGCGACAAAAACAAGCCCCGCACGGCGCAGGGATCAAGGCTTTTGCCGATTACCGACAAAATTGTCGGAAACGGCATGGCGCCTGGCCTGGCGCCATGTTCAAAAGTTATTGCGCAGGTTCGTAATCGAATAAGCGCGCTGTTGTGAGATTGCTTTCAACCTCGGTAGTAACGTTGCGCCACGAAAGGCATTTTGCTGACTTTCAGGGCAACTTGTTTGCCGCGCACGACCGCAAACAACGGCGTTTCCAGCGCGGCATGTTCGTTATCGACATACCCCATTGCCACGGGTGCGCCGAGGGTCGGGCCGAAACCACCGCTGCACACCTTGCCGACCGGCGTGCCGTGCGCATCGACAATTTCGGCGCCCTCGCGAACCGGCGTGCGTTCCTGTGGCAGCAGGCCCACGCGTTTGCGGCTCACGCCCTGCTGCTGTTGGGCAAATACGCGGGTGGCGCCCGGGAAACCACCGGCCCGTGCTCCGTCGGCGCGACGAACCTTGGAGATCGCCCACAACAGGCTGGCCTCGATCGGCGTAGTCTCGGTGTCCATGTCGTGGCCGTACAGGCACAGGCCGGCTTCCAGGCGCAGCGAGTCGCGGGCACCCAGGCCGATTGGCTGCACCTCAGGCTCGGCCAGCAGGCGTCGCGCCAGAGCTTCGGCAGCAGTGGCCGGTACCGAGATTTCGTAACCGTCCTCGCCGGTGTAGCCCGAGCGGCTGACGAAGCAGTCCTCACCCTGCAACTGCAACGGGCGGAACTGCATGAAGGTCATGCCGGCCACTTCCGGCGCCAGGCGTTCCAACACCTTGACCGCAGCCGGGCCCTGCAAGGCGAGCAGGGCGCGCTCCTCGAACAAAGGCTGGATCTCGCAGTGCTGGCCGATGTGCTTTTGCAGGTGAGCCAGGTCCTGATCCTTGCAGGCGGCATTGACCACCAGGAACAGTGTGTCGTCACCCAGGTTGGCCACCATCAGGTCGTCGAGGATGCCTCCTTGCTCATTGGTGAACATGGCGTAGCGCTGCATGCCCACCGGCAGGTCGATGATGTCTACTGGCACCAGGCTTTCCAAAGCCTTGGCCGCGTCGCTGCCACGCAGCACGATCTGGCCCATGTGCGACACATCGAACAGGCCGGCCTGCTCGCGGGTGTGCAGGTGTTCCTTGAGCACACCCAGCGGATACTGCACGGGCATGTCGAAGCCTGCGAACGGCACCATGCGCGCGCCCAGCTCCAGGTGAAGGGCGTGCAGCGGGGTCTTGAGCAACGTATCGGACATCGGTAACTCCTTGGTTTTTGTTCGGGTCAACATTCGATGATGTTGACGGCCAGACCGCCGCGGGCGGTCTCCTTGTACTTGCTTTTCATGTCGGCGCCGGTCTGGCGCATGGTGCGGATGACCTTGTCGAGCGAGACGAAGTGCTGCCCGTCGCCGCGCAGGGCCATGCGCACCGCATTGATCGCCTTGACCGAGCCCATGGCGTTGCGCTCGATGCAGGGCACCTGGACCAGCCCACCGATCGGGTCACAGGTCAGGCCCAGGTTGTGTTCCATGCCGATCTCGGCGGCGTTCTCCACCTGTTGCGGGGTACCGCCCATGACTTCGCAGAGGGCGCCCGCCGCCATCGAGCAGGCCACCCCCACTTCGCCCTGGCAGCCGACCTCGGCGCCGGAAATCGAGGCGTTCTCCTTGTAGAGGATGCCGATGGCGGCCGCGGTGAGCAGAAAACGCACCACGCCGTCTTCGCTGGCGCCGGGAACGAAACGCATGTAGTAGTGCAGCACCGCC
>NZ_JAYFUI010000107.1:0-23222 GCF_034961125.1 Pseudomonas machongensis | reverse complement strand
GGCGGTCAGGGCCTCCATCTCGACACCGGTCTGCCCGGCCAGCTTGCAGCGGGCAACGATATGCACCACATCTTCGCCTTCGGCAGCCAGCTCGACCTTGACGCTGGTGAGCATCAGCGGATGGCACAGCGGGATCAGGTCGCTGGTCTTCTTCGCCGCCTGGATACCGGCGATGCGCGCCACGGCGAACACATCGCCCTTGGGGTGCTCGCCGTCGACGATCATGCGCAGCGTGGCGGGCAACATGCGTACCCGCGCCTCGGCGATCGCCTCGCGTGCGGTCACGGCCTTTTCAGTGACGTCGACCATGTTGGCGCGCCCCTGGGAATCGAGATGAGTCAGCACTGCTCTGCTCCTGTGAAGGGAAAGCAGAGTGTAAACCCGTGGGTCAGCTTTGCGCAGGGGAATGTGTCGACAGGTTCGGCCTCATCACAGCGCAAGCCCGCCTCCACAACCGTGTGGAGACGGGCTTGTCCGCGAATGAGCCAGCCGGGTCTACAGATGCGACTCGGCGTACTCGGCCAGTACCGAACGCGGCACACCCTGCAGGGTGATGTGCACGCCATGGGGGAAGTCCTTGAAGCGCTCGGTCAGGTAGGTCAGGCCCGAGCTGGTCGCGGACAGGTAGGGGGTGTCGATCTGCGCCAGGTTGCCCAGGCAGACCACCTTGGAGCCAGAGCCTGCACGGGTGATGATGGTCTTCATCTGGTGCGGGGTGAGGTTCTGGCATTCATCGATCAGGATCAGGCTCTGCTGGAAGCTGCGCCCACGGATGTAGTTCAGCGACTTGAACTGCAGCGGCACCCGTTCGAGGATGTACTCGACACTGCCGTGGGTGCTTTCGTCATCCATGTGCAACGCCTCGAGGTTGTCGGTGATGGCGCCCAGCCAGGGCTCCATTTTTTCCGCCTCGGTGCCCGGCAGGAAGCCGATCTCCTGGTCCAGCCCCTGCACGCTGCGGGTGGCGATGATACGCCGGTAGCGCTTGCTGACCATGGTCTGCTCGATGGCCGCGGCCAATGCCAGGATGGTCTTGCCCGAGCCGGCCGCGCCGGTGAGATTGACCAGGTGGATGTCCGGATCGAGCAGGGCGAACAGCGCCAGGCTCTGGTGGATGTCGCGGGGCTTGAGCCCCCAGGCTTCCTGATGCAGCAGCGGCTCCTGGTGCAGGTCGAGCAATAGCAGCTCGTTCTCGCGAATGCCCTTGATCCAGCCGACGAAGCCCTGCTCGTCGATGATGAACTCATTGACGTGCACGGCCGGCAAGTTGTCGATCAGTTGTACGCGATGCCAGGTGCGGCCCCGTTCCTGGCGGGTGTCGACCTTGCTGACCCGGTCCCAGAAGGAGCCGGTGACCGAGTGGTAGCCCTTCGAGAGCAAAGACACATCGTCGACCAGTTGGTCGGTGCTGTAGTCCTCGGCGGCGATGCCACAAGCGCGCGCCTTCAGGCGCATGTTGATGTCTTTGGTGACCAGCACCACGTCCAGGTCAGCCCGCCTGGCACGCAGCTCCAGCAGTTGGTTGATGATGATGTTGTCGTTGAGGTTTTCCGGCAGCAGCCGGTTCGGTTCGTTGCGCGGGCTCATCAGGATTGACAGGAAGCCCTTCGGCCCGCCCTTGCCACGCTGGATCGGTACCCCTTGTTCGACATCGTTGGGTGATGCATCACCGAGGGTCTGGTCGATCAGGCGAATGGCCTGGCGGCATTCGGCGGCGATGGTCTGTTTACCGGTCTTGAGCTTGTCGAGTTCCTCCAGCACCGTCATCGGTATGGCGACGTGGTGCTCCTCGAAGTTGAGCAAAGCGTTGGGATCGTGAATCAGGACGTTGGTATCGAGCACATACAGGATTGGCTGGTTGGAGGAAGGGTTGCGTCCTTGGTCATCCATACTCGGTCACCTTATGTGAAAGCAGGACGGCACAGCTTCGCTGCACCGCAGAGTGACCGCCGTTCTCCCCGTATCCGCGTCGTTACGGGCGGGGAGCGCACCTGGCAAAGGAGGGCCTGGATGACGCCACCTGTGCTGCAGGAATCGGCTGTCTGATTCCTTCATACCGCAAAAGGCGTGACGGAAAAAAGACTTTTTACGCTCCGGTGAAGTTTATTTTGCCGAATGACGAACCGCGCTTGGCGATACGGTGACGGGGGACTACAGTCACTGTTGGACCCTGGATTTTCTAGCTAGCGCAGATGCGCGTACTCCATGCAATCCTCCCACCCGATCCCGCTCTGCGCCGTGTGCTGCAACAGCCATTCCAGCGCCGGCTGTGCCTTGGGCAAAGTATCGTGGAACTGGATCACACCCTTGCGCCATAGCAGCATCAAGGTCATCACCCGCTGGGCCGACTGCTCGGCATCCAGCGCGCTGTCGTCCTGGGCGTCGATATCCCACAGTGACACCTGCAGCCCTTGCGCCGCCATGAACGCCTCGCCGTCGGCGCGGCGCTGCCCATAGGGTGGGCGGAACAGCGGCACGTACTGCTCGGGCATCAGCCCCTGCACCTGCGCCTGGCTGCGCCGCAGGGAATCCTGCCAGCCCTGCCACTGGGCGTGGGAGCGATACTCCCAGCCCTGAATCCCCACGCACTGTCCAGCGTAGAGCGCCGCGACATTGGCCCCCTGGGCCATGTCGCGGCGCTGCTGCACGCGGTTGCCCAGCACGAAGAACACTGCGCCCAGCTTTTGCCGGCGCAGGTAATCGCTGAGCAGGTCCGTGTTGCTGCCGACCGGGCCGGGGCCGCCGACGAACGTCAGCAGGAACATCCGGTCGTTGAGTTCATCGCCACTGCGCTCTCCATTCGACAACCGCTCGATCTCGCTGCTGGTCTGTGGAAACAAGGCCGCCTTGCGCAATTGCTCGTCAAGGTAACGGACGTTGAATTGATGACTGGGCTCGACCCATTCTTTGTAGAATTCGCCGACATCTGTAGCGAACGTAGCCGAACGCGTACGCAAATCCGCCATCGAATCCAGCGGATAGCAAAACGATGCATCCTGCTCGCAACTGAGCTGGGCCTGCTGGAAGTTTTCCCACAACCGCTGCCACATGCGCGCACGCACCGAACGGATCACCGCCAGGTTGATCTGCCGCAGCCCCAGGCGCGCCGCCAGAGCGCGCTCATCGAGCATCTCGCTTTCATGCAGCACCTGGGCGAAGGAGAGGATCTGCGCGCGCGATGCCACGTCGAACAGCACCGGGCTGTCGAGTTGCTCGGGCCAATGGCTGCGGTCGAAGCTGACGGAATTGGCTGGAGCGGCCTGCACAGCCAGGCTGAACAACCCGGCCAGCACGGCGAAGGCAATGCGCACGATCGGTTCTCCCTAAATGGATGATGCGCACTATAGCGCCTGCCCGGGCGATGGTCTGTGACTATCGTCACCATAGTTTGGCGTTGCCCTGCTGGCCCCGTAGAATCGTCGCCGACGATTTCAGGAGCCGACCCATGCTGACGGTGATTTCCCCCGCCAAGACCCTCGACTACGACACCCCACCGGTAACCCAGCGCCATACCCTGCCGCAGTACCTGGACGATTCGCAGACGTTGATCACCCAACTGCGCGAGCTGTCGCCGGCGCAGATCGCCGAGCTGATGCACCTGTCCGACAAGCTTGCCGGCCTCAATGCCGCGCGTTTCGGCAGCTGGACCCCAGACTTCACCCCCGCCAACGCCAAGCAGGCGCTGCTGGCGTTCAAGGGCGACGTATACACAGGCCTGGATGCCGAAACCCTTGGCGAGGACGACTTCAGCTATGCCCAGCAACATCTGCGCATGCTCTCGGGCCTCTATGGCCTGCTGCGCCCGCTGGACCTGATGCAGCCCTATCGCCTGGAAATGGGCACCAAGCTCGCGAACGCACGCGGCAAGGACCTCTACGCCTTCTGGGGCACGCGCATCAGCGAATGGCTGAACCAGGCCCTGGCCGAACAAGGCGATGACCTGCTGCTGAACCTGGCCAGCAACGAGTACTTCAGCGCCGTGAAGAAGAATGCGCTGAATGCTCGCGTGATCAACGTCGACTTCAAGGACTTGAAGAACGGTCAGTACAAGATCATCAGCTTCTACGCCAAGAAGGCGCGTGGCCTGATGAGCCGCTTCGTGATCCAGGAGCGCATCAACGATCCCGAGCAGCTCAAGCGCTTCGACGTGCAAGGCTACTACTACAGCGCCGAACAATCGAAGCCCGACCACCTGGTGTTCCTGCGCGATCATCCGGCTGACTAGCCCTGGAGCTTTTAGGGGCAACTGCCTTTTTCAAAATCTAAAGGCCAGCCCAATACCTGTGGGAGCGGCGGTTCGGCGTCCCGACTTGCCCGCGAACACGGGCGTAGCCCGTGCCAGGCACCGCGGTGTGCTTTTCGCGGGCAAGCCCGCTCCTACAGGTACCGCACCGGTGCTGAGAGCCGCGCCCAAAAAGCCAAATTACCGGCGCCAAAAAACAGGCAAGACTGAGCTTATCGCCAAACGCCATAAGACCGTTCGTAGTTTTTTGACGAATTTTGAAAAAATTTTTCCGATACTGGCATATAACCATCTCATCTTGATTTCGCCCTTTATATATAGGGGCGAAACCCATCCGTGCTATCAGAATGAAAGTATTTCTCACTGAAAAAATATTTAGAAATCTTTCATCTGCCCTGAACGCACCTCGGAACTTCTCCCTTCGCAGATCGCTCATAGCACCCGTAACGAATCACGAGCGTGCAACGTGAGAGATGACTTACAGATGACAAGTAGCAGGTACTCACTACCTGCGCTGATAACTTCGACTACCGCTTCGGTATAACCAAGCGGTTTGTTAAAGCAGGAGAGCCGCGCCCCTTACTAATCGTCCTAGTGGTTGATTTCAAAGGATTTATTCACTTGAAAGAACAAGCACAGCAGCGCACCCGATAACGCGTTGCAATAAAGACGGCTGCATCTCAGGGCACGCCTTTTTATAACTGGCCTTTTACTGCCAACTTTGAGCGCAGCACTGTTTGCGCTCCGGATTCATTCATGCCTGCGTTCGGTGAAGTGTCAATTCGCCATGGATCCGTGCGCCCGTAAAAGCAGGTCAATCAACCCGGTCCGGTTCTTCGAAAGAGCCGGCGTGATAAACACACGAGGTGAATACGATGCGTATCAGCATCTTTGGTTTGGGTTACGTGGGTGCCGTCTGTGCAGGTTGCCTGTCGGCAAGGGGCCATGAAGTGATTGGTGTGGATGTGTCCACCACCAAGATCGACCTCATCAACCAGGGCAAGTCGCCAATCGTCGAGCCGGGTCTGGAGCAACTCCTGCAGCAAGGCATCGCCAATGGTCGCCTGCGTGGCACCACCGACTTCGCCGAGGCGATCCGCGCCAGCGACGTGTCGATGATCTGTGTCGGCACCCCGAGCAAGAAGAACGGCGACCTGGGCCTGGAATACATCGAATCGGTGTGCCGCGAGATTGGCTACGTGCTGCGCGACACCACCCGCCGCCACACCATCGTGGTACGCAGCACCGTGCTGCCAGGCACCGTGAAGAACGTGGTGATCCCGATCCTCGAAGACTGCTCGGGCAAGAAGGCCGGCGTCGATTTCGGCGTGGCGGTCAACCCCGAGTTCCTGCGTGAAAGTACCGCGATCAAGGACTACGACCAGCCTCCGATGACCGTCATCGGCGAACTGGACAGCGCCAGCGGCGACGTGCTGCAGGCGATCTACGAAGAGCTCGACGCGCCGATCATCCGCAAGCCGATCGAAGTGGCCGAGATGATCAAGTACACCTGCAACGTCTGGCACGCCACCAAGGTGACCTTCGCCAACGAGATCGGCAACATCGCCAAGGCGGTCGGCGTCGATGGTCGCGAAGTGATGGACGTGGTCTGCCAGGACAAGGCCCTGAACCTGTCGCAGTACTACATGCGCCCAGGCTTCGCCTTCGGCGGTTCGTGCCTGCCCAAGGACGTGCGCGCCCTCACCTACCGTGCTGCCAGCCTCGATGTGAAGGCGCCGCTGCTCGACTCGCTGATGCGCAGCAACGAGTCGCAGGTGCAGAACGCCTTCGACATCATCGAAAGCCACGACAAGCGCAAGATCGCCCTGCTCGGCCTGAGCTTCAAGGCCGGCACCGACGACCTGCGCGAAAGCCCGCTGGTGGAACTGGCCGAGCGCCTGATCGGCAAGGGCTACGAGCTGAACATCTACGACCAGAACGTCGAGTACGCCCGTGTCCACGGCGCCAACAAGGACTACATCGAGTCGAAGATCCCGCATGTCTCGTCGCTGCTCAACGCCGACTTCCAGAAGGTGGTCGATGGCGCCGACATCATCATCCTCGGCAACCGCGACGAGCAGTTCCGCGCCCTTGCCCAGCAGGCACCGGAAGGCAAGCAGGTGATCGATCTGGTCGGCTTCATGAGCAAGCCCACCAGCACCCTCACCCGCACCGAAGGCATCTGCTGGTAAGCCAGCCCGACGCGGGGCCGGTCGGCCCCGCATTCTCCTGATTCTCGCGACGGATGCTGAACATGCAAAGGCTCCAGACAGTGCTGTTGCAGTGCGCCGGATGGCTGCTCTACATGAGCCTGCTCATGCTGATCGCCCTGGCCCTGCCCAGCGATATCTTCGATTCGCAGTCGAAGCACTTCATCTTCCTGGTCGGCGCAGTCGGCATCTGGCGCTACTCCATGGGCGCCACCCATTTCATCCGCGGCATGATCTTCCTGTACCTGGTCTACCCCTACCTGCGCCGCAAGGTGCAGAAGCTGGGCAAGGCAGCCGAACCGTCTCATGTGTACCTGATGGTCACCAGCTTTCGCATCGATGCGCTGACCACCGCCCAGGTGTACAGCTCGGTGATCCGCGAAGCGATCGAATGCGGCTATCCGACCACCGTGGTCTGCTCGCTGGTGGAGAAGTCCGACGAGCTGCTGGTCAAGAGCCTGTGGGCCAAGTACAACCCGCCCGAGCACGTCGCCCTGGACTTCGTGCGCATCGCCGGTACCGGCAAGCGCGACGGCCTGGCCTACGGTTTTCGTGCCATCTCGCGGATGCTGCCGGACGAAAACGCCGTGGTTGCGGTGATCGACGGCGACACCGTGCTGGCCGAGGGCGTAGTTCGCAAGACCGTGCCCTGGTTCAAGCTCTACCCCAATGTCGGTGGCCTGACCACCAACGAATTCTGCGAAGTGCGCGGCGGCTACATCATGAGCGAGTGGCACAAGCTGCGCTTCGCCCAGCGCCACATCAACATGTGCTCGATGGCGCTCTCCAAGCGCGTGCTGACCATGACCGGGCGCATGTCGATGTTCCGCGCAAGCGTGGTCACCAACCCCGAGTTCATCGCCGACGTCGAAAGCGACTCGCTGATGCACTGGCGCCTGGGCCGCTTCAAGTTCCTCACCGGCGACGACAAGTCGAGCTGGTTCAGCCTGATGCGCCTGGGCTACGACACCTTCTACGTGCCGGACGCGGCGATCAACACGGTCGAGCATCCGCCGGAAAAGAGCTTCGTCAAGGCCAGCCGCAAGCTGATGTACCGCTGGTATGGCAACAACCTGCGGCAGAACTCCCGCGCCCTGGGCCTGGGCCTCAAGCGCCTGGGGCTGTTCACCAGCATCGTGCTGCTCGACCAGCGTGTGTCGATGTGGACCAGCCTGCTGGGCCTGACCGTGGCGGTGATCGCCAGCTTCAAGTTCGGCCTGCAGTTCCTGCTGGTGTACCTGCTGTGGATCGGCATCACCCGCCTGATCCTCACCATCATGCTGCTGTGCTCGGGCCACAGTGTCGGCCCGGCCTATCCGCTGATCCTCTATTACAACCAGATCGTCGGCGCGCTGATGAAGATCTACGTGTTCTTCCGCCTCGACAAGCAGTCCTGGACCCGCCAGCCGACTGCACTGAAACGTGACCTCGCCAGCTTTCAACAATGGTTCAACACCTGGTCCTCTCGGACCATGACCTTCTCGGCCGCCAGCATCTTCGTCGCTGTGCTGTTCATGGTCGTGTGAGCCCAACCCGGATCGATCCAACAGGAACAAATCGCCATGAATACCGCCGTGAACGTCAACGTCGTGCATGAGTCCGAAGCCCAGCGCCAGCACGCCCGGGTGCGCATCCCGGCCAAGCTGCGCTACCTGGACAGCGAGCGCCAGCCGCAGGATGTGAAGGTCGACGACCTCTCCGCCGGTGGTCTGTCGTTCCATGCCAAAAAAGCCCTCCCGGTCGGTGATGTCGTGCGTGGTCGCCTGCAGTTCGTGGTCGACAACCTGGGGCTGTCGATGGACATCGAGTTCCTGGTGCGCTCGAGCGATCCGCAAAGCGGCCGCACCGGTGTCGAATTCCAGAACCTGGAACCGCGCGATATCGCCACCCTGCGCCACATCATCACCTCCCACCTGTCCGGCGAGCTGATCAGCGTCGGTGATGTGCTCAGTACCCTGCAGCGCGACAACTTCACCAAGGCGCGCAAGCAGAAGGACGCAGGCTCCGGCCTTTCGGCCTTCGGTCGACTGCGTGCCGTCACCGTCACCCTGGGCGTGTTCGTGGTCGGCATCGCCGCCTTCGGTTTCGTCGCCAAATCGCTGTACGGCCTGTACTTCGTCAGCCACGCCGAGGCCGGTGTGGTCGCAGTACCGACCACCAACGTCACCATGCCCCGCGACGGCAGCATGCAGAGCCTGGTGGAAAACGGTGCGCAGGTGGTCAAGGGCGCGCCGCTGGCAACCTTCAACACCAGCATGCTCGACCTGCTCAAGGGCCATCTGGACGACTCGCAACTGGAGCCAGCCAAGGTCGAGGAACTGTTCGGCAAGCAACTTTCCGGCACCCTCACCAGCCCCTGTGATTGCGTGGTCGCCCGCCAGCTGGTGGATGACGGCCAGTACGCCAGCAAGGGCCAGGTGGTCTACCAGTTGATCCCGCGCACCACCAACCCGATGGTCGAGGCGCGCTTCAGCTATCGCCAGTTCGACGAGGTCAAGCCGGGCACCCGGGTCAACTTCCAGATCGCCGGCGAAGACGAGGTGCGCACCGGTGTGATCGTCGGCAGCGCCAGCCTGGACAACGACAACCTGGCTTCGGACATTCGCGTGCAGATCAAGCCAGACGAATCGCTGCCTGCAGAGCTGGCCGGCCGCCCGGCTTCGGTGAACAGCGACCGCGGTCCCTCGCTGAACTGGCTGATCGACAAGGCCGTGGCCCGCGGGCTCTGAGGGGGACAGGACGATGACGCCGAACAATTATCCCTGCGTCCCCGTGGGAGCGGACTTGCCCGCGAAGGGGCCAGCAGGCACACCTTCATCGCACGTCCCGGCCATTCGCGGGCAAGCCCGCTCCCACAGGGCTCTCGGGCTCTGCGTCCTGGCCATCACCCTGGCCGGCTGCGTCGGTTTGCCTGACCAGCGCCTGGCCAACGAGGCCCTGAAGCGCGGCGACACCGCCACCGCCGAGGCCAACTACAAGGCACTTGCCGACCTGGGCTACAGCGACGCACAGGTCGGCCTGGCCGACATTCAGGTTGGCACCCGCGACCCGGCCCAGCTCAAGCAGGCCGAAGCCACCTACCGCGCCGCAGCCGCTACCTCACCACGTGCCCAGGCACGCCTGGGCCGCCTGCTGGTGGCCAAGCCCGACAGCACCCAGGCCGAACGCGAAGAGGCCGAAACCCTGCTCAAGCTCGCGGCCAGGCAAGGTGAGGGCAACACCCTGATCCCGCTGGCGATGCTCTACCTGCAATACCCGCAGAGCTTCCCGAACATCAACGCCCAGCAGCAGATCGACCAGTGGCGCGCCGCCGGCAACCCCGAGGCGGGCCTGGCCCAGGTGCTGCTGTACCGCACCCAAGGCACCTACGACCAGCACCTGGCCGAGGTGGAGAAGATCTGCAAGGCCGCGCTGAGCAGCACCGACATCTGCTACGTGGAGTTGGCCACCGTCTACCAGAAACGCGCCCAACCCGACCAGCAGGCCGCCCTGCTCGACCAGCTCAAGGCCGCCTATGCCCGCAATGCGGTGCCTGCCACACGGGTCGACAGCGTCGCCCGCGTGCTCGCCGACCGGAGCCTCGGCCAGACCGACGAGAAGACCGCCAAGGACCTGCTCGAACACGTCGCCCCGGCCAACCCGGCATCCTGGGTCAGCCTTGCGCAACTGCTCTACGACTTCCCTGAACTGGGCGACACCGACCAGCTGATGGCCTACATCGACAAGGGCCGCGAAGCCGAGCAGCCCCGCGCCGAACTGTTGCTGGGCCGCCTCTACTACGAAGGCAAGACCGTCCCGGCCGATGCCGTGAAGGCCGAGCAACACCTGCAGGCCGCCGCCGACGCCGGCGAGATCAGCGCCCACTATTACCTCGGCCAGCTCTACCGCCGCGGCTACCTGGGCCATGTCGAGCCGCAGAAAGCGGTGGACCACCTGCTCAGTGCCGCCCGTGGCGGCCAGCTCAGTGCCGACTACGCCCTGGCCCAGCTCTACAGCGAAGGCCACGGCATCCGCCAGAACACCGGCAACGCCTGGGTATTCGCCCAGCTTGCCCAGGCCAACCCGACGCCGCAGTCCAGCGAACTGCTGCAGCAACTCGACCAGCAACTCACGCCCGACCAGCGCAGCCAGGCCCAGCGCCTGCTGGAGCAGGAGAAGAAGGCGCGTGCCGGGATGCTCCAGGCCAGCAACAGCCCACTGGCCCTGGACGCCCTGCAAGACGAGAAAGACGTAGACGCCGAGGACTCGCTATGACGCTCAATCCCTTCGTGAAAGCCGGCATCGGCCTGAGCTTCGCCCTGCTGTGGTCGCTGCCGACCCTGGCCGCGGAAACCGCAGTGAAGAACTTCGGCCTGGACGTGAAGATCACCGGCCAGTCCGAGGACGACCGTGACCTGGGCACCCGCTCCGGCGGCGACGTCAACGGCCTGGGCCTGGACCTGCGTCCCTGGGTGTACGGCGAGCGCGGCAACTGGAGCGCCTTCGCCATGGGTCAGGCGGTGACTGCCACCGACATCATCGAGACCGACACCCTGCGCCAGAACGACGACGGCACCGCCGTCGACACCGGCGACGACAGCCGCAAGCCGGACAAGAGCTACCTGGCCCTGCGCGAATTCTGGATCGGCTACAGCGGCTTCACGCCCTACCCCGGCGAGCAACTGCGCTTCGGCCGCCAGCGCCTGCGCAGCGACGACGGCATGTGGCGCGACACCAACATCGAGGCGCTGAACTGGAGCTTCGACACCACCCTGCTCAAGGCCGACCTCGGTGTCGCCCAACGCTTCAGCGAATACCGCACCGACCTCACCGAGCTGGCCCCAGAAGACAAGGACCGCACGCACATCTACGGCAACATCGCCACGCAGTGGACACCCGGCCACTGGGTCGGCCTGCGCGCCCACCATACCCATGACAGCGGCAGCCTGAAGAACCCCGGCGAGACCGTCGATGCCCTCGACAAGACCCGCACCGGCGACCTCACCTGGCTGGGCCTTGAGGCCAACAGCGACGCCTACAACTGGCGCAACGACCACACCGTCAACTACTGGGGCAGCGTCACCTGGCTGACCGGCAATCGCGACAGCCTCAGCAGCCAGCTGGTCGGTGAAGACCAGGTCGCCACCGGCAAACAGAGCGGCGACGTCAATGCCTGGGCCACCGACCTCGGTATCCGCCTGCGCCTCGACCCGCAGTGGCAGGTCGGCGCGGCCTACGCCCGTGGCAGCGGTGGTGGCGGCAGCGATGGCTCGAACAACTTCGAGCAGACCGGCCTTGAGAGCAACCGCTCCAACTTCACCGGCACCCGCTCGCGCGTGCACCGCTTCGGCGAGGCCTTCCGCGGCGAGCTGGGCAACCTGCAGGCCGCGACCCTGTTCGCCTCCTGGCAACTGCGCGACGACTACGACGCAAGCTTCATCTACCACAAGTTCTGGCGCGTCGATGGCAACCAGAACATCGGCTCCAGCGGCATCAACGCGGTGGTCAACGACGATGGCATCAACCGTCCGCTGATCAACGGCGAGAAGGACCTGGGCCAGGAGATGGACGTGGTGGTCACCAAGTACTTCAAGCAGGGCCTGCTGCCCGCCTCGCTGAGCCAGTCGATCGACGAGCCGTCGGCCCTGGTACGCCTGCGCGCCGGTGTGTTCAAGCCCGGCGATGCCTATGGCAAGGAAGCGGACTCGTACATGCACCGCGCCTTCGTCGACGTGATCTGGCGCTTCTGAGGCCGGGAGAGGACCGTTATGAACCTGCACCCGAACCTTCGCCACAGCCTGCTCGCCAGCGCCCTACTGCTGGCCAGCGGCATGGCCGCCGCGGCCCAGCCGGCGGTGATCGCCAAGGAGCTGCAACAGGCCAAGACCTACACCGTCGCCAGCGCGCCGATCGAGCCGCTGCAGATGGATCCGCCCAAGCTGCCCGACCTCTCCGGCTACACCGCGCAGGCCGTGCAACAGAAGATAGACCGCCGCCACAAGGGCAAGGTCAGCGTGCGCCGCATGCTCCAGGAAGAGTCGCTCAAGGAATTCATCGGCGGCGACAACAAGGCCGCCGAGTGGGTCCAGCGCCAGCACGGCATCCCCCAGGCGATCTTCGTCGATGACGGGCATGTCGACCTGGTCGAACTGAGCAAGAAGGTGCCCGCCCAGTACCTGCGCGAAACCGCGCCGGGCGTGTACCTGGCGCGCCTGCCGATCGTGGTCGGACCCAAGGGCGTGCTGGAGATCGACGGCAAGGTCAAGGAACTGCGTCTGTCCCAGGAGGGCGGCTCGTTCATCGTCAATGACGGCAAGCTGTTCGTCAGCGATACCCAGGTCACCGGCTGGCGCGAGCAGGCCAACGGCCCGGCGACCTTCCGTTCGCCCAAGGAATTCCGCCCATTCCTGCTCAGCTGGGGCGGCACCGAGACGTACATCGTCAACAGCAAGATGGCCAGCTTCGGCTATGCCAAGTCCAAGTCGTATGGCGTGAGCATCTCGCAGTACACGCCGAACATGGCCAAGCAGATGGGCCGCCCTGAACCGACCGGCTGGATCATCGGCTCGGAGTTCAGCGACATGTGGTACGGCTTCTACTGCTACGAGACCAGCGACTTCGTGGTCAAGGACTCGACCTACCGCGACAACATCGTCTACGGCATCGACCCGCACGACCGCTCGCACCGCCTGATCATTGCCGGCAACACCGTGTACGGCACCAAGAAGAAGCACGGGATCATCGTCTCGCGTGAGGTCAACGACAGCTGGATCATCAACAACAAGAGCTACGACAACAAGCTCTCGGGCGTGGTGATCGACCGTAACAGCGTCAACAACCTGATCGCCTACAACGAGATCTACCGCAACCACACCGACGGCATCACCCTCTACGAGAGCGGCGACAACCTGATCTGGGGCAACAAGCTGATCAACAACCGTCGCCACGGCATCCGCGTACGCAACAGCGTGAACATCCGCCTGTACGAAAACATCGCCATGGCCAACGGCCTGGTCGGGGTGTACGGGCACATCAAGGACCTCTCTGACACCGACCGCGACATCGCCCTCGACCCGTTCGACACCAAGGTGTCGCTCATCGTGGTTGGCGGCGAGCTGGCGGCCAACGGTTCCGGGCCCTTGTCGATCGACTCGCCGCTGTCGGTGGAGCTGTACAAGGTCTCCATGCTCGCCCCGCGCAAGTCCAGCGGCATCAGCCTCAACGGCGTGCTCGGCGAGCGCCAGGACGAAATCCTCGACCTGCTGGTGCGCCAGCAGAAGGCCGTGCTGATCGACCCGGTCGAACGCCAGACCGAAATGATCGATTAAGGAAGCCCAGACCATGACCCCACACCTGATGAAACTGCTCGGCCTGTCCGCCGCCCTCCTGGCCATCAGCCAGGGCGTGCGCGCCGACGACGTGCAGCCACCGAGCTTCAGCGCCGAGCCGTGCTGCCAGCTGTGCCCCGAAGCCCACGACGCCAGCCGCTACACCACCCGCTACCAGCAGAACTTCACCACCCTGGTGCAGGCCCAGGGCGACTGGCTGTTCCGTACCCGCGAAGACCTGCGCACCGAGTTCGACACCACGCCCGGCGGCTACAAGCGTCTGCAGCAGGTGCACGATGCGTTCAAGAAACGCGGCGTGGAGCTGGTGGTGGTCTACCAGCCGACCCGTGGCCTGGTAAACCGCAACATGCTCAAGCCCGAAGAGAAGGCTGCCTTCGACTACCAGAAAGCCCTGCACAACTACCAGGCGATGCTGCAGCGCTTCGCCCGGATGGGCTACAACGTGCCCGACCTCTCGCCCCTGACCAACGAGCAGCTCGCCGCCGCCGACCAGGGCAAGGACTTCTACTTCCGCGGCGACCAGCACTGGACGCCCTACGGCGCCGAGCGCGCAGCGAAGATCGTGGCCGACACCGTGCACAAAATGCCGGCTTTCGAGGGTATTCCACGCAAGGAATTCGAAACCCGGAAATCCGGACGCATGGGCAAGACCGGCACCCTGCACAACGTCGCCGGACAACTGTGCGGCACCAGCTACGCGGTGCAGTACATGGACCAGTTCGCCACCGAACCCAAGGGTGGCGCCAGCGGCGGCGACGACCTGTTCGGCGATTCGGGCAACGCGCAGATCACCCTGGTCGGCACCAGCCACAGTGGCAAGAACTACAACTTCTCGGGCTTTCTGGAACAGTACATCGGCGCCGACGTACTCAACGTCGCCTTCCCCGGCGGCGGCCTGGAAGGCTCGATGATCCAGTACCTGGGCAGCGAAGAGTTCCACAAGAACCCGCCGAAGATCCTGATCTGGGAATTCTCGCCGCTGTATCGCCTGGATCAGGAAACCATCTGGCGGCAGATCCTCGGCCTGCTAGACGACGGCTGCGACAACCGTCCGGCGCAGATGAGCGCCAGCACCACGCTCAAGCCGGGCAAGAACGAGCTGATGGTCAACGGCAAGGGTGGCGTGATCAAAGACCTGATCAACCGCAATCACCAGCTCGACATCCGTTTCGAGGACACCTCGGTCAAGGTGCTACAGGCCACCCTCTGGTATCTGAACGGGCGCCACGAGGACATCAAGATCGAAAAACCCGAGACCTCCGACACCGACGGACGCTTCGTCTTCCAGATGCGCGAGGACGAAGACTGGGCCAGCCAGAACCTGCTGGCCCTGGAAGTCCAGGGCCCGGAAAACGGCACCCAGAAAGTCGAGGCCAAGCTCTGCAAACGCAACAACTTCGCCGGCAGCGCGCGCAACACCGCGCAAGCCGGCCAGTGAGGCGAACATGACGACATTGAAGCGAACCTTCAGCCCCGCCCTGCTCGCGCTGGCCCTGTTCGGCGGTGCCGCGCAGGCTGCGCTGGTGCCCCCGCAGGGTTACTACGAGGGCATCGAGAAACTCAAGACCAGCGACGGCAACTTCACCTGCGAAGCCGCGCCCAAGCCCTACACCGGCGCGCTGCAGTTTCGCAGCAAGTACGAGGGCTCGGACAAGGCTCGGGCAACGCTCAACGTCGCCTCTGAAAAGGCCTTCCGCGACTCCACCGCCGACATCACCACCCTGGAGAAGGGCGTCAGCAAGATGGTCGGCCAGTACATGCGCGACGGTCGCCCGGCCCAGCTCGATTGCGTGCTGACCTGGCTCGGCACCTGGGCGCGCGCCGATGCGCTGGAGTCCACCGATTTCAACCACACCGGCAAGTCCATGCGCAAATGGGCGCTGGGCAGCATGAGCGGCTCGTGGCTGCGCTTGAAGTTCTCCAACTCCCAGCCACTGGCCGCGCACCAGGCCGAAGCCGAGCTGATCGAGAAATGGCTCGCCAAGCTGGCGACACAGACCGTGCGCGACTGGAGCGACCTGCCGCTGGAGAAGATCAACAACCATAGCTACTGGGCGGCCTGGTCGGTGATGGCCACGGCAGTGGCCACCGACCGGCGCGACCTGTTCGACTGGGCAGTGAAGGAGTTCAAGGTCGGCGCCAACCAGATCGACGACCAAGGCTTCCTGCCCAACGAGATCAAACGTCGCCAGCGCGCGCTGGCCTACCACAACTACGCCCTGCCGCCGCTGGCGATGATCGCCAGCTTCGCCCAGGTCAATGGCGTGGACCTGCGCAAGGAAAACAACTTCGCCCTGCAGCGTCTGGGCGAAGGCGTGCTGGCCGGTGCCCGCGACCCGGTGCACTTCGCCGAGCGCGCCGGGGTCAAGCAGGACCTCAAGGACCTCAAGGTCGACAGCAAGTACGCCTGGCTCGAACCCTGGTGCGCGCTGTACCAGTGCGTCGGCGACACCCTCAAGCGCAAGCACGACATGCAGCCGTTCAACAGCTTCCGCATGGGTGGCGACATGACACGGGTCTACGACCCGAGCGCTGAAAGCAAAAAATGAAGTGACCCCTGTGGGAGCGGGCTTGTCCCGCGATTGCGTCCGACTGGACAACACCGGCGAATCGACTGACGCAATCGCGGGACAAGCCCGCTCCCACAGGGACCAAGGTGATCCCCCGCATTTTCGTGGGGGGTTTGGGGGGCGCTGTGCCCCGGATGCTGTGAACAAAAAGGAGAACCGGGATGGTCTTCTCGTCCAACGTGTTCCTGTTCCTGTTCTTGCCGGTTTTCCTCGGCTTGTACTACCTGAGCGGGAACCGCTATCGCAACCTGCTGTTGCTGGTGGCCAGCTACATCTTCTACGCCTGGTGGCGGGTAGACTTCCTGGCGCTGTTCGCAGGCGTCACCCTGTGGAATTACTGGATCGGTCTGAAAGTCGGCGCTGCCGGCGTGCGCACCAAGCCGGCACAGCGCTGGCTGCTGCTGGGCGTGGGCATGGACCTGGCGATCCTCGGCTACTTCAAGTACGCCAACTTCGGCGTCGACAGCCTCAACGCGATCATCAGCTCGTTCGGCCTTGAGCCGTTCATCCTCACCCACGTGCTGCTGCCAATCGGTATCTCGTTCTACATCTTCGAGTCGATCAGCTACATCATCGACGTGTACCGCGGCGACACCCCGGCAACGCGCAACCTGATCGACTTCGCCGCATTCGTGGCGATCTTCCCGCACCTGATCGCCGGCCCCGTGCTGCGCTTCAAGGACCTGGTCGATCAGTTCAACAACCGCACCCACACCCTGGACAAGTTCTCCGAAGGCTGCACCCGCTTCATGCAGGGCTTCATCAAGAAAGTGTTCATCGCCGACACCCTGGCGGTGGTCGCCGACCACTGCTTCGCCCTGCAGAACCCCACCACCGGCGATGCCTGGCTGGGCGCGCTGGCCTACACCGCGCAGCTGTACTTCGACTTCTCCGGCTACAGCGACATGGCCATCGGCCTGGGCCTGATGATGGGCTTTCGCTTCATGGAGAACTTCAAGCAGCCCTACATCAGCCAGTCGATCACCGAGTTCTGGCGGCGCTGGCACATCAGCCTGTCGACCTGGCTGCGCGACTACCTGTACATCACCCTGGGCGGCAACCGCGGCGGCACCTTCGCCACCTACCGCAACCTGTTCCTGACCATGCTGCTGGGCGGCCTGTGGCACGGCGCCAACTTCACCTACATCATCTGGGGCGCCTGGCACGGCATGTGGCTGGCGATCGAACGCGCGCTGGGCATCGACACCAACCCGCAGCGCTTCAACCCGGTCAAATGGGCCTTCACCTTCCTGCTGGTGGTCGTCGGCTGGGTGATCTTCCGCGCCGAAAACCTCGAAGTGGCCGGTCGCATGTACGGCGCCATGTTCAGCTTCGGCCAGTGGCAGCTGTCGGAACTCAACCGCGCCCAACTCACCGGCCTGCAGGTGGCCACGCTGATCGTCGCCTACCTGACCCTGGCGTTCTTCGGCCTGCGCGACTTCTACCGCAATGCAACGCCACCGGCGGCCCCACGCATCCCGGCACAGGTGCATGGCGACGGCACGCTGAGCCTGGACTGGACCCGGGTCATGACCCGCGCCCTGGTGCTGCTGCTGTTCGTGGCCTCGATCCTCAAGCTTTCGGCGCAGAGCTACTCGCCGTTCCTGTACTTCCAGTTCTGAGGTGGATGACATGAACCGCACACTTCGCATCACCTATTCGCTGTCGTTCCTCGGCCTGCTGGTGGGCCTGGGCGCCTGGTCGGTCGGGGGCCTGGACAGCTTCAACCGCACCGGGCAGATGACCCTGCTCGACGGCAAGCTGGCCAAGGCCGCCGAAACCCACTACGACGAACAGTTCCCGATCAAGCGCCTGGGCACCAACCTCTGGGCCGCACTGGACTTCAAGCTGTTCAACGAAGGCCGCCCCGGTGTGGTGCTGGGCCGCGACCAGTGGCTGTTCAGCGATGAGGAATTCAACCCCACCGCCAACGCCGACCAACTGATGCAGGACAACCTGGCGTTGATCCGCGGCGTGCGCGACACCCTGCAGCGCCAGAACATCGAGCTGGTGCTGGCGATCGTGCCGGCCAAGGCGCGGGTCTATGCCGAGTACCTGGGCAAGGAGACGCCCGCCAGCCTGCACGGCGAGTTGTTCAACCAGTTCCACGCCCAGGCGCGCCAGGCCAACGTGTTCGCCCCCGACCTGCTCGCCCCGCTGGAGCAGGCCAAGGCCCGTGGCCAGGTATTCCTGCGCACCGACACGCATTGGACGCCAATGGGCGCCGAAGTGGTTGCCCAGTCCATCGCCGAAGGCGTCAAGCGCCAGCAACTGCTCGACGGCCAACCCCAGGCCTACATCACCGAGGCGGGCAAGACTGCGCCATACAAAGGTGACCTGACCAACTTCCTGCCGCTCGACCCGCTGTTCAGCAACCTGCTGCCAACCCCGGACAACCTGCAGCAGCGCACCACTCGCCCGGCGCAAGCCGAGGGCGGCGACGGCGATGCGCTGTTCGCCGACAGCGCCATCCCGGTGGCGCTGGTGGGCACCAGCTATAGCGCCAACCCGCACTGGAACTTCCTCGGAGCCCTGCAACAGGCGCTGCACAGCGACGTCGCCAACTATGCCGAGGACGGCCACGGCCCGCTGCTGCCGATGCTCAAGTACCTGCAGAGCGACGCCTTCAAGAACACCCCGCCACAGGTCGTGGTGTGGGAGTTCCCCGAGCGCTATCTGCCAATGAAGAACGACCTCAGCAGCTTCGATCCGCAGTGGATCGCGCAACTGAAGAACACCCGTAAATCCGAAGCAAACCTGGCCCTTTCGTCCAACCGGACGGACCACTGAAAGAGAGGAACACGCACATGACTCACAAGCCATCCATCGCCAAAGCCCTCACCCTCGCGGCCGGCCTTTCCCTGGCATCGCTGCAGGCCTTCGCCGGCGCCGACGCCGCACTCTATGGCCCTAGCGCCCCGAAAGGCTCGACCTTCGTGCGCCTGTACAACGCAAGCTCCGCGCCCACCGCGGCCTCGGTCGGCAATACCCAGATCAAGCAGGTCGGTGCCCAGGCCAGCAGCGACTTCAGCTTCCTGCCTGGCGGCGACTACACCGCCCAGGTCGGCGGCAAGAGCGTGCCGGTCAAGCTGGCCTCGGACAAGTACTACACCCTGGTCAACAACAACGGCGGCAACCCGCAACTGATCGAGGAGCCGCCGTTCAAGAACAAGCAGAAAGCGCTGGTGCGCGTGCAGAACCTCAGCGACCAGTCGCTGACCCTCAAGACCGCCGACGGCAAGACCGAAGTGGTCAAGCCGGTGGCCGCCAAGGGTCGCGGCGAGCGCGAAATCAATCCGGTCAAGGTCAACCTGGCCCTGTTCGACGGCAACAAGAAAGTCAGCGACGTCAAGCCCGTCGCCCTGGAGCGCGGCGAAGCGGCCGTGCTGTATGTCACCGGTTCCGGCAACAGCTTGTCGCCGGTGTGGGTAACTCGCCCCGTGGCTAGCAACTGATCCCCCTGCCTCTAAACGACTATTGGAGAAACATGATGATCCCGGTAATTCTTTCTGGTGGTAGCGGTTCGCGTCTGTGGCCTCTGTCGCGCAAGCAGTTCCCCAAGCAGTTCCTGGCGTTGACCGGCGAACACACCCTGTTCCAGCAGACCCTCCAGCGCCTGGTGTTCGAGGGCATGGATACCCCCATCGTGGTCTGCAACAAGGACCACAAGTTCATCGTCCAGGAGCAGTTGGCGGGCCTGAAGCTCGAAACCCAGGCCATCCTCATGGAGCCCTTCGGGCGCAACACCGCGCCAGCGGTGGCAATGGCCGCCATGAAACTGGTCAACGAGGGCCGCGACGAGCTGATGCTGGTGCTGCCCGCCGACCACGTGATCGAGGACCAGAAAGCCCTGCAACGCGCCCTGGCCCTGGCCACCGTGGCGGCCGAGCGCGGCGAGATGGTGCTGTTCGGCGTACCGGCGACCAAGCCCGAGACCGGCTACGGCTACATCCGCTCCAGCCAGGACGCCCTGCTGCCAGAGGGTGTGGCGCGGGTCGCGCAGTTCGTCGAAAAGCCCGATGAGAAACGCGCCAACGAGTTCGTTCGTGCCGGCGGTTACTTCTGGAACAGCGGCATGTTCCTGTTCCGCGCCAGCCGCTTCCTCGAAGAGCTGAAAAAGCACGACCCGGACATCTACGACACCTGCCTGCTGGCCCTGGAGCGCAGCGACGAAGAAGCCGACGTGCTGAGCATCGACGAAGCCACCTTCGCCTGCTGCCCGGACAACTCCATCGACTACGCAGTGATGGAAAAGACCCAGCGCGCCTGCGTGGTGCCGCTGTCGGCCGGCTGGAGCGACGTGGGCTGCTGGTCGTCGCTGTGGGATGTGCACGAGAAGGACGACAACGGCAACGTCACCAAGGGTGACGTGGTGGTGCAGGACAGCCACAACTGCATGATCCACGGTAACGGCAAGCTGGTATCGGTGATCGGCCTTGAGAACATCGTCGTGGTCGAGACCAAGGACGCAATGATGATTGCCCACAAGGACAAGGTCCAGGGCGTCAAGCAACTGGTCAACACCCTCGACCAGCAAGGCCGCAGCGAGACCCAGAACCACCTCGAGGTGTACCGTCCGTGGGGCTCCTACGACTCGGTGGACATGGGTGGACGCTTCCAGGTCAAGCACATCACCGTCAAGCCAGGCGCCAGCCTGTCGCTGCAGATGCACCACCACCGCGCCGAGCACTGGATCGTGGTCAGCGGCACCGCCGAGGTGACCTGCGACGAGAACGTGTTCCTGCTCACCGAGAACCAGTCGACCTACATCCCGATTGCCTCGGTGCACCGCCTGCGCAATCCGGGCAAGATCCCGCTGGAGATCATCGAAGTGCAGTCCGGGAGCTACCTGGGCGAGGATGATATCGAGCGCTTCGAGGATGTGTACGGGCGCACCTCTACGCCGGTCGAACGTGGGGTTTCGGTGAAGACCATCGCGCAGTAACGGCAGCGCTTTCATCGCGGAACACGTCGCAGCGGCGGTTCGCCGCTGCGACTTGTTCCGCGATGGCGTTTTTGAGCCATGCGTCATTTCCCGCTACGATGATCGAACCGCCCAACCAAGGCCTGCACCCTCATGATCATCGGCGCCTTTCTCATCCTCACCTGGCTGGTCCTGCTACTGCGCTACCCGGCCAAGGCCCTGCCGATTTCCATGGCCGCCGTGTGCGGCCTGGGCCTGGTCGCACTGTTCGTGGTCTGGCAGGACAGCCGCGAAGCCTCGCAACTGGCCCGTCTCGATCTGCGCCTGAGCTATGCGCCCGATCAATGCCCCGCCGACCGCGCCCTGCAAGTACGAATGAAGAACGGCAACAAGGTGCCGCTCACCGAGCTGCGCTGGCGGGTTGCCGCCTACACCCCGGGCGATACGGTCAACCTTGCCGAAAACACCTATGCCGCGCCGCGCTATCGTGGGCCCGGTGAGCTGCAGCCGGGTGCCGAATGGACAGACTGCCTGCCATTGCCACCGCTGCGCTCTGGCTATCGTGCGCAGACCCTGGAGTTTCGTGCCGAGCACCTGCAAGGTACATTTGCCAATTGACCGGGCGCCTGCACCGGCCTTTTCGCGGGCAAGTCGGAACGCCGAACCGCCGCTCCCACAGCCTGAGGAATTGTGCAGTACCTGTGGGAGCGGGCTTGCCCGCGAAGAGGCCGGTGCAGACGCTGTACATCTCACCTGACAGCAGACCCTGACCATGCCCACCGTTCTTATCACCGGTTGTTCCAGCGGCATCGGCCGCGCCCTGGCCGATACCTTCCGCGATGCCGGCCACCAGGTCTGGGCCACCGCCCGCAAAGCTGAAGATGTCGAGCGCCTCGCCGACGCAGGCTTCGTCGCCCGGCAACTGGACGTCAACGACCCGCAGGCCCTGGCACTGCTGGCCGAGCAGTTGCCAGAACTCGACATCCTGATCAACAACGCCGGCTACGGCGCCATGGGCCCGCTGCTCGACGGCGGCGTCGAAGCCCTGCAGCGCCAGTTCGAAACCAATGTCTTCTCGCTGGTCGGCGTGACCCGCGCCCTGTTCCCGCTGCTGCGCCGCTCCAAAGGCCTGGTGGTGAACATCGGCAGCGTGTCCGGGGTTCTGGTCACGCCCTTCGCCGGGGCCTACTGTGCCTCGAAGGCCGCCGTGCATGCGCTCAGCGACGCCCTGCGCCTGGAGCTGGCACCGTTCGGGATCCGGGTGATGGAAGTGCAGCCTGGGGCGATCGCTTCGCAGTTCGCCAGCAATGCACAGCACGAAGCCGAGCAGGTACTGGCAGCGGATTCGCCCTGGTGGCCGTTGCGCGAGCAGGTGCAGGCCAGGGCTCGCGCCTCGCAGGACAGGCCGACCCCAGCGGCGACCTTCGCCCAGGGATTGCTGGCAGCCACACGCAAGACGCCGACTCCGGCGCTGGTGAGGCTGGGCAATGGCAGCACCGCCTTGCCGTTGATGGCACGGCTGCTGCCGCAGCGGTTGCTGGACAAGGTGTTGCGCAAGCGCTTCGGGTTGTTGCGCCCGCTTTGAAGCAGTAGTGGATTCTTCGCGGGCAAGCCCGCTTGTATGGTTAGACTTGAAGGGGTGGTGGGACTAAATGCCCGATTCTGACTGTTCGCAGCAGTACAGACCGTGGGAGACATCGCCCCACCCCTTCCACCAAAGCGCCGATAAAGAATGCATCGTTTGCAAGCGACGATAGAAGCAAGCCAGCGCCTCTTGGTGAAACCCCCTCAAGCCCCGAAACCATAACGTGAGGTACCGCCCATGGCAATGCAGGTAGACAGATTGATCGTGGGTGTGGACGTTGCAAAAGCTGAGCTGGTTATTCATCACGATGATCGCGACGAGATCATCAGATTGAAGAACTCCAAACTCGAGATCAGACGGTG